>VXNP01000112.1 GCA_009840525.1 Gammaproteobacteria bacterium
CCGCGCGTCGACGATGGGCCCGCTCCCGCCGGAGGATCCCCCCGGCGACCGCCCCCGACCACCCCGTGACCGCCTCCGATCTCCCCGGGACGGCGCGGGTTGCGGTCATTCCCGGAGACGGCATCGGGGTTGACGTCACCCGTGAGGCGGTACGCTGTTTTCGGGCGGCGGCCGATCTGCACGGCGCCGCGGTCGACTTCGTGCACTGGGACCTGGGGGCCGAGCGCTACCTGAGCGATGGCGTGACCGTCACCGACGACGAAATCCGCCGCCTCGCGGAGAACTATGACGCCATCTTCCTGGGCGCCCTGGGAGATCCCCGGGTACCCGACAACCGCCACATCCGCGACATACTCCTGGGACTCCGTTTTCGCCTCGACCTCTACGTCAATTTCCGGCCCTGCGAGCTGCTCGATGCCCGTTACTGCCCGCTGAACGAGGTTCCCGCCGGCGGGATCCACATCGACATCTTCCGCGAGAGTACGGAAGGCGCCTACGTGAACATGGGCGGGCACTTCAAGAAGGGCACTCCCGATGAGATCGCGATCCAGGAGGATGTGAATACGCGCAAGGGGGTGGAGCGCCTGGTGCGGGCCGCCTTCGAGTACGCGCGCGCCGAGGGGAGCCGTCGGGTGACGATGGTCGACAAGGCCAACGCCCTCCCCGCCGCGGGCGCCCTCTGGCGCCGGACGTATGACGACGTGCGCGCCGAGTACGGCGAGATCGAGAGCGATGTCATGCTGGTGGACGCCATGGCCATGGATCTGGTGCGCCGCCCGGGGCGCTACTCCGTGCTGGTCACGTCGAACCTGTTCGGAGACATCATCAGCGATCTGGCCGCGGAAGTGACCGGGGGGCTCGGCCTGGCGCCCTCGGGGACGCTGCACCCCGGGCGTCATGCCCTGTTCGAGCCCGTTCACGGCTCGGCTCCGGACATCGCCGGCACCGGACGGGCCAACCCGATCGCCGCTGTCCGCTCGGCGGCCCTCATGGCCCGCCACCTGGGCCACGACGCGGTCGCGGGAGACATCGACCGTGCCGTCCGGCTCGCGCTCGCCACCGGCCAGGTCACACCCGATCTCGGGGGCGCCCTGACGACCGCGGCGGCCGGGGAAGCCATATGTGACCGGCTGAGCGGGCCATAGGGCACGCCCGCCGCCAAGAGCCCCTCGCTCGGGGCCCGAACGCAAGCAATTGATGCAAGGGAGACTGCACATGACCGATCGAGAGAACCGCACATGACCGGAAGCGCGAGAGAAATCGTATTCCTTTCCGGAAAGCGGACCGGCTTCGGGGCGTTCGGCGGATCGCTCAAGCATCTGTCGGCCACCCAGCTGGGCGTCGCGTCGGGGACGGCTGCGGTGGAGGCGGCCGGCCTCACGCCCGACCGGCTCGACCATGTCGTCTACGGGAACGCGCTCCAGACCTCGGGCGACGCCATCTACCTCGCCCGTCACGTCGGGCTGGGGGTGGGCACGCCCGACCGCGTTCCCGCCCTGACCGTCAACCGGCTGTGCGGCTCGGGCTTCCAGGCGATTGCCAGCGGGGCCCACGAGATCCTCCACGGTGGCGCCCGGGCGGTGCTCTGCGGCGGGACCGAGTCGATGAGCCAGGCGCCCCACGTGGTGCGCGGCGCCCGCTGGGGCAACCTCCGCCTGGGGGATCCCGGCCGCTACTTCGAGGATTCGCTCTGGACCGCCCTCGAAGACACCAGTTGCGGCCTCACCATGGCGCAGACCGCCGAGGAACTGGGTGACCGGTACGAGGTGACGCGCGAGTACTCCGACGAGGTGGCGCATCGCAGCCATGTGCGCGCCCGGGCCGCCTGGGACGAAGGCCGCTTCGCCGACGAGGTCGTCCCCCTCACCATCCGAACCCGCAGGGGCGAAAAGGAGTTCGCCGCCGACGAGCACATCCGCCCCGACGTCTCGCTGGAGGGGCTGGCCCGGTTGCGGCCGTACTTCCGCAAGGGCGGTTTCGTCACGGCCGGGAACGCGAGCGGCATCGGCGACGGGTCGGCCAGCACCGTCATCGCCGACGCCGAATGGGCCGCCGGCGAAGGGCTGTCGCCCATCGGCCGCCTGGTCTCGTGGGCGTTCGTGGGCGTGGAGCCGAGGATCATGGGCATCGGACCCGCTCCGGCCGCCCGCGCCGCCCTCGAAAGGGCGGGCCTCGCGCTCGACGACATGGAACTGGTCGAGGTCAACGAGGCGTTCGCGCCACAGTACGCGTCCGTCGAGCGTGATCTGGGACTGGACCCCGAAAGCACCAACGTCAATGGCGGGGCCATCGCCATCACGCATCCGCTGGCGGCCTCGGGAACCCGCATCACCATCCACCTGCTTCACGAACTGAGGAGGCGCGGCGCGCGCTACGGGCTGGGCTCCGCGTGCATCGGGGGCGGCCAGGGCGGGGCCGTGGTCGTCGAAGCCCTCTCCTGAGGAGGAAGACGTGAACATTCAGCGAGTAGGGGTCGCCGGCTGCGGCCTCATGGGGAGCGGCATCGCCGAGGTCGCGGCCAGGGCCGGATTCGACGTCCTGGTGAGCGAAGTCGACGAAGGCGCGCTCGAAGGCGGCAAGAGCCGAATCGTCAAGTCGATGGGCCGGGCGGTGGAGAAGGAAAAGCTGTCCCCGGCAGCGCGTGACGAGGCCTGGGGCCGGATGTCGTTCACGACGTCGCTCGCGGACATGGCCGACCGGGACCTCGTGATCGAGGCGATCGTCGAGGACCTGGCGATCAAGTCGGAGCTGATGGGCGCGCTGGACGAGATCACCGGTCCGGAGACCATCTTCGCGTCCAACACCAGCTCGCTCACGATCACCGAAATCGCTGCTGCCACGGGGCGCCCCGACCGGGTGGTCGGGCTCCACTTCTTCAATCCGGTGCCCGTGATGAAGCTGGTGGAAGTGGTCCGCACCATCGCGACCGACGAGAAGGTCTTCGACGCCGCCTACCGGTTCGCGCGCGACCTGGGCAAGGAGCCGATCAAGGCGAAGGACAACTCGGGTTTCGTCGTCAATCTGCTGCTCGTGCCCTACATGCTCGACGCCATTCGCCAACTGGAGCGGGGGGTGGCGTCGGTCGAGGACATCGACCGCGGGATGATGCTGGGAACCGGCTACCCGATGGGTCCCTTCCTGCTGTGCGACTTCGTCGGTGTCGACACGACGTACCGCATCGCGGAAATCATGTTCGAGGAATACCGGGAAGCGAGATACGCCCCGCCGCCGCTTCTCAAGCGCCTTGTGGCGCTGGGCAGGTTCGGGCGCAAGGCGGGGAAGGGATTCTACGACTGGAGCGCGAAGCCACCTCGACCGCTACCGCTGTAGCCGGTTCAACTGCAGGAGCCCGTCCTCGGACGAGGCTCGGGCTGTACGTCGGCTCGCGCGTTCTTCAGCGGCGGGACGCGGTCCGCCGCTGGCGCCGTCGTTCGCGGCGGATGGCGGCTTCCCTCTTCCGCTTGCGTTGCGCGCTCGGCTTCTCGTAGAAGCGCCGTTTGCGCAGCTCGGAGTAGAGTCCGGATCGCTGTACCTTGCGCTTGAAGCGTCGAAGCGCCCGCTCCAGATTCTCGCCTTCCTGAATCACGACTTCCAAACAGAGCCTTCCTTTCGCTGTAGCCTGTTCCCCCGAGACACCGCGAGCGACGCCCTCGGGTCCGGGCAGGCAATCTAGTCGATTCCCGGCTTTCCCGGAATCCCCGCTCGCTCTCGTCCCGGAGCGCGGAGCAGGCGATCTGCGCCGATTCGTGCGGCCGGCTGGCGGGGTCAGGGCCCACATTGGCTTTCTCCGGGCATGGAGGAGTGCAGAGCCGGTTTTTCATAAAACATTTGTATCGGAAGGATCTCTGAGACGTCACGGGCGCGTGGGTGGAAAACGAGCGTGGGCAGCAACTTATGGAAGCCATCAAGCTGCCCCGGAGGGGTTCGCGCGGTGCTCGGGAACAAGTGAATTATCGTTTTCTTCGATATCATGTAAATCATTGATACACAAATAGTTATGAGATTTTCCCCGTTCGCTTTCGATTCGTTTCGATGCCCTTGCGCACCCGGGTCCGACCTCTTACCATCCGTGCCTTGAAGGATGATCGCCATGTGCCGGGTCCGGCCCCATCACGGGGTCTTTGGGCCCGCGCACCGAAAGAGGAATCAGATTCAGCTTTTCGTTTCACATCGTCCAGGGGAGCGAGCCGCCAAGATGTGGGAAACCCGATCCGTGAACCTCAACGTACGTCTGCCGCGCGACGTCGCCAGGAAGGCCGAAGCGGTTCAGGAATCAGACCCGGAGTTTCTCAGCCGCGTCCTCATCGGGGGACTTACCCGGCGCAGCATCTACGAGCACCTGAAGGAGCACGAGGAGTCTCTCACCCCCTGCGCCGGCGAAGCCCGTTAGAAGCAGGCTTGCCCAATACCCGGCATGGCATTGTTGAACCGGTTCCAGTAGAATACACCCGCCTAAAAGAGATCTCCTGATCGGGGCCCTTTCAGTTCAACGTCCGACGCACACCGGTTGCGGGGGACAATACGGGAGGAGACGTGGCGGGTATTGATGGGCCGGGCGGAACCGGGGCCCACTCCTCACAGGACGCGCAGGACCGCGCGTCGCTCGCTGTTTTGCGCGCGAAGCATCGTGACTACTGCTCCGCGCGTGTATTCCGGATCATCCAGCGAATGTCCCCGGACGAGATGTTCGTCTTCGTAAAGGATCTGGTCCGGGATTCCGGGGAACCCGGAGAACTCTCGTACGACGAGATGGTTCGCCTGGCCACGACCAGGATCTACGCGGAGGAAGAACTGCCTTCCTTCGAGGACTGGGTCGAGCAATACAGGGACAACCCCGAACACTTCGAAGCCGTGCTGCTCGATCTGTGGCGTTCGGAGGAGCGCAGGTAACCCTCCGTCGCGCGGACGGCGGGCGGTCGGCTCGCGGTCAGAAGGGCAGATCGTCGTCGGGCTCCTGCATCCGTCCGCCGCGTCTTGCCGCATCCGCGCCCGACCGCTGCGGGCGGCTTCCCGCGTCACCCATCTCGGGGGTCCTGCCTCCCGACCCGAGCATGATCATCTCCCGCACGATGATGTCGGTCCAGTAGCGCGTCTCTCCTTGCGGCGTCTGGGTCTGCGAGTACTCGATCCGGCCTTCGACGTACACGCGGTCTCCCTTCTTCACCCACTGCTCGACGACGTCGGAAAGCCGTCCGAAGAAGGTGAGACGGTGCCACTGCGTGCGCTCCTGCTGGCGCCCCGAGCGGTCGTTGAAGGTCTCGTTGGTGGCGACGGAGAACTTCGCCACCTTGGTGCCGGAGGGCGTCATGCGGATGTCGGGATCCGAGCCGACGTTGCCGATGAGGGTGACCTTGTTCAGCGAGCGGCTCATGGGCAAGCCTCCTGGGCTCTGTTGGGGTGTTCAAGGGGCGAAGTGTAACGTAACCGGGCCAGGGTGGCCATGGCGCTGAGAGCCGGTGGCGAGCGGCGGACGGCTGGCGCCGGGAAGCTTCCGGGCGGTAGTATTCGTGCCGATTCGACGGAACCTCTTCCGACCCCTTCGACACCCCTTCCCAGCGGATTTCTGCCATGCCGGAACGGCAATACGTGCGTCTCGAGCGGGACCAGGAGATCGCGATCGTAACCATCGACCGCAGGCGCAAGCTGAATGCCCTCAACCCCCGGGTGGTGACCGAGATCGGGGATGCGTTCGAAGCGTTGCGCGAGGACGACGGCGTGCGCGGCGTCGTCCTGACGGGCGCGGGCGAGAAGGCCTTCGTAGCGGGGGCGGACATCGGGGTGCTTGCGGAGATGACGCCTCTTTCCGCCGTGGAGGTAAGTCGCCGCGGGCAGGAAGTGCTGGCGCTCATCGAGCGCTTTCCGAAGCCGGTGTTGGCGGCGGTCGGGGGCTTTGCCCTCGGCGGAGGATGCGAGCTGGCGATGGCCTGCCACCTGCGCATCGCATCGTCCAATGCGCGCTTCGGGCTTCCGGAGGTCACGCTGGGCATCGTCCCGGGATACGGAGGCACCATTCGCCTCGCGCGCATCGTCGGGCTGGGGCGCGCGCTTGAGATGACGCTCACGGGCGACATGATCGACGCTGCGACGGCAGAGCGCTTCGGGCTGGTCTCGCGGGTGGTCGAGCGGGCGGAACTGCTCGACGCCGCGGTCGGGGTGATGCGCAGGATCACGAAGAACGCGCCGGTCGCGCTCCGGTTCGCCCTCGAGTCCATCTACTCCGCGCTCGACAGCGCCGAGGCGGACGCGCACGCCTTCGAGTCCTCGCTCTTCGGCGTGCTGGCGGCCACCGGCGACATGCGCGAGGGAATGGACGCGTTTCTGGAGCGGCGAAAGGCGAACTTCCAAGGACGTTGACGCGCGGTGCGCCTGAGCCGGATTTCCCTGCATCACTTCCGCAACCTCGGCGAGCAGGAACTGGAGTTTCCGCCCGAGGGCGTCGCCATCGTGGGCCCCAACGCGCACGGCAAGACCAACCTGCTGGAGGCCATCTACTATCTGGAGACGTTCCGGTCGTTCCGCGCGGCGAAGGACGAGCAGCTGACGGCCTTCGGGCAGCCGGTCTTCCGTCTGGCCGGCCGCTTTGCGGGGGAGGGCGGGCAGGTGGAGGTGACCGCAGCCTTCCAGCGCGTCGGACCGCGCAAGAAGGTGACCGTCGACGGACACGAGCCCGACCGCCTGGGCGATGCCCTGGGACGGACGGCCGCCGTCGTCTTCGCCCCCTCGGACGTGAAGGTGGTGGCCGGGGGACCCGCCGAACGGCGCAGATTCCTCGACATCGTGCTCTCGCTCGCGTCGCCGGGCTATCTGCGGGCGCTTCAGCAGTACCGTCTCGTGCTCGCCCAGCGCAACGCGGCCCTCAGGGCGCGGAGCGACCGCGCGGCCGTGGCCGCCTGGGACGACCCGCTCACGTCGCTCGGCGCGAGGGTCATGGGCGCACGGCGCGACTGGATCGCGGGTTCGGCGGAGACATTCCGCGCCCTGTACCGCGAGATCTCCGGGGGAAGGCCCGCGCACATGTCCTACCAGCCGTCCGTAGCCGATGCAGTGGAGGCGGAGTCCGGAGACCTGCCCGAGGTGTTCGCGCGGGCCCTGGAGCGTTCGCGCGACCGCGAGAGGAGGCTGGCGACCACGGTGGTCGGACCGCACCGCGACGAGATGGGGATCAGCCTCGCGGCCGAATCGGGGGACCTCGATCTCCGCACCTTCGGCTCCGGGGGCCAGCAGCGCACCGGGGCCCTTTCCCTTCGCCTCACCGAGGCCGCAACCGTGCAGGAGGTGCGCGGGAAGACGCCCATCCTCCTGCTGGACGACGTGTTTTCGGAGCTGGATGAGGGCCGGTCGCGGCGCATCCTGGACCTCATCGAAGGAAACCTGCGCCATCAGGTGATTCTCACCGCGCCCAGGGAGGCGGATGTCCAGGTGCGGCGTGAATCAATCCCGCGCTGGCGCGTCGAGAACGGAGTGTTCAGCACGTGAGCGAGACCCGCGAAGAGATCGCGCGCATCCTGGCCGGCCAAAGCCGTGCGGCCGGTCCGGGCGGCAAACGGGAGGGAGCCACCGAGGGCGTGCCGGGCTCGTCGAAGCCGGGCGTGTACCGGGCGGAGGCCGCCGGGTCCACGCCGCGGGGTCCGGAGAAGGTCGGAGACGTTCTCGAGCGCGTGCTCCGGCGCCGGGGACTCGCCAGAGAGATGGCGTATCAGAAGCTGCTGGAGGACTGGCCCCGGCTCGTGGGTGCGGGGCTGGCGCGCGTGACCCGGGCGCGCTCGGTCAGGGACGGCGTGCTGGTCGTGGAAGTGCCTTCCTCGGCGTGGGCCATGGAGCTCAACCTGCGCAGACGGCAGATCATGGCGCGCCTGAACGCGGGCCGGAGCGTTCGCATAAAGCGGGTGATGTTCGTCCTCTCCGCCGGTGATGACGAGGCAGGTGGATGGTGAAGCGGGGATTTTTCCGGCACGCCGCGCGATGGTTCCTGATCGCGGCGGGGGTCTACTTCGCGGCCGTGTATGCCGGCGCTCGCGTGGACTGGGTGGCGATGGAGCAGGGGAGCATCCTTCCCGCCCCACCCCCCGCCCCATCGACCCGGGTGGCCGGCGCCATCCACGTGCACACGCGCCGCTCGCACGACGCGATCGGGACCGAAGCCGAGCTGGCGCAAGCGGCGCGAGCGGCCGGGCTGGACTTCGTCTTTCTCGCCGACCACAGGGACGCCGGCTCGCCCGCGGCCGAGTGGGAACGCACTGCCGCCTGGGACGACGGCGTGCTGCTGGTCCGCGGCCAGGAGATCCGCGTGGAGGGGGTCGGCAAGGTGCTGGTCGACCGCGTGGACACGGCGGTGGTGTCGTGGACGGGCGGGATGGAGAGCTTCCTCGCCCGGGTTGAGCGCGATTCGGCCTTCACGGTGGTGGCGCACCCGCGCGGCCGGCCCGGGGACGCGTGGCGGCCGTCCGGCGCGCCCGGCATGGCCGCCTGGGAGGTGTTCGACTTCGCGGACGTGGCGCGGCGGCGGCTGGCCAGCCCGAGCGTGGTCTACCACCTGGTGGCGCTCGTGGGCGGGGAGCTCACCGGCCGCGCCGAGCACAACTGGCTGCGGCTCTACCGCGACGGGTTCCGGAGCCCCGCCGTGGCAGCCTTCGATTCCCTGTGGGCGGGCGGCGGGCAGGCGCGGGCGGCTGCGCCCGGTCGGGCGAGTGCCACCGCGCTCGACCGTCCCCTCCCCACCGCGGTCGGTGGGCTGGACATGCACCCCAAGGCCCGGCTACCGGGGGGAAGGCTCTTCCCGGACTACGCATCCTCGCTGCGCACCATGATCAACCACGTTGCGCTCGACGCGCCGCCGGGTCCCGACCCCGTGGCGGCCGCGCGCTCGCTGGGGGCGGCGATCCGGCGGGGCGACGTGTTCGTGTCGTTCGGCGACACGGAAGGGGCGCGCGGGTTCCGGGTGGGCGTGGTCGCGTCCGGGGGCTGTCTGTTAAAAACATGATCCGCAGCCGACGATAGTACGCCTGGAGATCTCGGGTGGCGCCGTAACATTAAATAAAAGAGGTG
>VXNP01000017.1 GCA_009840525.1 Gammaproteobacteria bacterium
AAGCGCTCACATCCCACCGCCCCGCCCTATCCCTCCTGCAGGACCAGATCATGTGGAGCCGCCTGCTCTCGGTTGTGGAAGAGCAGGCCCGCACCCTGGTGCGCACGGCCTTTTCCACACCGGTCCGAGAGGCGGGCGATCTCTCCGCGGGTGTCTTCGACCTGTCCGGGCGAATGCTCGCCCAGGCCGTCACCGGCACCCCCGGACACGTCAATGCGATGGCGGAATCGGTTGGCTTTTTCCTGCGCGATCATCCCGTTCAGACCCTCGTCGACGGCGACGTCCTCATCACCAACGACCCGTGGGAGGGCACGGGCCACCTCAACGACTTCACCGTCGTAACCCCGGCCTTCGTTGCAGGACGCCCGGTGGCCCTCTTCGCCGCAACCAGCCACATCGCCGACGTGGGCGGTCGCGGCTTCGGAGCCGACGCCAACCAGGTGTTCGAGGAGGGCGTGCGCATCCCCATCGGCTACCTCATGCGTGCCGGCCGCGTGGACGGCACCCTTATTCGCCTCATCCGCGCCAACGTCCGGGACCCCGACGTGGCCCAGGGCGACCTCTACTCCCTCGCCGCCTGCAACCGCACCGGTTGCGAACGTCTGGCGGCGATGATGGCCGAATTCGGACTCGATTTGCTGGATCCGCTGGCGGAGATGATCGTTTCGGCGTCCCGTCGCGCCATGCTGGCGCGCATCCGCGCCCTGCGTCCGGGCACCTATCGGAGCCACATGCGCATCGACGGCTACGACCGCGACCTCGACCTCGACTGCGCCCTCACCGTCTCCCGCGACGGTATCCACATCGACTTCGACGGCACCTCGCCGATGTCCTCCCGCGGCATCAACGTGCCCCTGACCTATACGCGAGCATACGCGTCCTTCGGCGTTCGCTGCGTGGTGGGCTCCGACGTTCCGAACAACGCGGGGTCGCTCAGCACGATCTCGGTGGGCGCCCCGAGCGGGTCCATCCTGAACGCGCCATCCCCGGCCGCCGTCGCCGCCCGCCATGCCATCGGCCAAATGCTCCCCGACGTGGTGCTGGGGTGCCTGGAGCAGGCCCTGGGACCGGGATCCGTGCCTGCGGAAGGCGCCTCATGTCTCTGGAACCCGGTGCTGCTCGGTGGTCCGGGCCTGACCGGCGCATACTCGTACCGCGGGGAGCCCTTCGTGGTGAATCCGTTCCATACCGGTGGCACGGGCGCGCGTCCGCGCAAGGACGGGCTTTCTGCCACCGCCTTCCCCTCCGGCGTCCGCAGCACGCCCATCGAAATCACCGAAACCGTCGCACCGCTCATCTTCTGGAGGAAGGAATACATCCCCGATTCCGGCGGCCCCGGCGAATTCCGTGGCGGCCTGGGCCAGGTCATGGAGATCTCCCACGCCTCGGGCAAACCTTTCGCCATCTCCAAGATGTTCGAACGAGTCCGCAACCCTGCCCGGGGACGCGCGGGCGGCGGCGGCGGCGCGCTGGGACGGATCCATGTGCCCAAGCTGGGGATGCTCCGCGCCAAGGGCCGCGAAGTGGTGCCGCCGGGTCACCGTATCGTACTGGAAACCCCAGGCGGTGGCGGCCTCGGCGATCCCCGACGGCGTTCCCGCCAGCTCGTCCGCGAAGACATCCTCGACGGTTACGTCACGGCGGCCTCGGCGGCGAAGGACTATGGACTTGACCCGCGAGACGAACCCGACTAGCTGAGGTTCGCCCCGGTTCGGATGCGATGATTGGCCGATGCCGGCAATCGACGTTATTCCCCGGATCTACTCGCAAGAGAGTCCTCCATGGCTTCCCGCGCCGCCGCTTCGATCTCCCATGGGATCCGCGAATCGGGGTAGAGTGCGGCCCCGTTGGAAAGCGCGAAGTCACCACCCTTCGCCGGGGCATTGGGATGAACCGATGGGAGCGGCAAGCCCGCAACCGAGGTCTCGGCCGGGGCGCCAGGATGAACCGTTGGGACCGGTGGCAAGCCCCGTCTCTCGCCACCCCGAGCCGCCCTGGGCCTGCTCGGCGCGTCCACCAGCATCCTGCCCTTGGGCGTGAAGAACAGCACGGCTCCGTCACCGTTCACCGATACCTTGACCCGCCCCTCATGAACGGCGCGGTGGTGCCGCCGGCAGAGGAGCAGCGTGTTCCTCAGGCTCGTCTCGCCCCCGTCGGCCCAGTGCTTCACGTGGTGCGCCTCCGTAAACCGGCAGCCGCACCCCGGAAAGCGGCAGCCCCGGTCGCGCTCCTCCAGCGCCCGACGGATATGCGGCGGAATGGTGCGCGTCCGGCGGCCCACGTTCAGCATCGAGCCGTCCTTCGCGTGCACCATTGCGACCACCGCGGCGTCGCACGCCATGCGCCGTGACGTCTCTGCGGAAACGCGGATCCCGTCCAGATCCGACCTTCCGGGCTCGCCCTCCGCGGCCAGCGTCGCGGCATCGCAGTGGACCATGACCTGGTAGCGCTCGGCCCGAGTGCCGGACGCGACGCGGGCTGACGTCTTCGCCGCATTCTCCGCTTTGGCTCCGGGCGTTGCCACCGGCTCTTCCCGTGGGACTGCACTCGATTCGATAGTCTGAGCACCATCAAGTTCATCGAGGTCGCCACCCACCTCGTCCACATCGCCTTCCGATTCGTGGCGCTCGCCACGTCCGAACCCGGCCGCCAGCGCCCGCTCCGCCAAGAGCCCCACCGCATCCGCCCGGCGCTGCTTCGGCTCCGGGCGCGCATCGCCGGCCTCGCCGCGAACACACCTTCCACTTCCCGTCCCGGCTCGGGCATCGCCGTCCCGCCGGAACAGCGCATCGGACGCTGCCTCCACGGCCCGCATCAGCACCGCCCCGGCCTCCGGCTCGAGCCGCCCCTTCACCACGTACATCCCGTCGCCGTCCACGAAGACCGAGAAGGTGCGGCTGCGGCGCCGGGCCTGCTCGGCCGTCAGCTCCGCGTCGCGCGACAACTTCTTCAACATGCGCACCGTCCGCTCCAGCTTCGCCGCCGAGCCCGCGCGCGCGAACTCGAGCAACTCCGCCTCGCGCTCGGGGGTCGCAACCCGGGTGAGCGCCCGCACCTTGGCGTAGGAGATGGTCCCGTGCTTCAGAGCATCGGCCGTCTGTGGCAGGCGCTCGAGCGCGCGGGCGGTCCGCACCCGTTCGCGGGCCGTACCGATCTTCGTGCCAATCCTCCAGGCCAGCCATTCGGCGCAGGAGGAGTAGCCGCCGTCCTTCCACCCGCCCCGGCGGTCGAACTCGGCGATGAGGGTCATCATGCGCGCCTCGGCGGAGTTGATGCGGGCCGCCAGTTCGGCGATGCGCTCGCCCAGCCTGCGGAGTTCGTCGTCGTCACCATTGCCGGCGGCGCGATTCGGGGCGCTCTCGGGACCGGACGGCGCGGAGATGGCATCGGTGGACACGGTGCCGGCGCCCCTGGGTTCCCGCACCATAGCAGGCCACGAGGAGGGCTTCCGGCGAGTGTCGTAGAGAGAGTTCGCAGATGCGATCATCATTCCTCTCAACGTGAGATTGTACAATGACTTACCTACAAATATAACGCCACCGAAATCGGCCGCTCAGGATGCCCTGTAGTGGCCGAAACCGGGTCGAGAGACTTGCGGAGGAGGACGCCGCCTGCGAATGGCGCCAGCGAGCCTGTCAGCGCCTCTGGCGGGCCAGGGAAGGTGGGATCTCGGACTCCGCCGAATCGCGGGCTCCGAAACTGTCAATGGCAGAACGGGACACGCGGATGTGAATTCGGGACGTGGCGCGGGCGGGCAGCCGACCCTCAGCGAACTACCCGCCAAGAGCGCGAGCGCCCGTCCGTCAATGACAGAATGGGACTACCGAATGTGAATTCGGGACGTCCGGATTCCGGCCAACGCGGAGTTGCGAGATCCGGGCTTGTCCATGGCGGAATGGGACTACCGAATGCCAGTCTTGGGACCGTGGCCGGACGGACAACAAAATGCCGGACTCGGTATTGAGAAAACGCCTATTCGGGCCTAGTCACGGCGCCAGCCGGGCTCGTCGGGTGTGGGACGCCCATCACGGCTCGTCGGACGCCAGCCGCGTCCGCTCGCGCAGCAGCCGCTGGTAGTCCTCTTCGCTCAGGTAGGTGATCCCCACCCAGGCGTGCGACATCTCGTCCACTCCGCGGGCGCCGAACAATACCCACTGATCCGGATCGGGATTGATGGGATTGTTGGCGGTATTGTCGAACTGTGAGTGGAAGAGGAGGATTGTGCCCTTGGGCAGCAGCGGCTGCACTTCGTCTTCGTAGATGTAGGCGATCTGCCAGTTGTGGTTGTACTGGTTCACGCGGCTGAGCATCTCGCGGCGACCATCGGGATAGATGGCCTCCATGGACATCGCGGTGCCCCGCATGTGCATGTGGGGCCGGAAACTCTGGAGGAGCGCCGGCTGGTCGAGCACGTACGCGTGCTCCAGGGTGAGGTAGCCGTGCGGCGGGATGATCAGGTCGCGGGCGCGCGGGCCCGTACTGAAGGTGCCGTCGATGAGGTGGCGCTGTTCACCCGCGGATGACAGTTCAGGCTCGTAGCCTGGCGGATAGAGCCAGACGCCGGCCTCGACCACGTCATCCGGCACCGGGGTGCCGATCGGGAAGTAGTGGAGCCCCCAGGAAATCTGCGCCGGGCCGGGAAGCAGGAGTTTGCCCACCCCGTCGGGCAGCTTGTCCCAGCGCTTGCCGACGCCCATGCCGACCAGCTCCATGCGGTAGCCGTCCTGCACGAAGCGCACGTGTCCGTGGTGCACGACCTTGACGCCCAGCGGATAGGAGGGCTTGAACTCCGCCGCCCGGATCCAGCGGCGCTCGGCGAGCCCCTCGAACTCCACCGTGTGGTCCCACCACTGGTCCTGGCCGTTGGCGACGACCGTGAACGGCTCCGAGCGCACCACGAAGTCGGGCGGGCCCAGCTCCGCCTCGAGCTCCCACTCGTACGCGGGCGGATACTCGATGGGCGGCGGCATGTCGGCAGGGTCGCCCTTGGGCGCGCCGGCATCGGCCCATTGCACGATGGTGGCGATCTCGTCGTCGCTGAGCGAGATATCGTTCTCGTAGTCCTGGATGCCCACCGTCTTGTCGAGGTGCCAGGGCGGCATGATGCGCTGTTCGACGCGGTAGCGGATGAGCGGCGCGAAGGGGATCGTCTGCTCATAGGTGAGGAGCGACATGGGGCCGATGCCGTCCGGCCGGTGGCACTGCTGGCACGAGCGCTGGATGATGGGTGCGATGTCGCGCGACCAGGTGGGGGCGTCGTTGCCGGCCGACATGGCGACCTCGGCGCCTGCGGGGCCCACGTCCGCATTCTGGGCGGCGGTGGGCGTGCCCCAGGCGAGCCCGAGGATCAGCGGAAGCGTCATCAGGCGGCTCATCGGCCCACCTCCACATGCAGGTATCCGTTGGTCCAGCAACACTGGAATTCGAACTCCGGCACCCGGTTGTACGCAAGTACGCGCACCACGTAGCTGCCCGGCTCGCTGAAGGTCGCGACCGTGGTCACCACGGCCCCGCCCTCCGCGCTCCACGCCTCATGAGAGACCTCGGCCTCGGGTTCGCCGAAGGCGATCTGTCCGGGGCCACGGTGCTTGAACCACTTGATGCGGATGGGCCTCTCGTCCCCGGGAAAGACGCCATCTCGATGGGTCCACGCGATCAGGCGCACGGGTTCGCCCGCTATCACATTCGCGGGCCCCGCCGTCGTAACCCCGGCCGGGCCCTGGCCTCCGGGACCATCGCGCTCAAGCCGCAACACCGGCGAGGAACTCTCTCGCCCAGGAAAAACCCATCCGTTGATCTGGTACTGTGTGCTCCTGATGCGTCCCGGAACGGAATAGGTGCGCCCATCGTGGCGCAGGCTCCAGACCACGTCGCCGTCCCCGAAGTCGGACGGGACCTTCACCGTGAAGACGCCCCAATGGCGGCGGTCGCCCTCGGGGACGGGGAGAAAGTGGGTGGGCTGGACGCCGTCGTAGATGGCCGGCTCGATGAAGTTGTCCGGACCTTGGGGAATCTCCAAGAGCTCCTCGGTGTTCACGTTGAAGTAGCCGAAGGAGAGGGCGTAGGAGCCGTCCGGCATCGGGTACCAGCCCTCGAACACGGGGATCACCGGCCCGCCCGAGGGACGCAGGAAGTCGAGGTTGAACTGGGTTTCGCCCGGCTCTGCGACACGCTGCTGGGAGGCGCGCGGGAGTTGGGCCGCAAGGGGCGGTGCCGGGGCCGCGGCGATCGCAAGGCACACCGCCGCAAGGGCGATTGCGCTACCGCCTGCGCCGCTTGTGGCCTGGTTCCGGGCCGATCCGTTCACGCGCAGCATCCCCTCAGGGCTCGCTCAGCTTGAAGACGTAGAGCGCGTTGTGGCCCTCGGGACTCACCAGCTCCGGGGTCAGGAAGGTGGGGATGCGCCAGGGGCTGCCTCCGCCGCGCGCCGTCGCCACCGCGACGTACTGGACGCCGTCGACCTCGTAGGAAATCGGGTAGCCCATCACCGAGGTGCCCAGGCGGCTCCTCCACAGCACCTCGCCGGTACGGACGTCGTAGGCGCGGATCCAGCGGTCGAAGTCGCCAACGAAGACGAGGCCGCCCGCAGTGGTCAGTGCCGCAGTGAGGAAGGGCGAGCGCTGCTCGATGCTCCACACCTCGTCGAGGGTAGCCACGTCGTAGGCGGCCAGCTTGCCGAAGTTGCCGTCGGTGCCGGGCATCTCCATCCAGGCGCGGTCGCCCTGGTTGCCTCCGGAACCCGGTTCGAGCACCGTCTCCCGGCCCGCGATCTCCATGCAGCTCTGGCTCAGCGGAGTGACGAGGAGGCCGGACTCCGGATGATATCCGCTCGCGGGCCAGTTGTGGCCGCCGGCGGTGGAGGGACAAACCGAGAGCCACTCGCCGACTTTGGCGTTGGCAATATCATCTCTATATTGGACGGCCCCTGTCTCATAATCGACATCCAATATATTCTGATATACGGTCTCCCTGAGGCCCAGGAAAGTGCCGTCCCGCCGGTCCAGTTTCCAGAGGATGCCGTGCTTGCCGATTGAGATCACTGTGGGTTCGCCATTCACGTCGAGCAGCACGCGCTCAAGCGCCTCGTCCATGTCCAGCGATTCTCCGGGGACGTGAATGTAGTACCAGGCGATGCTGCCGTCCTCGACGCGGAGCGCGAGGGTGGAGTTGGCGTAGGCGGTGGAGTCGGCGGTGGTGAGGCCCCGGCTCGCGGCCACCCAGGGTTTCGCTTGCGCAGTACCGAAATAGACCAGTCCGAGTTCGGGATCCCAGCTGCCGGTCATCCAGACGTCGGCTCCGCCGCGCAGGCCGAAGGGCAGGTCGCCCCAGGTGTCGCCGCCGGACTCACCGGGACGGGCCACGGTGTAGGTGCGCCACAACTCGCGCCCGGTGCGGGCGTCGTGGGCGGTAATGAAGCAGCTCTCTTCATGGAAGCGCCCGCAGCCGTTGATGCCGTTGACGACCCTGCCGTCGGCGACGATGGGACCCGTGCTGTTCGAGTAGCCCTTCTCCGGGTCGGCGATGCGGGTCTCCCAGCGGACGGTTCCGGTGGCGGCGTCGAGCGCCACCATGTGGGCGTCGGCGGTGGCCACGAAGACCATGTCCTCCCAGATGGCGAGGGTGCGCAGCTGCCCGCGCGGGCCGCCCTCGAAGCGCCGGCGGTATTCCCACAGCGGGGTGCCGTCGGCCGCGTCCAGCGCCTGCACGACGTTGCCGGGATTGCTGAGGAAGAGAACCCCGTCGCGCACCAGCGGCGCCTGCTGGCTGCGGCCGTTCTCCATCCCCCACGACCACGCGAGCTGCAGGCGGTGGACGTTCGAGGCGTCGACCTGAATGAGCGGACTGTATCCCCACGAACCGGGATTGCCGCGCCAGTGCAGCCAGTCGGCCGCGGGGGGGTCGGCCAGGTCGGCGTCGGAGGCGGGGGCCGCGGCGGCCGGGCGCCAGGTGCGGGTCACGCCGGTCGGGGTTTCGGTGACGCCGCCGACCCCGCCCGGTGGCGGTCCGGTCAGCGCGTGCGGCGAGTGGCCCGTGCCGGGACGGCCGGGAACGGGAGGGACGACCGCGGGCGGTTCCGGAGCGGCGGCGGCATCTCCACGGTCGGCGGTCAGGTCGGGCGTCTGGCCCGTAGCGGCTTGCGAACCAGGTGCGGCGCCCGCTGGCTGTGACAGTCCAGCCCCGGCGGCCGGCGTTCCCCCGAGCGAGATCCCTCCCAGGGTTCCCCCGTTCTCCCGAATGATGTACGCCACGACCGCCGCGTACTCCTCATCGCTCAGCGACTCGGGGGCGTCCTCGGGCATGGTCGACCGGATGTTCTCGAGCAGCTCGCCGATCGGCTCGTTCCCCCACGCCCGGAGAAAGCTCCGGCCGGCGAGTTCGGGGGCCTCGAAGTCACCCCGCAGATTGGCCAGGTGGCAGTCCGCGCAGGCTTCGCGGTACACGGCTTCTCCCGCCACGGCCTGCTCGTGGGTGTAGGTCGGGACGGCGGTTGCATCGATCTGCTGGCCGGCGGCCGGACAGGGCCCCGCGGCGGCGATGACGGCAAACGCCGAAACAACCACCGGAAACAGCAGAGGCCTCATTCCTGGCGACACAACACACCTCGCCCGCGATGATGACGGTGGGCTCGCATGCTCAGCATGCCGCCGCGCGGCGGGCGATGCAAGGCGGAGGAGACGAAGAACGAGCCCGCCTGATCCTGGCCCTGCCGGCGATGCCGTCTGCGGCCGGTCGGAAGCTCAGGCTCCGTCTCGCGTCAGCCGCAGGACCTGCGGATGTTCGACATCCAGTTCGTCGCGCCGGACGCCGAGCACCGCCTCCATCTTGATGTCGGTAACGCTGAAGCGATCCGGATTTTGAAGGGTCCCCAGCCAGGTGCCATCGGCATCCAGAATGAGCCATTCCTGCGGCCGGTCCTGTTCGCTTCCGCCTCGATAGAGTTCGAGCCAGATCGCGCCTGAAGGATCGACAAGCATGTTGGCGTATGCCGGCCGGGTGACAGGCGCGGGCAACGCCTCGACCGTCCTCTGGAGCCAAGGGGGAAGCGTCATGCCGGGAGGAAGATCGACATCGAGACGGGAAGCCCGTTCCGCTGCAACCTGGCCGTCGGTCAAACCCAGGGGATAGTCGGGGATGCGCAGGATGCGGGCGATGCTCCCCGAGGGGTTCAGTTCCTCAACCTGCATGAAGTCGGACGAACCGTAGAAGATGCGCGATCCGTGCACGGCCACCTGCGCTTCCTTGCCGAACAGGGCCGGTCCGTCTCCGTAGTTGTCTTCATAGGAAAACGAATACGACTCCCTGCCGGGCCGCGCGCCTATACTGTCGATCCAGGAGCCGCCCAGGTCGAACCGGACCAGCGCCGTGGGTGGCCGTACCAATTGGTTGACAACCTCCTCCAGTCCGGCCCACACGGTGGACTCGCCGAGCACCGTGCCATCCCCCAAGTAATGAATGTCGTCAACATTGAAGGGCAGCGCGAAGACCCGGACCAGCTCCATATCCGGACCCACCACGGTGACCCGTCCGTCGTAGTCGAGCACAAACACCGTGTCGGCTACGAGTTTCACCCGCTGAAGGTTGCTGAACTCCCCCGGGCCCTCCCCCGGACCACCCATCGCGCCAAGAAACTCCCCGTCGGCGGAGTAGAAGCGGAGCTCCTGCGAGGCTCGATCGGCGAGCACCAGGGAGCCGTCCGGCCGCTGTTTCAGTCCGCGGACCCGGAAGAACTCGTGGGCCGGGCCGCTGCCGGACAGTGTGAGGTCGACGAGCGGGTCAGGACCGATGCTCCACCGGCTGGAATCGCCCCAGAGCGGCCGCGTCGCCTCGACGATCTCGATTCCCGCGCTGTCCCGCTGGACGACAAGGGGCGAGCCGGAATCCTGGCTCACGCAGGAGGCCAGGCCGCACAGGAGCAGTACGGCAACACCCCAAAGGCCGGCGGTCGAATGTGTCGGCATTGTCACTTGGCCTTCCATTGATCTTCGGGTTGTCAATTACGCGTCAGCCGCAGCACCTGCGGGTGCTCGACATCCAGTTCGTCCTCCCAGTCCCCGAGCACCGCGTCCATGGTGATGTCCGATACGGTGAAGCGGTCGGGGATCCCTACTGTTCCGAGCCAGGTTCCATCGGCATCCAGCACCAGCCACTCCTCCGGCTGGTCCTGCTCGCCCTCCCCTCTGTGAAGTTGAAGCCATACCGCCCCGGACGGGTCGATGAGAATGTCGGTGAAAGCGGGTCGGGTATCGGACGCGGGAGCGTTTTCCAACGCCTGCCGAAACGGCGAGGTCGATCCGGGCGGACCTCTTCCGAGAACGAGATCCCGCTCGGCAGCGATCTGCGCGTTGCTCAGGGCGAGCGGGTATCCGGGAATGCGCAGGATGCGCACGAGATTCCCGGACATGTCCAGCTCCTCCACCTGCATCGCGTCGTTCGAACCCCGAAAGATGCGCTGCCCAAAGGTGGCGACGTGCGATGCCTTGCCAAAATAGATTGGCACAAAACCGCTGAAGCCTTCTTGAACGTGCAAGTGGAGTTCGGGTCCCTGCATCTCGCCGATGCTGTCAATCTGCTCTCCCTGCAGATCGAAGAGGATCAAGGGCACCGGGGGCCGAATCCGTCCGACAACGCCAGCCGGCGGTAATATCAGACCCTGCGGCTCCGGCAGGATCGCTCCGGTATCCAGATAGTGCAGGTTGAGCGTAAAGGGGGGGATGCTGATGGTCCGGACCACTGTCAGATCGGGGGCGACAACGGTTACGCGTCCATCTGAATCCATGGCCAACAGGTTGTCCCCGGCGTTCTCGATCACACGCAGTCCCCGGAATTCCCCCGGACCGTCGCCCTCGCGACCGAAGGACCCCAGGAACTCGCCCGTTGCAGAGTACATCCGCACTTCTTCCGAGCTTCTGTTGGCAAGCATGAGAGACCCGTCCGGACGCTGCTTCATGCTGCCAACTCGATAGAACTCGTGCGCTGGACCACTGCCGGTGAGCGTGAGGTCGACGACTGGATCCGGATCGATGCTCCAAGGGCTCGAGTCGCCCCAGAGCGGCCGCATGGCCTCGACGATCTGGATGCCGGCGCTGTCGCGCTGGACGACGAAGGGGGAGCCGGAGTCGCCGCCCTGGCACGATGGCAGGAACGGCAGGACGAGCAGGAGAACGCTGGCAAGTGAAGTCGGACGAAGCATGGTCAACTCGAGGTCATGATCGGTCGATGGACGCACGCGTGGCGATCAAAACGACCCGTCACCGGGACTCGAAGCCTTCCGCCGTCCTACCAGCTCCACTCCGGATCCACGGCCTTTACCACCATTCCGAGTGCCTCGTACTCGCGGTCGGTGCGGTCGGGGGCGTGCGCGGCCGCGGAGCGGTGGCTCTGCACCACGATCACCAGATCCTGTGAGGGGATGATGTAGGTGCGCTGGTGACCGGCCCCGGACGGGTTGTAGGCGTCTGGAGGGAGCTGCGGAATTCGCCCTCCGCTGCCCTCCTCGTCCGCTGTGTTCAGCCAGAACTGGCCACCGTAGTAGGGCTCGGGCCAGGCGGGCGCGGGAGAACGCACGAAGTCAACGAACTCCTCGGTGAGGAGGCGCTCGCCGTTCCACATTCCGCGGTTCAGATAGAGCATCCCGAACCGCGCCCAGTTGCGCGCGGTGCCGTAGTTGTAGCCGGTAAGGAGGAAGTTGCCGTAGGGGTCGGTCTCCATGATGAAGCGGCGGATGCCGATCTTGTCAAAGAGGGCGCGCTGCGGCCAGCTCAGGTACTCCTCACCCAACTCGTTTTCGACCGTGCGCTGGACGATGTAGCCCAGCGTCCAGGGGTCGGAGTTGCGGTAGCGCCCGACCGTGTTGGGCGGGAACTCGGCTTCGCGGCTGATCGAGAACTGGAAGGCGTCGATCGGGGCCACGTAGCCCATGCGGTGGTCCACCTGCCCGGGGATGAACGACTTGGCCATCTGCTCGGGGGTGGCGCCCGAGTTGGTGAAACGGAGGCCGCTGGACATCCGCAGCAGGTCGGCGATGCGGATTTCGGCGCGCGGATCGCCCGGCGAGTTCTGCCACTCGGGCACGGGCGCCGGCTGCCAGATCTCCAGGTGGCCCATCTGGATGAGGCGGCCGATCAGGGTTGCGGTCATGCTCTTCGCCATCGACCAACTCTCGAGCTGGGTGTGCATGTTGATGCCGGGCCCGTAGTCCTCGGCCAGCACGCGGCCGCGGTGGACGACCATGAACGCGGCCCGGTTGTCGCCTTCGGTGAAGAAGGTCTCGACGGCCTGGTCGAGCAGCTCCGCGTCCACGTAGTCCGGAAGAGGCTCGTCCGGGAGCATGTCGCCCATGGGCCAGGGGGTGGTCTCGGCGTCGGGGAGCGCGCTCACGACTTCGCGCGGGGTGAAGTACACGCCATCGGTGTCGGGCGGGAGGATGATGCAGCCCTGGTCGCCGAAGTGCCGCGCACGGGCCGACACCCCGTCCTGCGAGACGGTGACGATGCGCTTGTCGTCGTCGATATCGAAGACAAGGCTCCCGCTCTCGTAGTCGCGTACCTCGTCCACGCTGTTCAGCACGCTGCCGTAGAGCGCCTCGGTGCGGTCGCGCTCCGACACCCAGATTCCCGAGCAGTATCGCTTGGCGGGGCCGCTGAGCAGGTAGTAGAGGGGCGGGCCGTCGACGGCTTCGCCGGAGTCCGAGCCCGCGGAGCCGGCGTCCGCCTCGGCGCAGGCGAGGAGCGGCAGGGCGACGAACACGACTGAACTGATGACTGCGATCCTTCTCATGGTGCCTCTTCTCCTGTTACCTGAAGTCTTGCCGCCCCGCAACATTCCTCCGGGCACTCCCCGCACGCAAGCAGGGCCGCGCTGGAGCATTGGACATCACGCCTCACCCACCGCTCCCGGACCGGGCATCCCTGCCAAACTCGCGCAGTTGACATGGGACAGGCATGGATTAGGTTCACCCCAACGTCAGTAGCGTTCATATGAACTGTCTGTCCGTCGCGGAGGCGAGCCATGGCACGCAAATCAGCAAGCGGGACGATGCCAACGCCACACCACGACTGCAGTGACCCCTTCAGTCTCAGGGAACTCGCCGGACGCATGGTCCGGGAGACCAACCCCGTCTACGGCGACGGCTCCGGCCTCGAAGCAATCCGCGAAGCTGTGGCGGAGGGCCTTCCGACGGAGGCCGTAAAGCAGCTCCAGGCGGAGCTGAAGCGGTTCGGCGTCCGGCGTTCCTCCGAGTATGTCAACGGGATCGTACCCCGAGCCACGCTGCAACGGCGGGAGCAGCTCAAGGAGGACGAAGGCGAGACGGTGCTTCGTGTGGCTTCCGTCGTTGCGCTGGCCGCGTACGTGTGGGGGAATGACGAATCGGCTGCGGAATGGCTGACCTGCAAGCACCCCATGCTTGGCGGTGCGCGTCCGATAGATCGGGCGCTTTCGGAGGTGGGTGCCCGTCAGGTCGAGCACATTCTCTATTCGCTGCACTTCGGTCTGCCGGCCTGAAGGTTGATCGTCTATAGAGTCCATCCCCGCCCATTCCCGGCCCTCGATGGGACCGGAGCGGGCTACTTCGGCGGGCGCTGGAATCCGCGGGGCGTCCGGATGGTGTACACGTCGCCGGCATACGAGGGAGCGCTGCTGGAGCAGCTGGCGCACACGGCGACAGGCAAAGTGCCCGTCGGTCAGATCGCCTCGCGCATCGTTATTCCGGGGGACTGCATCGTGCCCGAAATCGGCGAAATGGAGCACCCGGACTGGCGGAACGCGGTTCGTTCGCGTGCAATCGGCGCGGAATGGGTGGAGTCGGGTCGGTCCGTCGCGCTGAAGGTGCCCTCCTTTGTCGCGCAGCCGTGGGGCTGGAACGTGATCCTCAACCCGCTGCATCCGGATTTCGCGCGCGTGAGCGTGGCAAAGGCTGTCGACGTAGTTTGGGATGCACGGTTCCAGTGATTCGGCCTTCTTCCGGAGGATTCCCATGCGCGTGATCCTGGCCAGACCCGGTTCCGGGCGTAGCCCCGTGATGATCTTCGCCACCGCCCTGGCGCTCGCCGTCCCGCTGACGGGACACGCCCAAACCCGCTCGCCCATCGACGAAGGTACCCGCTGGACTCTGGCGGGCGCGGGCGATGTCATCATGAATCGGCAGGTGATGCAGTTCGATCATCCCGGGGATCCCGCCTTCCAGGAGCTGGTCGACGTCATCCAGGGCGCGGACGCCGCCTTCATGAACCTGGAGCAGTCGGTCTTCCGCCTGCAGGAGTTCACCGGATGGCCGGCGGCCGAGAACGGGGGCAACTACGAGGTGGGCTCGCCCGAGACGCTGAAGGACCTGGTCGACATGGGGTTCAACCTCTTCAACCGGGCCAACAACCACACCACCGACTACGGGGTGGAGGGCATGCGCCTCACCGGCCAGTTGATGGACGAGTGGGGGCTTGTGCATGCTGGGGCGGGCGAGAACCTGGGATGGGCCAGCCGTCCGGGGTATCTCGAAACGCCCAAGGGACGCATCGCGCTGATCGGGATGGCGTCGACCCACACGCCGATGTCGCGCGCCGGGCGGGCGGGGCCCACCGTCCAGGGCCGCCCGGGGCTGAACGCGCTACGGTTGAGCACCCGCCACGAGGGGTCGCCCGCGACCATGGAGGCCCTGCGGGAGGTGGCGCGGGCGCAGGGAATCGAAGTGGCCGACGACGAGGGGGTGCCCGTGCGGGCATTCGGGATCACGGTGTATCCCGGGGATGAGGACCGCAGCGTCGTCTCGCTGAACGACGTCGACCGGGAGCGGGTGCTGCACGAGGTGCGCAACGCCACCGATCAGGGCGACTATGTGGTGGCCAACAGCCATTCGCACGAGCCCGGCAACGCCTTCATGACACCGCCGGACTGGATGGTCGAGTTCGCGCGCCAGGTCATCGACGCCGGGGCCGCCACCTTCATCATCCATGGGCCGCACCAGTTGCGCGGCGTCGAGATCCACAACGGCCGGCCCATCTTCTACTCGCTGGGCGACTTCATCTTCCAGAACGAGACCATCGACCCCATGCCGTCCGACCAGCGGGACCGCTACGGCCTCCCGCTGGACCGGCTCGCCTCGGAGATCTACGACACCCGCTTCCGGGTCGACGAGGACGGCAACCCGACCACCGGCTTTCCGACCGATTCGCGCTGGTACGAGAGCGTGGTGCCGGTGGTGACCTTCGAGGACAGCGAGGCGGTGGAGATCGTCTTCCACCCGATCGAACTGGGCTGGAAGGCGCCCCGGTCACAGCGGGGCACGCCGCGCATCGCGCCGGAGGAGCTGGGCAGGAAGATCATCGAGCACCTGGCGGAGCTGTCGCGGCCCTTCGGGACGGAGATCGTGTACGAGAACGGGGTTGGGGTGTGGCGGAGGTAAGCCGGCTCACCACGAGCGTCGGCACGTCGAGTTCATCGCGGACCAGATGGACGACGAGACCGTCGGGTCCGAACGCCAGCGGCATCCCCGGGGCGCCGGCGGGCAGCGTCCCCAGGTACTCGCGATCCGGGCTGAAGACGTCGATGGGGCCGTCGTCGTCCCATGGATCCTCGCCGCGGCGCTGGATCCACAGCCCGCCGTTCCAGGTGGCCTTCAGTCGCCGCACCACCGGGATTTCGTGGTAGAACCCGCGCTCGCGAATCCTCTGCCGGCGCCTCTCCGGATCCGGCGCCATGAAAGGCATGCCTGTCGAGGGAGGCCTTTCCAGCCATTGCTCGAGGCGTTCCAGATGGTAGTCGATCGTCGCTCGCCGGATGCGCGCGGAAACCGGTTCGGGCGAGAGCGGCCGCCTCAGCACGTCGGTCACCGATCCATCGGGAGAGGCGAGCTTGATGGCATACGCCGTGGAGTCGGAGTAGGCGATGGTGCCGTCGGGCAGCGCATCCCAGTGGAATCCCGGCTCGAAGTACCGGTCTTCCATCGACGCGACCACCTTCGCCCAATCCTCTTCGTCGCCGGGTGAAAGCATGAGTTCCGGCCGAGGAGCCCTCCATCCCTGCAGGATGGGCCTTGATACCACCATGTCGCCGGAGAAATCGAGTGTTTCGAGGGCGCGGTCGTCGACGCCCGACGAAGTCTCGTCTTCCTGATACCCTACAAGCCGATTCATGCGGTTCATCATTGCGACCAGCACGCCGGCGACCCCTTGAGCGATGAGCCTCCCGCCCGACTGGTCGGCGCGAATCTCTTCGTGACCGAGGGAGCTGGATAGAGGTTTGTCCTCGTCATCCATCCTGACGAGTCGATCGAGTTCGCCTTCCGGGCTGAACACCTGGATCGCGGCATGGCCCTGGTCGGGCACCGCGATGCGACCGTCGCGCCACACCGCGAGGGCCTTGATTTGCTGGAACTCGCCCGGTCCCTCGCCCTTGCGGCCGACGGAACGCACAAGTTGGCCATCGGGCCCGATGACAACGACGCGATTGTCCAGAACATCCAGCACGACCAGGTTGCCGGCCCCGTCGAACCTCGCCCGCAGCGAAGGCCCGAAGAAGGCCCACTCCTCCTGGGCGTCCGCGCCGCCTGCACGGTAGACCTCGGTCACATCCAGGGTTAGCGACTGGTCCTGCGCCACGGCCGGGACGGCGAGCAGGATCGCTACGATCTGGCAGGCAACTCGTTTCATCGCACCTCACTGCTTCTGCGCAGCTGGTTCAAGCCTGCTGATCACGGCCAGATGTGGGGGCGGTTCGCGAACTGCAGCCAGCCGGACTTCTTCGCAGTACGCATTGAGACTCGCTCTCGTAAGAGGTTTCGTCGCCGCTACCGCACCCGCATGTACTTGCGCAGCATGCGCGGTCCCACCTCCGCCCCGTAGACGTTGCCGAAGACGTCCACCGCCACCCCTTCGGCCCCGGTGGTGCCTCGCACGTACACATGCCAGTCGGGGTCGGGAATGAAGGAGGTCACCAGCCCGTCCACCACGCTGCCGATGCGGATGCCGCGCACCCAGCCGGCGTTGGGGATGCCGCCGCCGGTGGAGGACTCGGAGTCGGCGGAATAGAGCACGTCGTTGTCGTCGATGAAGAGCCCGCTGGGGCGGCCGAACTGAGTCCAGGTGTCGAGGTGATTGCCGTCCTGGTCGAAGACCTGCAGGCGGTTGTTTTTTCGGTCCCCAACGAAGAGCCGGCCGCGCGAATCCATGCTCAGCGCGTGGGGATCGCGGAACTCGCCGTTCTCGGCCCCGGTGCGGCCCCACTCCATGATGAACTCGCCCGCGCTGTTGAACTTGACGATCCGGTTGTTGCCGCCCGCCCCGTGGCCATCGGCGACGAAGATGTCGCCGTTGGGTGCGACGAGGACGTCGGAGGGCTGATCGAAGGTGTCGGGTCCGTCGCCGGCCACCCCGGCCTGGCCCAGGCTCATCATCAGCTCGCCCTCGGGGGTGAACTTGTGTATCTGGTGGCCGCGCCCCTCGCCCCCGCGCGCGTCGGTGACCCAGAGGTTGCCGTCGGGGTCGACGTGAATGCCGTGCGGCCACTCGAACATCCCCGCGCCGAAGCTGCGGAGCAGGTTGCCGTCGACGTCGAAGAGCAGGATGGGATCGAGGTCGTCGTGGCCCACGCAGGTGTTTTCTCCACAGCGCTCCGCCACCCACATGTTGCCGTCGGCGGCAGGATACACGGCGCTCGTGGAGCCCCAGGCACGGCCCTCGGGCAACTCGCCCCACACATCCGGGACCGCGCGGTAGGGGTTGGGCGCGTGGTTCTGGGCGAGGACGGGCAACGCGAAGGTGAGGGACAGGGCGAGCAGGAGAAGCTTCTTCATCGTCTCATCTCCGATCGTGGAAGCACGCAGAAACGGTCAGGAGGGTTGAAAGGGCAATGTGGTTGATGGGCGCGTGCCCCGAAAGCCGCGCCGGAATGCTACGGATGCGACTGCGGCCGGTGCGAGGACGAGTCTCCGCCGCGGCTCGAAAGCGCTCAGGGGAATCCGGGAGGCGGCACCCGGCGGCGCGTGGCCTGCTCGAAGGCGTACGCCAGCTCGATCAGGCGGGGCTCGCTGCAGTTGGCCCCGGTGAATCCCACGCCGAAGGGCGCGGGACGCGCGTCGAATCCCTCCGGGAAGGGGGTTGCGGGCTCGTTGGGCACGAAACCGAAGGGCACCACCACGATCGGGGTGCCGGAGCGGGCGGCAAGGCCGGCGCCACGGCTGCCCGGTGTGAAGATCGCGTCCAGATCGTGCTCGGCGAGCACGGCGTCGATGCCCTGGGTGCGGCTGAGCAGTTCGTCGCGCTCCATGTCCGCTTCGTTGCGGGCGCGGTCGGCCTCCACATCCATCTCGTCGGAGATGTCGAAGCGCGACTGGCCGTACCTCGCCGCGCCGGCGTCCGCGTGGTCGAGGTTCCACTGGCGCAACTCGGTCAGCGTCGTCACGGGCGCGTCCGAGCCCAGGCTTTCCAGCCAGGCGTTGAAGTCGCGCTTGGCGCCGTACTTGAAGTTCACCGAGCAGTTCTGGTCCGAGCCCTTGGCCTGGTGGGCGCCCGCGCAGAAGCCCCACGCGGCGAAGTTCGAGTCCGGGTCGGGGTGGGCGTAGCTGGGCACGTCGGCGGGGTCCACGACCACCGCGCCCTCGGCTTCGAGCACGCTGATCGCCTCCGCCATGAGGGCCGCCTGTGCCTCGGTGAGCCCGCCTCGGGTGCCTTCCTCCCCCTCCAGGCGGACGGGGTCGTAGTAGAAGGCGCGCGGGATGCCGATGCGGGCGCCCTCCAGCCCGGCGGGGTTGAGGAACCGCGTGTAGTCGCGGTCCGGCGGCGGCTCGCAGATGCCGGTGGTGGGGTCGTTGGGGTCGGGGACCGCGCTTTCCATCCCGCCGAGCATGATCGCCGCGTCGGCCACCGTGCGGGTCATGGGGCCGGCCATGTCGTGGTCGAGGGTGACCGGGGCGATGCCCCAGCGGCTGATGCGCCCCAGAGTCGGCCGGATGCCCACCAGCATGTTGGCGTTGGACGGGCTGATCACCGAGCCCCCGGTGTCGGTGCCGACGTT
Source organism: Gammaproteobacteria bacterium (assembly GCA_009840525.1). Lineage (GTDB taxonomy): Bacteria > Gemmatimonadota > Gemmatimonadetes > Longimicrobiales > Gaopeijiaceae > BD2-11. The sequence continues at coordinate 19,006 of VXNP01000017.1, forward strand.
GCCGGCCCAGAAGCTCGCGGCGGTGCCGACCCCCGAGCTGGAGCCGCCGGTGCTGAGCGCAGGGCGCCCGTCGCCGGTGGCCGGGCGCGGGTCGCGGCGCGGGTCGTACGGGTTGTAGGCGAACCCGGTGAGGGCGTTGTAGTTGCCCGGCATCGGCCTGGGCGGGCCCGCCATCCAGTTGGCGAACTCGGTGAGACCGGCCTTGGCGATGATGATCGCGCCGGCTTCGCGCAGGTTCGTGGTCAGGGTGGCCTCGTAGGGCGGCACGTACCCCTCGAACGCGAGGGCACCCCCGGTGGTGGGTAGATGGGTGGTGTGGATGTTGTCCTTGAGCGCAACCGGGATTCCGTGCAGCGGCCCGCGCACCTCGCCCCGCGCCCGCTCGGCGTCCAGCGCCTCCGCCTCGGCCAGGGCGTTCGGGTTGACCGAGACGGCCGCGTTCAGCCGGTCCTCATACAGCCCGATGCGGACCAGGTACTCCGCGACAAGCTGGCGCGAGCTGAGCTCCCCCCGCTCCATCGCCGCCTGCAGCTCCGGGATGCTCGCCTCGACCACGGAGAAGCCTGCTGTGTCCGAGCTCGGCGCCGCGCATCCCGACAACACGAGCAGGAGCAGGGCCACGGAGGCGTGAAGGAACCGAGGGATAAGCACGAGGGGCGGGGTCACGTTCAGAATCCGAGCGACGCCGTCTCCCGGCGCACGTCCCCCGCCGCGATCATCAAGCCCGTCTCCGGATCGCGCCAGGTCACCGTGGGCGCGCATGCGCGCCAGTTCCACAGGCCCCAGGACTGCACGTCGTGTCCCATCGCGCGCAGCGCTTCCGCGGTCTCCGCCGGAATGCGGTCCTCCATGCGAAGCAGCGCGGGGCTGCGGTTCACCTCGCTCCCGCTGCCCGGGAAGTTGTAGCTGCCGAAACGGGGCTGATCCACCGCCTGCTCGGGCGACATCCCCCAAACCACCACGTTCAGAAAGACCTGCAGGAGCGACTGCAGCTGCTGGTCGCCTCCGGGTGTGGAGAGCCCCATGAACGGCTGCCCGTCCTTCATCACCAGCAGGGGCGCGTTGGTGTTGCGCGGGCGCTTGCCGGGCGCCATCACGTTGGCGAGCCCGGGGTCCAGGTTGAACTGGCCCATGCGATTGCCCAGCCCGAAGCCCCATCCCGGGATCATGGGCGTGCCGGTATGGCCGTCGCTCTCGGTCAGGGAGAAGAGATTGCCCTCGCCGTCCATGACGTTCAGGGACGAAGTGTCGATGGAATGCACTTCGGGATCGGAGTCGTCGGGCCGGGCCCGGGACATCACGAAGCTCGTCGGGGCGCCATCGGCCACCGCCGCCATCGCCGCCGGGTCGCCCCACGGAGGCATGTCCTGAAACGCGCTCTTCTCGTCGATGAGCCCGACGCGCTCGCGCGCGTATACCTTCTCGTACAGTCCTTCCGGCGCAGGTGCAAAGTCGGGATCCCCCACGTACTTGTGGGCATCCGCCATCGCCAGGTCGATGACCTGGGACAGGAGGTGGATGTACTCCGGCGTGTTGTAGCCGAGCGCCCGCAGGTCGTAGTTCTCGAGCATGTTGAGCATCAGGACGATGCGCGGTCCCTGGCTCCATCCATCGCCCGTGTAGACATCGTAGCCCTGGAAGCTCGTGCCCAGCGGCTCCTCCCAGCGGCTTTCGTAGCCGGCCAGATCCTCGTAGCGCACGATTCCGCCGATCTCCCGGAAGAAGCGGTCGACATCGCGCGCCGGATCGCCCTTGTAGAAGGCGTCGCGCGCGGCGCGGATCCCTTCGGAACGGCTTCCGCCCGAAGCCAGCGCCTGTTGCTCCGCCTCCATCATGTAGCGGATGAGCCGCCCCAGGTCGGCGTTCACCATGAGGTCGCCGAGACGTTGCTCACCAACCCCGTTCTGGAACCAGAAATCACGGTTGTAGGGGAAGGCGAGGATCCCCTCCATCTGATCCTCGATCATCCACTTCTGCATCTTGTAGAGGTGATAGCCCTCCTCCGCGATGCGAAGCGTGGGCTGCGCTGCCTCGCTGAAGCTGAGGGTGCCGAAGCGGTCGAGCGCGGCGAGCCAGACATCGACGTCGGCGGGAATCAGCGCGTTGTTGACGGGCGACTTGCCGTGTTCGAGGAAGTAGTCGAGGGTGGCGAGCGCGGGCGAGGTCCCGGCCCCGACCCGGGTGATCACGCGTTGCTCCGCTGCGCTGTAGAGGATGAGCGGCGCGACCCCGGTCCATCCCGCGTAGTCCATCTTGAGCGCCTTGAGCGCCATCCCCGCCGTCACCCCGGCGTCGAAGGCGTTGCCGCCGGCCCGGAGGACATCGTAGCCGGCCTGCGTGGCCAGGTAATGCCCCGAGGAGATCACCCCGTGCGTGCCCATGACGCGTGGCCGCATTGACTCGACGTTGTCGGCGTCGTGGACGTGGCCATAGCTGTGAAAGGGGGCGATTGTGGCGAAGACGCTCCCATCTTCGGCCGACGCGGCTTCCTCTGCGGCGCCCATCCCCGATCCGCGCCACGCGATGAGTCCCAGGGCCGCGACTGCGACCATCCATGTCAAATGTTTCATCGCTTTTGGCCTCCTTGTGCGCGCAGATACCGCGGCAACCCGCACATTCCCATCAACGTCCATATGTTGAGAACCTACTTCCCCACATGCCCCAGGCAACCATGGCAGGTCGAACGATCGTGGCTGAGCGTACCCTGGTTACAGCCTGCCTGTTGGCCGCAGGTGTCGCCTCGCCGGCGGCGGCACAGCGACCGGATGCCGGACGGGGAAATGGTCCGACCGCTTCGCGCGTCTATCTGGACGAGACCGCCCGGTACCTGATGGAGGGCGCGCGGGGGGCGCGCGACTCCGCTCTGTCGGACATCGAGGCCTACACGGCGGTGGTCAGCGAGCGCTCGTCCGTCGAAGCGGCGGTGCTCGTGCGCGACCGGCCCATCGTCCGGTTCGAATCGACGACCCGCGTCCGCTGGTCGAAGGATGGACCGACCGTCCTGCGGGTGCTGGGGTCCCGGATGGAGATCGGCGGGCAGCGCTTCAAGCCCCCCCTTCCCGAGGGGACGGGGGCACGCTTCGCCAGTGATCCACTTCACGATCCCTTCAGTCTCTTCCTCCCGTCGATGTTCGGCTCCGACTACCGTGAGTCCTGGTTTGTCCCGTCGGTGACCCCTCTGGACGACGACGCTGATCGCTTCTACCGGTTCCGTTCCGGAGACACCATTTCCGTGCTCCTCGAGGGCGGTGAGTCGATCCAGGCGGTGAGCGTCACTGCCAGCCCGCGCTTCCTCGACCTCGGGCTGGTCTTTGCGGTCCTCTGGATCGACCCGGGTACCTTCGGCGTGGTGCGCACGATCTATCGTCCCGCCAAGGCCATCGAATCGGAGGTGAGTTTTCGCTTCGGAGGCGACTGGGACGCGGGCATTGGATTGGTGGTCGAAGGCAATCCGCTGGGCGACTTCGAGGCGCAGTCACCACCACCTCCTTCTCTGCTCGAACGCGTCTTGAACTACGGGTACGCCGCCCTGGTTCCCCGGCTGGAGCTCGGCATGCCGGCAGCGGTCGTCGATTACACCCTCTGGAATTCCCGCTACTGGCTCCCTCGCAGAGCCAGCTTCGCGGCCTACGGCGTCGGCGGAGACGAGATGGACGCCGAGCATTCGGAGACTCTGGTCACGGCGAAGGCGCGCCACGACTGGGATTTCGAGATAGAAGAGATCTCGGCCGCCGACGGGGACCCGGCCACGACGGTGACGACAGAAGAGGTGGTTCGGTCCTGGCGCGAGCCTGGAGACACGGTCGACATCAAGGACGACTCCGAACCCGACTCCGGCACGGTAGTGATCGTGCCGCGAGACTGGCGCGCGCTCGCAGCCTCCGACCGGCTCCCGCCGTCGATCTGGGAGGAACGGGAGAGCGGAATCTACGCGGGCGAGCTCGAAGAGGCGGAGAGTATCCTCGATCCCATCGGCTTGGCCCGCTTCCCCGGAGATCCGGCAGGCGCGGAAGTCGACCGTGGAGCCGGCCCGTGGTCCTTCGACCCGCCGATACTGTCCCCGGCTCTCCTCCGATACAATCCCGTGGAAGGCCTCTCGGCGGGCACCCGTCTCCTCCGTGACCACTCATGGGGACGGAGCGCGCTGACCGTACGCACGGCGATGCGGCGGACCGAGCCCAGCGTCGACTTTTCCGTCGAGCACGGCAGAACCGGTCCTCGAACACGCTTCTCGCTGTACCGCACCCTCCGCGCAACCGGCGGCAGGGTGGCCGGGAGGCGCCCGGAACGCCTCGAATTGGCCGCCGATTCCTCGTGGTACTACCTGGCGCAGGGAGCGGCCGTTCAGCTTCTGCCTCGGAGCGGCGAGCGCCTGTGGACATCGGTGCGCGTCTTTTCCGAGAAGACCACGACGTTGTACGGCGAAACGCGACGGCGCACGGGAGCCGATGTCTATCTGAGGCCGTGGTGGGGTGGCTTTACCGGGAGCAGGGTAAACGGCGGCGCCGACGTCTCGCTGCAGGGACTGATCGGCGACTTTCCCAGCGTCAGCCTGTCGGTCACAGGCAGGCTGGTCATCCCCCTGTCCACCGGCTGGGCGACGGCGCTGGAAGCCGGTGGCGCCCACATCCGGGGAGACCCGGCGCCGGAGGAAATCTGGCGTCTCGGGGGTTCGGGTGAATGGCTGCGGGGTTATCCGCGTGTCGTGCTGCGCGGGCGTGGGGTGTGGAGAAGCCGGGTCGAGTTCCAGCGCAGGGTCAGCCTGGCCGCCGTGTCAGCCTTCCACGACTGGGCGTCGGTGGATGGCAGCAGCCTGCAGTCGTTCGGGATCGGCGTCTCTCTGCTGAACGGTTTTCTGCGCGCGGATCTGGCCCGTCCCGTGTCGGCGTGGCACGAGCAGGGCGTCCCGGTTCCCGGAAGGCCGGGCGGCGGTGGCGACTCTGCACATCAGCCCGGATGGAAATGGCACCTGCGCGCGCTGGCACCGTTCTGAGGCTGGCGGCATACCTGGAGGACGGGCCAAGGGCAACGCGTCCAGCGTCTCTTGAAGCGCACGGGAAGCAAGGCTATATTCGCCGATACTGATCTCATCGTAGCGAATGACGTGAGCCACGATGCGATGCTCGCAACGTCCAACTTTGGCGAAGTCGGTTTTGCTTTCGCCATGCGTGATTCCTCTATTCCAGTGAGTTGAAGACACGATGAAGAACGACGACAGGAAGGAGTCGCGGCTGCTCGACAACCTGAGAAGGCTCGTTGAGTACAACAATAAACGTGACGGCACGGTTCCACGTAATTATCAGCCATTGGAAGAACTAGAAGTTGCGAGAATTCTTGTTAGCTGGTTGGGAAACCACAAAGGGATCATTCTCGATAACTTGACGCACAATTCCGATGATCCACCGGATTGCTTGGCATGCCGGGACGACAACACGATTGGAATCGAGATTACCGAACTCGTCGATAACAAAACCCGACATGCACGGATCAAGCTGCATGAACAAGTGAAGGATATATCCGTGTTATCCAACGTGCTATTGGATACCTCGTTGTGCCACGATCAAGAACGCTTTCTCGATCTACTGGGCAAAGCTATCCGGAAGAAGGATGAGAAGTTGAGTAATTGCGCCCAGCGAATGCCTGTATATCTTGCTGTCTTCTCTCGCGATCTCTGGTTGGATGAGGAGACGGTGTCCCAGTTCTTGCATGGAATAACGTCTAATGTGAAGAACATTTCTGGAGTGTTCTTTCAGGGAGATTACTACAACGGCCGGTATCCAATCCAGGAATTGTCCATCTACCGCACAGGATCAGCATGAAGGTTCCCGGACACAGCTGCTTCTCTCACCGGGGAACGTTCTCCGGCCAGGCTCTCGACCGTATGGATGCAGGCGCTTGTGTCCCATCTGGACCCTGTCAGAGACGGAGTAGCGGGCGGGCGATGCCGCGCGCTATGCTTGGAAGCTCGTTGTTACTTCACCCATGAACCCTTCTTCGGAGGATCACATCATTCCGTCTGCCGACCAACCCGTCGCTCCCGTCGCCATCCATGCCACCATCCTGGACGCCCACGCCGTGTTCTTCGATTTCGACTTCACGCTCGCGGATTCCTCCACGGGCGTCGTCGTCTGCATGAATCACGCGCTGTCCTGCCTCGGGCTTCCCCCGGCATCGGAGGATGCCATCCGCCGGACCATCGGCCTCGACCTCGTCACGGTGCTCGGGATCCTCGCGGGCGAGGAATGGAAACCCCGGGGACGGGAGTTCCTGCGGCACTTCACGAGGAAGGCCGACGAGGTCATGGTCGCCAGCACCGTCTTTCTGCCCGGCGCGGGACGGGTGCTCAGAACGCTTCACGGCGCGGGATACCGCCTTGGCGTGGTATCGACCAAGTACCGGCACCGGGTGGAGGAGGCTCTGGAGCGGGACGGGCTGCTCGGGTTTGTGGATGTGGTCGTGGGCAGTGACGACGTGCCCCGGCCCAAACCGGCCCCGGATGGGCTGTTGCGGGCGGCGGGCGCGTTGAGCCTTGCCACCGGTGACTGCGTCTTCGTGGGCGATTCGGAGGTGGACGCGAAGGCAGCGCGGGATGCGGACATGGGCTTTGTCGCGGTTCTGACGGGGACGACGGCGGCGGAGACGTTTGCCGGGTATGCGCCGCGAGCCGTCTTCGCGGGGGTCGGGGAGATCGTTCCGCGGTAACCGTCAAGCCGGCGCCAGAAATGTGGCTCGCGACGAGCGCTGTCTGGCGGTCGCGCGTCAGGCTCGGCTATCGTGTCCTTCGACGCCGACTCGCCGACCTGGAGGACGCCATGGCCCGCCTGCTGAGCCGCCACGCCCGCCTTTTCACCGTGCTCTCGCCGGGAATGGCTCTCCCCACCCTCTTGTCGGCCGGCCTGTTGGCGTCGGCACCATTCGCACTCGCCCTGGCCGCCCAGGAGATCCTCATCAGCGGCGGCACGGTGGTCACTTCGGAGGGGCGGTTCGCCGCGGACGTACGGGTGCGGGACGGGACCATAGTGGAGATCGGGACCGGGCTGGCCGCGGCGGCCGGCGCCCGCACGATCGACGCCACCGGGCTGCTGGTCATGCCGGGCGGGGTGGATCCTCACGTCCACCTGGGGGGCAGCCGCCGGGACGACTACCGCACCGGGTCGCAGGCGGCCCTGGCGGGGGGCATCACCACCATCTCGAACTTCGCTTTCCCGGCCGGGGAGCGGACGCTCGCGCAGGCCATCGAGCGGGAGGCGGCGCTCATCCGCGAGCAGGCGATCGCGGACGTCATCCTGCACGCGGGCATCAACGACCCCGAAACCCAGGAAGGCCAGATGACCACCCTGGCCACCGAGACCGGCCAGACCAGCACCAAGATCTTCATGGTGCGCGCCGCGTTCGACGCCGAAGTGCCGGACTACATGGCGACCATGGACGCGGCGGGGCGCGCCGGCATCCTGACCATGGTGCACTGCGAGGACGGACCCATCCTCGCCCGCGCGGTCGCCGAGCTCACCGCCGCGGGACGCACCTCGCTAGAGTACTTCCCGGACAGCCGGCCCGTGGTCGGCGAGGTGGTCGCCACCCAGCGTGCGGTCGCCATGGCCGAGGCCACCGGGGCGCCCATCTATGCGGTCCACGTCTCCTCCGAAGGCGCACTGCGGGTGCTGCAGGATGCCCGCGAGCGGGGACTCAGCGTCTTCGTCGAGACCCGCCCCATCTACCTCCACTTCACCCGGCAGCGCTTCGAGGGACCCGACCGCGGGCTGTATGTGGGGCAACCGCCGCTTCGCGAACAGCGCGACCAGGACGCGCTGTGGGCCGGCATCGCCAGCGGATCGGTGCATGTGCTCGGCACCGACCATGTCGCCTATCGGCGCGACGAGAAGATGGACCCGTCGCAGACCATCAGCCGGCACCGGGCCGGCCTGAGCAACCTCCAGGTGGTGCGGCCGATGCTCTATTCCGAGGGCGTCGTCCGGGGACGCATCTCCGAGGAGCGCTTCGTGGCGGTGACCTCGACCAACGCCGCCAAGCTCTTCGGCCTCTACCCGCGCAAGGGCACGATCGCGGTGGGCTCCGACGCCGACATCGTCCTCTGGGATCCGGACGAGACGCGCACCATCCGCGACGAGGACATGTTCTCGGGCACCGGCTTCTCGGTCTACTCCGGGTGGGAGGTCACGGGCTGGCCCGTGATGACGCTCCGGCGGGGCGAGGTGGTCTACGAGGAGGGAGAGATTCTGGCCGGGGCGGGCAGCGGCGAACTGCTGCGCCGCGGGAGATGGCAGGCGCCGTAGAGCTCGGGATGAGAGGTGCCGTCAACCTTCCGGGCCTGGCCGGGGCCCGGCGCCGCTGGCTCGCCTGCGCTCCGCGCCGTATCATCGTGGTTCCTGCAACGACCCGATCCACAGGAGGTTCGACCCATGCGCAAGGGAATACTCGCGTCGACCATCGCCATCCTTCTGATCGCCGCCGGCGCCTGCGCCGAGTCCGCCGAAGAGGCCCCGCAGGAAGCGGAGGAGAGCGCCCAGGAGACGGGCATGGTGCGGGTGATCATCTCCACCGACTTCGGTGACATCGAGGTGGACATCGACACCGGGAACGCGCCGGGCACCTCTGCCAACTTCCTGCGCTACGTGGACGCGGGCCACTACGACGGCGGCCAGTTCCATCGCACGGTGACGATGGACAACCAGCCCAACGACACCGTCCGCATCGAGGTGATTCAGGCGAGCGTGAACGAGGAGTTCGCCGAGCAGGGATTCGATGCCATCCCCATGGAGCGCACCTCGGTCACGGGGCTGCGCCACGTCGACGGGGCCATCTCGATGGCGCGCGGACAACCCGACAGCGCCACCTCCAGCTTCTTCTTCTGCATCAACGACCAGCCGTCGCTGGACTTCGGCGGCAACCGCAACCCGGACCTCCAGGGATTCGCGGCCTTCGGGCAGGTGGTGAGCGGAATGGACGTGGTGCGCGCGATCCAGGGACAGCCCTACGAGGGACAGACCCTCACCCCGCCGGTGAGGATCACGTCCGTGCGGCGGGCCGACTGACGGAAACTACTCCTCCACCGTCAAGCGGGTCGTCACGTCGATCGGGCTCCTGCCGGGGAGCTGGACCGTCAGGATCAGGTCGTACTCACCCGCCTCGACCTCCGGCAACGTAAGTGCGATGGCGCGGAAGACCGTGCCCAGCTCGTCGGGTCCGGCCTCCTCCCAGCTCAGCTCCAGGGGTGCCTCCGGGGTGGTGAGGCGAAGGAACTGCGTCGCGCGCGCGAGCAGCCCGGGGTTGGCGTCCTGCATGGTGATGCCGACGATTGCGCTCTCGCCGGTCTGCAGCCCGTAGACCTCCCAGCCTGCCACGAAGGGCTCGCCGGAACGGACGCGGGTTGAACCCAGCACCCGGGGCAGGGCCTCGTCCAGCGTCTCCGGCAGATCGCCGGCGGGGTCCAGCAGCACGACATCGGATATGGCCGCGAGCCCGAAGGGCAGGTTCTCCTGGCGTACCCCGCCGCGCACCCTCCAGCCCCGGTCGTCGGCGTCTTCAAGGACTTCCATGCCGAAGACGTAGTCGCCGTTCGGAACGCGCGCGGTGACAACGCCCTCGCGTTCACTGCCGCGCTGGTCGACGAGCCGCTCGCCCTCCGGGGTCAGCACGAACACCCCCGACTCGACGGCGCCGGCCGCCGCTGCGGGAGGCGGGGGCGGAGGGGCGGCGAAGGCCGCGAAGGGATCCGCGCCTGGTGCGGTCTCGCGCACCGTCGGGCGGACGGGCTCTGCCGCCACCAGGGGCGCGGGCTGGTAGCCGGCCACCACCAGGAGCGAGTCGCCCCGGCGGAAGCGCGCCACCTGCGCGTCCATGGTGGTGATGATGGGCGCGTACCAGGCGGCGTATCCCGTCCATGGCGCCCGGTCTTCGATCTCCCACGCGCGCACGGGGACACCGGCCGGATCCTCCAGGAACGCCCCCGCGGGCATGAACTCGCGCCCGTGGGGCCGGTGGCGCCCGATGATGAAGCGGTTGTCCTGGAGCATGCCCGAAGCGGGCCGCGCCGGCCGACCGCGCTCCCAGCCCACCTCGCCCCCGTACCTGGCGACAAGCTCCTCCAGGTCCTCTTCCCAGGGAATGTCGTAGGGGTTCTCCGCCGACTCGCGGATGCGGATCAGCGTGCGGCGGGCGTACTGCTCCGCCTCGCGGTCGTTGCCTTCGATCAAGTAGAGAGGATCGGCAAGCAGCCAGAGCCGCTGGCGCAGCGCCGCCTGCTCCGCGGGATCGGCATCATCGAAGAGCTCGCGGGCCTCCTCGTCCAGGAGATAGTCGAGCGCCAGCCATCTCTCCCGCTCCTCCTCGGGCATCCGCGGGATGGCGTCGCGGAAGACGGCTTCGGCTTCGATGCTCTCTCCCAGCGACTGCAGCAGGTATCCCTTGAGCGCCATGCACCACCATTCGTCGTCGGGATGACAGCGCTCGGTGAGGGCTTCCGCCCGGAGCAGCTCCCCCTGCTCCCTCAGGTAGTAGACGCGCTGTCCCAGCACCCACCTGTCGCGCGGGAGGCTGGAGTGGATGCGGCCGAGCGTGCGCAGCATGTCCATGCGCGCCATCTCGACCTCGAGCGGAGCAGGTTCCACCGGGGGCGCTTCCCCGTCTCCGTGCCGCAGGCACATCCGGCCCACCAGGGCATCGCACTGGCCTCCGAAACCGCTCCATTCCGGAGGAAGCCGCTGTTCCCGAAAGCGCTCGAACTCCTTCTGCACCTGCTTCGCCTCCTCGAGCAACGCGATCGAATCGGCTTCGGGGCTCGCTGTTTCTTCCTGGGCGGCGCGGGCCGGCAGTGGTGAGACGAGGAAGATCAGGACGGCGGCAAGACCGATGCGTGTGGTGAGGCCGGTTGGGCGATGGATCATTGGCGAGGGCTCCCTGGGGGCGTGGCTGTCCCTTCTAGGATGCGCGACCGGGACGAAGGGTTGACGTCGCTCGGGCGTGAAGCGCATCGGAAGATTCCTGCTACCCGGCGTCCGGGTTGCGGGTTCGGACACAGGGAGGCGTATACTCAGGACATCGGTTCGCCCGCAGCCCCATCCCGAGCCTCTCATGACTTCGATGGCCTCCATTCCGCTGCTTCTGCTCCTGGCCGCTCCCCAGCAGCTCCCGGAGCCTTTCGAGACCCCCTGGAACCGCGCCATCCCGAGCATCGTGGAGCGACCGGAAGGGGCGACCCTCTCGGTTCCATCCGGCTTCGCCGTGAACGTCTTCGCCGAGGATCTGGCGGCTCCCCGGCGTCTTGCGCTGGCGCCCAACGGCGACGTGTTCGTGGCCGAGAGCCGGAGCGGCGCGGTCACGCTGTTGCGGGATGAGGACGGCGACGGCACGGCCGAGTACCGGCAGATCTTCGCGGAGGGCCTGACCCGGCCGTACGGCATCGCGTTCCGTGGCGGGTACGTGTACGTAGGCAACAACGACGCCGTGGTGCGCTTTCGTTATGCGCCCGGTCAGACGCGCGCGGACGGTCCGCCGGAACATGTGGTGGACCTCCCCGTCAGCAGCGACGCCCTCGATCACGATACCGCCGAGCGCCTGGGCATCGATGTCGGCCGGACTCTCGGGTTCAACCACTGGACGCGCAATCTCGTCTTCGATCCCGATGGCGAACGGATGTACGTGGCGGTCGGTTCCGCCACCAATGCGATGCCCGGCACGGACCCGCGCCGCGCCGCCATCAACGAGTACCGACCCGACGGCTCGGGACATCGGGTGTTCGCGGGCGGGCTGCGCAATCCCGTCGCGCTCGCCTTCCACCCGGTGACCGGCGCGCTGTGGACGGCGGTGCACGAGCGCGACCATCTGGGCGACGACCTCGCCCCGGACTACGTCACCTCGGTGCGGGAGGGTGGCTTCTACGGGTGGCCGTACGCGTACATCGGGCCCAACCCGGAACCGATCCTGAACGGGGCGCGGCCGGACCTGGTGGAGCGCACTCTCGTACCCGACGTTCTGCTGCCGGCCCACGCGGCCCCCATGGGCATGGCGTTCCACACGGGCGAAGGATTCCCCGCGGAATACCGCAATCACGCCTTCGTCGCGCTGCACGGATCCATCAACCGGCTCGATCTGAAGGGCTATTCGGTGGTGCGCATCCCGTTCGAGGGCGGACGCCCTTCCGGCCCGCCGCAGGACTTCCTGACCGGGTTCATCGTCCGCGACGACGACGAGAAGGAGGTCTGGGGCCGCCCCGTGGACGTGCTTCAGGCGCCGGACGGCGCGCTGCTGGTCTCCGACGACGCGGGCAACCGCATCTTCCGCATCCGTTTCGCGGGATAGGCCCTCAAGGGACCCGATGAGCGTCAGCGACGCGCCACGGAGGACTCTGAAGGGAGTTTGTCGCTCGCCTGTCAGGGCAGGCGCAACGCGCGGGCCAGGGCCCGGCCGGCGCTGCCGGCCGGTTCCCGAGTCCCCGTCGTCACGCTGGGGCCAGCCGCCGCGATGGCCTCCCGCAGGCCCGCCCCGTCGACTCCCTTTTCGAGCACCCCCCGGCTCGCCACCGAAATCCGGCCCGTCTCCTCGCTGACCACGACCACGACCGCGTCGGTCTCCTCGCTCAGCCCGATTGCGGCGCGGTGCCGGGTGCCCAGCGTGCGGTCGGGAACCGGCGCCCGGTTGAGCGGCAGAATCGCCCCCGCCGCCTTGATGGTGTCGCCCGAGACGATCACGGCGCCATCGTGGAGCGGGGAATTGGGGGTGAAGATGGCGCCCAGGAGCACGCGCGAGACGCGCGCCCGCAGGCGGCTGCCGGTCTGCGCGTACTCGTCCAGTCCGACCTCCCCCTCCAGGGCAATCAGCGCGCCGATCTTCGTGCTCGAAAGGCGCTCGGCCGCGCCCGCGATCTCCTCCACCACCTGGCTTTCCCCGAGCCGGCTGAACAACTGCAGCATGCGCGCCTGGCCCAACCGGGCGAGGGTGGACCGAATCTCGGGCTGGAAGACGACGAGCGCGGCGATGGCGCCATACTGGAAGACCGCATCCATGATCGAGCGCATGAGGTCGAGGCCCAGCAGGCGCGCGATGGCGTAGAAGCCCGCGATCAGCAGCCCGCCCAGCAGGATCTGCATGGCCCGGGTGCGCTGGATGAACAGCAGGATGCGGTAAACCAGCGCCGCGACGATGAGGATCTCGAGGATATCGAGCCAGCCGGGCGCGAAAAGCGCGAACAGATCTCCGGCGCTCATGCCTTCTCAGCCGCGTTGGAAGACCGCGGTTGCATTCGGGCGAACCGGTGTTTCCGACGGGCGGTCAAGGGTCGTCTGCGTGCGAGCCCCTCGTTCGGGCGGCGGGTCCGTCGACGGGCGCGGACGAGACGGGAACCGCCTCCTCCGGCTCGCGGAGGGAGTCGGGCGTACTCCCGGCTATCGGCTGCGTCGCGCCCTCGAGCGGTTCCCCGGTCTCGGGCGGCTCGCTGCCGTTTTCCTCACCCGGAATCGGCGGCTCCTCGCGCGAAATGGGCGGCAACGGTTCCCCCTGCTCGATCAGCTCGATCTCGCGGCGGCCCAGCGTCTCGCGTTCGAGCAGCGCCTCGGCGATGGTCTCGAGCAGCTCGTTATGCTCCTCCAGCAGGACGCGCGCGCGATCGTGTGCGTTGTCCAGAAGCCGCTTGACCTCGCTGTCGACCAGTTCCGCAGTGTGTTCCGAGATTTCACGCCGCTGGACCAGCTCGCGGCCGAGAAAGATCTCCTGCTCCGAATCGCCGACCGCCATCAGGCCCACCCGCTCGGACATGCCGAAACGGGTCACCATCCGGCGTGCCATGCTGGTCGCGCGCTCGATGTCGTTCCCTGCCCCGGTGGTCACCTTGGTCGGGCCGAAGCGCATCTCCTCGGCGACGCGTCCCCCGAACAGCATCACCAGCTGCCCTTCCAGCCAATCCTTGGTGTAGGAGTGCCGGTCCTCCTCAGGGAGGCTCGCGGTGAGTCCGAGGGCGCGCCCGCGGGGGACGATCGTGACCTTGTGCACGGGGTCGAGGCCGGGGATGCGCAGCCCCAGCACGGCGTGGCCCGCCTCGTGATACGCGGTCAACTCGCGCTCCGATTCGGTGAGCACCAGGCTCTTGCGCTCGGCCCCCAGCATGACCTTGTCCTTCGCCTTCTCGAAGTGGGCCATGGCGACCCGGTCGGCGCCGTCGCGCGCGGCGATGAGCGCGGCCTCGTTGCAGACGTTGGCCAGATCCGCGCCCGACAGGCCGGGGGTGCCCCGGGCGATGACGGAGAGATCGACATCTTCGGCCAGCGGAAGTTTGCGCGCGTGCACGCCCAGGATGCCCTCCCGGCCCTTGATGTCCGGGGAGTCCACCACGACCTGGCGGTCGAAGCGACCGGGGCGAAGCAGCGCCGGATCGAGCACGTCGGGCCGGTTGGTGGCCGCCAGCAGGATCACGCCGTCGTTGGACTCGAAGCCGTCCATCTCCACCAGCAGCGCGTTCAGCGTCTGCTCGCGCTCGTCGTGTCCCCCGCCCAGGCCCGCGCCCCGGTGGCGTCCCACCGCATCGATCTCATCCACGAAGATGATGCAGGGCGCATGCGATTTCCCCTGCTCGAAGAGATCGCGCACGCGCGAGGCGCCCACGCCCACGAACATCTCGACGAAGTCGGAGCCCGACATCTGGAAGAAGGGACGCGCGGCCTCGCCCGCCACCGCCCGCGCGAGCAGGGTCTTGCCGGTGCCCGGGGGACCCACCAGAAGCACGCCCTTGGGCAGGCGGCCACCCAGGCGCACGAAGCGCTGCGGATCCTTCAGGAACTCGATGACCTCCTGGAGCTCTTCCTTGGCCTCGTCCGCGCCCGCGACATCCTCGAACGTCACCTTGGGGGTGTCGGGCGAGATGAGCTTGGCCTTGGAACGGCCGAACTGGAAGGCGCGGTTGCCCCCGCTCTGGAGGCTGCGCACGAACCAGATCCAGATCCCGGCCATGAGGATCCAGGGGAGAAACGCGAACACCCTCTCCATGACCGGGACCCTCGCGGGCCTTGCCCGGATGATGACATTGCGCGCCTGGAGTTCGTCGAGCAGACCGTCGGTGATCTCCCCGGGAAGCATGGAGACGAAGCGGCTCATGTCTTCGCCGTCCCGGTTCACCGGGGTGCGCAGTTCGCCCTCCACGCTGCGCGAATCGACGATCGTGACCTCGCGAATGTTGCCGGACGCCAACTGCTCGCGAAACTCGGTGTAGGTGAGCTCGACGCCCGCGTTGCCGCCCGGACTGAAGATCTGGAAGAAGAGGAGCGGCACGAGCGCCAGCAGAATCCAGAATGAGGCGGTGCGCGAGAGCCGGGAGAACCTGCTGCCGGAATCGGGTCGGTTCTGTTCGGAATCAGACATTATTCAGAGTACTCCGGGACCACCGGCCCGTGCTCTCAGATGCTTGCGACGTAGGGAAGATGCCGGAAGTTCTCGCTGTAATCGAGCCCGTAGCCCACCACGAACTCCGGGGGGGCGTCGAAGCCGACCCATCTGGGCTCGTGCGCGATGCCCTCCCGGCGCTTGTGAAGAAAGGTACACAATTCGAGGCTGGCCGGTCCGCGCGCCTGGATGATGGGCACCAGAGATGCCATGGTCCTGCCGCTGTCGATGATGTCGTCCACGAGGATGACGTGGCGCCCCCCGAGCGACACTTCGGGGTCGTAGAGGAGCTGCACGTTTCCGGATGATACCATACCCGACCCGTAGCTCGAAGTCACGATGAAGTCGACCTGGACCGGGTGATGGATGCAGCGCACCAGATCGGCGAGGAACATGAACGAGCCCTTCAGCAGGCCCAGCACCAGCAGTTCCTCGCGCGCCTGGTAGCAAGCCGAGATCTCGTCGCCCAGCTCCCGCACCCTGAGCGCGATCTGCTCGCGCGTGAAGATTATGCGTCGTACCTGGCCCCTGCCCGCGCGGCGGGCAACGTCAGTCGGTGGCGTCATCGAGATCCACTCCCACGTACAGGATTGCGTCTTGAGGTGCAGGCCGCGCCTCGACCGACCGCGCCACCCCCGGCACCCAGAGGATACGCCCCCCGGCATCGGCCAGCACCGGCCGGCGGGCGCGCGCCGGCCGCGGCACGCGCGCCTCCCCGAACACCTTCTTGAGCTTGCGGGTGCCGGCGGCCACGCGAATGCGGTCTCCGGGCCGCCAGCTGCGGAAGAGGATGGGGAAGCGCAGAGCCGGGATGGAGAGCCCCTCTCCTCCCACCGGACCGCGCGTCGACCAGCGGGCGAGGAAGGCGGCGCCTCCCGAACGGCCCTCGGCCGCGCCTTCGCCCGGAGCCGGGACCGCCACGAAGCGGGCGTCGTGAGGGGGATGTCCCCCGGCGATCCTCGCGGCGGCGCGAGCAATGACCAGGCGCTCATAGGCGCGGGACAGAACGGCTCCGCCGGGGAGGTCGATCGACCGGCCACTCCCGCCGGATCGGGCGAACTCCGACGCCAGAGCGGTGCCGCGGGCATCGAGGTGGGCACCGGACTCCGCCGCCAGCTCCCGGATGAGCCTGGCGCGAACCGGCGGATCGTACTGCAGGAAGGCGTTGCGGCTGAACGAGAGGCCCTCTTCGGTGCGTCGCACACGGAGACCGGCGAGCAGCGTCGGAACCACGGCGTGCCAGAGGCGAATCTCTTCTCCCGCCAGGCGGGCCAGACGGTGGAGGGCCCGGCGGGCGCCCGGCGCGACCCGCTCCTCGGCGAGCGGCAGCAGCTCCCGGCGGACCACGTTGCGCGGGATGTCGGGCGACCGGTTGGTGGGGTCGGTTCGGTGACGGAGACGGGAGGCAGAGGCGTAGGTGGCGAGCTCGCGCTTCCAGAACGGCAGCAGCGGCCGGTACAGCCCCGGTTCGCGAGTGCGGGGGATCCCGGCCAGGCCGGCGAGGCCGGTGCCCCGCAACATCCGGTAGGCGACCGTCTCGGCCTGGTCGTCCGCGTGATGGGCGGTCACGACCCACTGGCAGCCGGTCCCGGCACGCGCCTCCTCCAGAAAGCGGTAGCGCGCCCGGCGCGCCTCGGTTTCGTTGGCGGGAGGACGGACGACCGCGCGCGACACCAGCGGCACCCCCCAGGCGCGCGCGAGGCCCTTCACCCAGTGGGCGTCTTCGGCGCTGCCGGGACGCATGCGGTGGTCCAGGTGGGCGGCGTGCACTTCGAGCGGCGGGAGGCTCGGCGTGAAGCGCAGGAGGTGAAGCAGGACGGTCGAATCGAGGCCGCCCGAGAGCGACACCAGAACGCGTCCGCCGCCGGCTACAACCCCGTCCTCGGCCAGCACCGCGCGGAAGCGGTCGGCCAGCGACCGGCCCGGCCTGCTCACGGTGCCGGTTCGCCGGCCGTCGCGGCGGCACCTGCGGCGGCGGTGGAGAGCGTGGGCGGGGGAGGCCTGCCGGTCTCCTCCATCAGGACGCGCGCCAGCCGGTCGAGGCGGTCGGATTGGATGCCGTCCACCCCCCACGAGAGCAGTCGGCGCATGTCGGCGGGCTCATCGATGGTCCAGACGTGGACCGGAATGTTGCGCCGGTGCGCCTCGCGGACAAAGCGCGGCGTGACGACCCGCGTGCCCATCCAGGCGTCCGGCACCTGGAGGGCCTCGGCACGTGGCGTATACAGGAACCCGAGCGGCTGGCGGTGCAGCAGGTGGAACAGCCGGATCTGGCGGCGGGAAGCTCCGTGAGGGCCGGGATAGCCGTGCCGCGAGGGGCGCGCGCCCTCCAGCTCCGCGGCCATCAGCACCCTATGCTGCGCTCCGTGGCGGAGGACCGTCTCGACCAGCAACGGCGCGACCTCGGGGGTCTTGGCCTCCACGTTCATGCGCGTGTCGGGGAAGGTCTCGAGCACCTCGTCAAGCAGCGGAATGCCCACGCCCCGGCCCCGAAAGGCCGGTTCGCCCGCCGGATCGCGGAAGCGATGGCCGGCGTCGAGCATGCGCACCTCGCTCCAGGGAAGCTCGCGCACGGCGCCGCTGCCCTCGCAGGTGCGGTCCACGGTCGCGTCGTGAATCACGACCACCCTGCCGTCCGCGGTCCGGTGCACGTCCATCTCCAGCACGTCGGCGTCCCATTGCTCCACCGCGGCGGTGAAGGCCGCCATGGTGTTCTCGGGCGCCAGCGCGGCTCCGCCCCGGTGAGCGATGAAGAGGGGAGCGCCCGCCAGGTAGGGATGACCTGGCCGGCGGACGGGCCAGCCGGCCCATCCCCGCCGGACCGCACGCATGGAACGCCGCCGGGCCGGCGTCGTCAATCCGCCGCGGCCTGTTCCAGGCGCACCCGCTCGGGCGGGGTGACCTCGTACAACAGCGCAAGCACCAGATCGATGAGCGGCTCGGTCATGGACAACTCCCTTTCGCTCTGCTCCACGTCCCACTCGGGATCCTGCTCGCGCAGTTCGGTGCGGAGGGTCACCACCCTGCCCGCCAGGAAGTTCAGGATCTCCTCGACGATGGCGGGATGCGGGTCTGCAGGCGTGCCCCGCTCGTCGATGGATTCGCGCAACAGAAGTCCGCGCACGAACGCGAGAAAGCCGGGGAAGGCCAGTTCGGTGAACGGACCGTCGTCGAGACGCTCCTCGCCCGTGATGTTTTCCCACTCCAGCTCGTTCCAGTACAGCTCCCGAGCTTCATCCAGGTAATAGGCGCGGCGGTCCGGCGACAGGGGCGCGCCAGCCCCTTCCCGGACCCGCAGCGGGCGCTCCAGCACGCGGGCCATCCTCGCCTTGCGCCGACTCAACTCACGTTCGATCAGATCAGCCATCGTCCTGCTCGTCGCTTTCGGGTGTCTCCCGCTTGTGCCACCAGGCTCGCACGGGGCACGGACAGATATGAAACCCCGCCGGGACGGTCAGGTCCCTGCGGGGCGGGGCAGGAAAGCGATGCCGGAGGAGGGACTCGAACCCCCGACACGCGGATTATGATTCCGCTGCTCTGACCAGCTGAGCTACTCCGGCGGGGACATCGCGAAAACGCTAGTTTTGAGAAGATAGCGTGTCAAGCGGCACCGTCAGGGGCCGCCGATTTTCCCGAACCTGTCAGAGGACCCCCGGCGCCAGCGGGCATGGACCGGCGTTGGCGGAGTTCCGAGGGAGAGCGATCCGAATGGACATTCCGATGATCGTTGGCATCGTCGTCGCCGCCACCGGCCTCCTCACCAGCTTTCGCGTCCTCTGGGAATACGAACGAGGCGTGGTCTTTCGGCTCGGCAAGCTGACCCGCGCCAAGGGGCCCGGGCTGATTTTTCTCGTGCCCTACGGGCTGGAACGCATGAAGCGGATGGACCTGCGCATCGTGGCGCTGGACATCGCGCCCCAGGACACCATCACCAAGGACAACGTCAGCGTCACGGTCAACGCCGTTGTGTACTTCCGCGTGACCAACCCGGCGAAGGCCGTGGTCGAGATCGAGGACTACTACTTCGCCACCTCCCAGCTGGCACAGACGACGCTCCGCAGCGTCATCGGCCAGTCGGAGCTGGATGAGCTGCTCGCCGAGCGCGAACGCATCAACGAAATCGTGCGCGACATCATCGACGAGGGAACCGATCCCTGGGGCATCGAGGTTACGGGCGTCGAGATCAAGGACATCGATCTGCCCAAGGAGATGAAGCGGGCAATGGCGAAGCAGGCCGAGGCCGAGCGCGAGCGCCGCGGCAAGGTGATCGCGGCGGAAGGTGAGTTCCAGGCATCCCGCAAGCTCGCGGACGCGGCGGCGGTCATTCAGGAATACCCCATGGCCCTGCAGCTTCGCTATCTGCAGACGGCCGTCGAGATCGCCGCGGAGAACAACTCCACCACCGTCTTCCCGATTCCGATGGAGCTCATGTCGGCGGGCACGACCAGCACGGGCGGCGCGGTCGCCAAGGCCGTGGCCGAAGGGATGCCCGCGCTCCTCCCGGAAGGAACCTCGGGGCAGCTGCTCGCGGACGCGGTTCGCAGAATCGCCGATTCCGCGACCGAGGCGAAGGAGACGGCCGGGGCGGAGGAAGACCCGGGGTGAAGGCCTGACGGGCGGAGGAACTCGAGGGCCGGAACCGACTACCTGCTTCCGGTGGAATCGTCCGGCTCCTCGCGGCCGGCATCGTCCGCGAAACGGTACAGGATCTCGCCCTCACGGATCATCCCGTGACGCTCGCGCACGAGGCGCTCCAGCGTCAGCGGATCGTCTCTCAGGGAGTCGGCGCGGGCCGTGAGCGAATCCACCTCCGCCCGCAGCAGATCGAGGGCACGCTGCTCCTGCTTCACCTGCGAGCGCGCGGATCCCAGCTCGATCATGGAGTGTTCGCCGCCGAAAACCGCGTAGTAGACGGCGGCCCCCGCGATGACCGGCAGCACCAGCTTCCTCAGGATTCCCAGAGCGCCCTCCCCGGATAGGATCCCGCGGCCCCCAGTTCCTCCTCGATGCGCAGCAGGCGGTTGTACTTGGCCACCCGGTCGCTGCGGCTGGCGCTTCCGGTCTTGATCTGTCCGGTTGCTCGCGCGACGGCCAGGTCCGCGATGAAGGTGTCCTCGGTCTCGCCCGAACGATGTGAAATCACGCACCGGTAGCCCGAGGCGCGGGCCAGGTCGATGGCGTCCATGGTTTCCGTCAGCGTGCCGATCTGGTTCACCTTGATGAGAATGGCGTTCGCGACCCCCTCGCGGATCCCTCGCCGCAGCCGCTCGCTGCTGGTGACGAAGAGGTCGTCGCCGACCAGTTGCACGCGTTCTCCGACGGTTTCGGTCAATACCCCCCATCCCCCCCAGTCGTTCTCGCCCAGCGCGTCCTCGAGCGAAGAAATGGGATAGCGGCGGGTCCAGTCATCCCAGAACGCCACCATCGCCTCCCGGCCGAGGCGGCCGCCGCCGGAGCCCTGCAGGACGTAGTCGTCGCCCCGGAGGAATTCGCTGGCGGCGGCGTCGATGGCGAGAACGACCTCGTCGCCGGGCCGGTAGCCGGCGCGCTCGATGGCCGTGAGCACCACCTCGATCGCTTCCTCGTTTCCGCCCAGGTCGGGGGCGAAGCCGCCCTCGTCGCCCACGGCGGTGTTGCGGCCCGCTGCGGCGAGCACGTCGCGGAGCGCGTGGAAGATCTCCGTGCCCATGCGCAGCCCCTCGGAGAAGGTGTCGGCGCCCACCGGCATGACCATGAACTCCTGGATGTCCACGTTGTTGGGTGCATGGGCGCCGCCGTTCAGGATGTTCATCATGGGAACCGGAAGGACGGTGGCCGCCTTGCCGCCCAGGTAGCGGTAGAGGGGCTGCCCGGCCTCGCGGGCGGCCGCGCGCGCCGTCGCCAGCGACACGCTCAGGATCGCGTTCGCCCCGAGCCGACCCTTGTTGGGGGTGCCGTCGAGCTCCACCAGCGCGCGATCCAGGGAGCGCTGCTCGCGGGCCTCCCTGCCGACCACGGCGGCGCGGATTTCGCCGTTGACGTGAGCCACCGCGCGGCGCACGCCCTTGCCGCGGTAGCGGGCCGGGTCTCCGTCTCGGAGTTCCACCGCCTCGTGCTCGCCGGTGGAGGCCCCACTGGGGACCGCCGCGGTCGCGCGCGCGCCGGTCGCAAGGGTCACCTCGGCTTCCACCGTCGGGGTTCCGCGGGAGTCGAGGATCTCCCTCCCCTTCACTTCCGTGATCGCGGACACGGCTGCTCCTCCTTGATGTCGGGCCCGGTTGCCGGGGCGGCGGGGGCGAGTGGCAACGCGAGCGCCCCGTCGGCCTGCCCTGGTGACGGTCCGGCAATGAGATCGGCGACCGCCTGGCGCGCGCGGTCGCGCAGCGCGTTGCGATCCGACATGGTCAGGTCGCCCACCTCGATGGGTTCGCCGACCCGCACCTCGATCTCACCCGATCGAATCGCGTAGCTGTGTTTGGGCATCACGGCGCGGCTCCCCACGACCGCAACCGGCAGAACCGGCGTCCGCGTCTCGAGCGCCAGCACGAAGGCGCCTTTCTTGAAGGGCTGGAGCTCCCCGGTGGGCGACCGCGTGCCCTCCGCGAACATGACGACGTGAAGGGTGCGCTCGCGCAGCCGCCGGGCCGCCCGTTGCAGCGACTCGATCGCGCTGTGGCGGTTGCGGCGGTCGATGGCGATATGGCCGCAGCGCAGAATCGCCTTGCCGAAGACCGGGACCGAGCGCAGCTCCTCCTTGGCCACGAAGCGCAGGGAGGTGGGGAAGGTGGCGAAGAGCGCGAGGACATCGAACCAGGACTGGTGGTTGGAAACCACGATCTGCGAGCGCCGGGGATCGACCCGGTCGAGCCCGGTCGAGGTGACGGTCACACCCGCAGCACGCAACAGGACGGCAGACCAGCCCTGCGCCCAGTGTCCGCACCGCCGGTGGCGCCAGGCGGGGACCACGGAGGTGAACAGAATGATCGCGGCGTAGTAGCCCGTCGTCGCGATCGCCGCCAGCGCCACCCATCCCGTCCGAAGCATCCGCACTCCCGATCCGCCTTACCGATTGTCCGGGCGCCCGACGTCGGCCGCGCCGGACCGCGGCGCGCGAAAGTGGTCGAAGCCCGCGGATCCGGGGGCGAACTCGTCCGCGCCGTCGCCCTCAAGTCTAATGCCAGCGCCGTCGGCGACAATTCCCACGCGCGCGAGGGGTATTCCGAACCTGCGATGGACGTCGGCCGTGAGCGATTCCACGGACCCTGGCCGCGCGGTGAAGGCGAGCTCGTAGTCCTCGCCTCCAGCAAGCGCGAGAGGCAGCGCGCTGCGGCGCGATCCGGCGGCGGCGACGGCTCCCGGAGCGACGGGAACGAGGGCCGGGTCCAGCACGACGGCGACACCGCTCGCCGCGGCGACGTGGCCCATGTCTCCCAAGAGACCATCCGAGAGGTCGATCAGGGCCGTCACCCGGATGCGCTCGGCGAGCCAGCGAGCGACTTCGAGGCGCGCGACGGGCTCGGCGAAAGCCCGCCTCGCCGACGGAGCTGGCTCGCGCCCGCCCTGCCAGTCGCGCACGGCGGCGGCGCTCCCGCCCAGCATGCCCGTCACCCAGACCTCGTCGCCCGCCCGGGCCCCGCTCCGCAGGATCGGGCGATGCGCGCGTCCCAATGCGACCACGTTGACGACCACAGGGCCCGGAGAGCGGGTGAGGTCGCCCCCGACCAGCGCGCAACCCGCACGTTCGCACGCTCGCCGGATGCCGGATCGAAGGCCCTCCGCGATGTGTGACCCATCCGCGTCCGGCAGGCCGAGCGCGACGAGCACGCCGACGGGCCGCGCGGCCATCGCGGCCACGTCGCTCAGGGCGGCGGTCACGGCGCGGTAGCCCGCCTCGTCAAAGCTGATCCAGGCGCGCCGGAAGTGCACGTCCTCGAGGAAGGCGTCGGTGCTCACCACCCAGCCGGATTCGAGCACCGCACAGTCGTCCCCCGAACCCACCAGGACCTCCGCCCCGGGCGGCGGTCCGGCTGCCTGGAAGGACCGAATCAGGTCGAACTCGCCGCGCGGTCCCAACGGGCTCAACGAGGAGCCTCCTGGTCGAAGATGACGAAGGGCAGGCCGAGGGGGCTCTTCGGATCCGGTTGGCGGCGGACTGCGGTCGCAAGCCGGGCGATGACATCGCCCGGCACCAGCCCCGGACCCTCGCTCCCGAGCGCGGCCGCGACCCCGGTCAGGTGCAGCGCCAAACCGCCGGCCACCGATGGATCGCACCCCTGCGCCATCAGCGAGCCCGCGACTCCGCTCAGCACGTCCCCGATCCCCGCCGCGGCCAGATCGGAGCTCCCGAGCCCCCCCACCAGGAGCCGCTTTTCGGGGGTGGCTACGACCGACGGGTTGCCCTTCAGCAACACCGTGCACGACCACGCCGCCGCCCGGTCGAGAGCCAGTTCGTGCGGAAGATCGGGGAGGTCGGCGGCGGCGGGCACGAGCCTGCGCATCTCTCCCCGATGCGGCGTCACCAGCATCGGTCGAGCGCGCCCCAGGTCGCCCAGGGCCGGACCCGACTCCGCCGCCACCAGGTTCAGGGCGTCGGCGTCGAGCAGCACCGGGGAATCGCCGGACGCCTCAACAACGACCTCAAGGGCGCCGGCGGCCTCACGAGCGACCCCGAGCCCGGGGCCCGCCACGACCGCGGTCGATGCCATCGCCGCCCGGGCGAGCGCGCCCCGGTCGGCCGTGTCCACGAACACCGCCTCCGGGACGGCGCCCTGGAGCACGGGCCGATTGGCCGCCGAGCTGGCGATGCGCACGAATCCCGCCCCGGCCCTCAGTGCCGCCCGCGCCGCCATGATCGCCGCGCCCGCCATCCCGGGCGCGCCTGCCAGCAGGAGGAGCGAGCCGACCTCGTGTTTGTGCGTATCGGGAGGACGAACCGGCAGCGCGTCCCGCGCCCACCCGGGCGTCACCACGCGCGCCCCGAAGGTTGCGGCAGGCAACGGTGGAAACCCGATCTCCACCGCCACCAGGCGACCGGCATGCGCGCGCCCGGGTTGAAGCAGGGAGCCCAGCTTGGGCCACCCGAAGGCCACCGTCACGTCGGCCCGGGCGGCCACACCGGGGACGGCCCCGGTATCGGCGTCCACCCCGGAAGGAATGTCGAGAGACACAAGCGGCCTGCCGGCCCGGTTCATGCCCTCCAGTAGGCGCGCCTGGGGAGTTCGGGGGGCACCCGAAATCCCGGTTCCGAGCACCGCGTCCACGAGCACGCCGGCCGACGCGGCCGCGCGCGCGATCTCACCACGGGCGCCCTTGATGCCCGCGTCCAGCGTGGGTAGTGGCCACTGGTGCAGAAGGCGCGCATCGGGCGGGTTCGCCGACGCCCGGACAACCGTGACCCGCCGGCCCCAGCCCGCCAGCGCGCGCGCCAGGGCGAGGCCGTCGCCGCCATTGTTGCCCGACCCCGCGAACACGACCACCGACCCCCGGGCAAAGATCCGCTCGAGCACCAGGGCCGCCGATCGTCCCGCGTTCTCGATGAGGGTCCGGCCGGGAACCCCCAGTTGGTCGATGGCGAAGCGATCGAAGGATGCCGCTTCGCTGCCGGTGGGAGCGTGGACATCAGGATCGCCGAAGAGGATCCTCGAACGACCGCGACGGCCTCTGGAGGAAGCGCCGCGGTTGCCGGTCACGCGTGGCGCCATCGGGAAGTGCAGGAGGGATTACTTGTAGCTCTGAGTGATGTTACGCCCGAAGGTGATCTCTCCGTTATCGATCCTGATGTTGAAGCCACAGTCGGGATTGGAACAGACCCACGCCTTGTATCGGATCGGGGCGCCCTCGCGTCCGTAGTCGGACATCGGGAGCAATAGCCCCGTATTGCATTTGAGACAGGAAGGAAAGCTCTGCTCTTCGGACATTGTCCAGTCCCCTCTCGGATGGTCTCGAAGAGACGAGACCTGTTGAGTTCGTCAGGCTGGAGCGAGGGCTAGGCCCTGCCCCACGGATAGTTGTGCTCGAAAGCGTCCTCGAAATCGTACACGCCCCTGAAATCCTCGGGAGAATCCCCATCCTGTTTCAGGAGAATCCCGCAGTCGACCAGATCGAAGACGATCTCACCCAGGTCTTCCGTGGCGTGCACGCCCCAGTGCTCCAGAACCGTGCGCGCCATCGGGCCATATTGCTCGAGAGCGAGACACCTTACTCCCTGCGCGAGCTCCGTGCCGGAGATATGGCGCCGCTTTTCGAGCGAGTCCGAGACCGACTGCAGGGCGGAGAGTACAAACAGGTACGCCTTGACATGGAAACGCGGGTTGCGTCCATCGAGCCGTACCAGGACATCGTCGCCAATCTGCGGGTCGTTCATGGGAGAAATCTGGAGCGATTCCGCGGAGAGCGCCAGCCCCGGCCATTCGGGGTAACAGGACGTTTCCCGTTGCAGGACATGATATTGCGGCGCTGCCACAAACTCGGTCGAGGTCAGCCGACCGGAACGGTCTCCTTCCGGAGCGGGAAGGATGCGCTCATTTCGCGCACTCGCCCACGCACTTCCCCAAGCACCTCGTCGTCCTCGGGGCGAAGCAGAACCCGGGCCATCCAGCCGGCAATGAGGCGCATCTCGTCGATCCCCATGCCGCGGCTGGTGAGCGCGGACGTCCCGAGCCGAATCCCGGACGTGACCAGCGGCGAGCGGTACTCCCCGGGAACCGTGTTCTTGTTGACGGTGATGCCCACGCGCGCAAGCGCCGCCTCGGCCTGCGCTCCCGAAAGGCCGTCCTGTCCGAAGTCGACCAGGATCAGGTGGGTATCGGTGCCACCGCTCACCAGACGGAATCCGTGTTCCATGAGCTCGAACCCCAGGGCTCGCGCGTTTGCCACCACCTGCCGCGTGTAGAGAGAGAATTCCGGCGCCAGCGCCTCCCGGAAGGCGACCGCCTTGGCGGCGATCACATGCATCATCGGGCCCCCCTGGGAGCCCGGAAACACCGCCCGGTCGACGGCGCGCGCGTGTTCGGCGGGCGCCAGAATGAGACCGCCGCGGGGTCCGCGCAGCGTCTTGTGCGTGGTCGTGGTCACCACGTGAGCGTGCGGAATCGGACTGGGATGCACGCCGGTGGCGACGAGCCCCGCGATGTGGGCCATGTCGACCATGAGGAGCGCGTCCACCTCGCGCGCGATTTCCCCGAACGCGGCGAAATCGAGCGTGCGCGGATAGGCGCTGGCACCCGCGACGATCAGGCGGGGGCGCTCGGAGCGCGCCTGCTCGCGCACGATGTCATAGTCGATGAGTCCATCCGACTCGCGCACGCCGTAAGACGACACCTGGAACCACTTTCCGCTCACATTGACCGGGGATCCGTGCGTGAGATGGCCGCCGTGGCTGAGCTGCATGCCCAGAAAACGATCTCCCGGTTGGAGGAAGGCGAGAAAGGCCGCAAGGTTGGCCTGTGCCCCGGAATGAGGCTGAACGTTCGCATGGTCGGCTCCGAAGAGCGTGCAGGCGCGTGCCCGGGCCAGGCCCTCGACCACGTCGACGTGCTCGCAGCCGCCATAGTAGCGACGTCCCGGGAGTCCTTCCGCGTACTTGTTGGTGAGCGCCGAACCCGTCGCCTCCAGGACCGCCCGCGACGCGAAGTTCTCGCTGGCGATCATCTCCAGCTGATCGCGCTGACGGGCCTCTTCGGCGTGGACGGCCTGATGTATCTCGGGGTCGAATCGACGCAGGTGATCGGTGGACACTGTCTCGCTCGGGTCAGGTGCTCATGGAAACCGCCCGCCGGGCATGGGAGCCGTGCTCGGCGCTGCCGGGGCGGCGGGCATCCGTCAGTATCTGCAGGGCGACGCGGTTCGAGGCTTCGGCGGCCGTGATGGCATCCTCGCGGGCGCGCTGGAAGACGTTCAGCACGACATCGTAGATTCCGGCGGCTTTCCTTCTGGTGCGCTCAACAGACCAGCCGTGCAGCTCGCCGTACACGTTGATGAGCCCTCCGGCGTTGATCACGTAATCGGGAGCGAACAGGATGCCCCTTTTCTGAAGGGCGTCGCCATGCCTCGGCTCAGCCAACTGATTATTGGCCGAGCCCGCGACGATGTCCACGCGCAGGCGTGCGACCGTCCGGTCGTTGATCACCCCGCCCAGTGCACATGGGGCGAAGATGTCCGCCGGGACGTCGTAGATTGCCTCCGCGGCGACCGCGGTGGCACCGAACTCGCGTACCGCGCGCTCAACGCTGCCGGGGTTGATGTCGGCGATCGTGAGTCTGGCGCCTTCGGCTGCGAGTTCGGCGCACAGTTGATACCCGACGTGTCCCACGCCCTGGACGGTAACGTGCCTGCCCTCCAGGCAGGGATCACCGTAGCGCTCCCGCGCGCACGCCCTGATGCCCTGATAGACGCCGTGGGCCGTGGCGGGAGAGGGATCCCCGGAACCTCCCCGCACCCCGGCCACCCATCGGGTTTCCGCGCGCACGAACTCCATGTCGTCCACGGAGGTGCCGACGTCCTCGGCGGTGATGTAGCGCCCGCCCAGAGACTCCACGGCGCGGCCGTGGGCCCGGAACAGCCGCTCCCGGTCGCGCTGGCGTTCATCCGCCAGGATGACGGACTTGCCCCCTCCGAGTTTCAGGCCCGCGATGGCCGCCTTGTAGGTCATGCCGCGCGCGAGGCGAAGGGCGTCGGTCAGGGCGTCCGCCTCGCTGGCGTACGTCCACAGGCGGGTGCCGCCCAGAGCGGGACCCAGCGTCGTGTCGTGGATGGCGATGATGCCCCGATAGCCCGCCTCGGGCTCCGACCAGAAGACCAGTTGATCGTGGCGGCAGGCCGCCATCTCCTCGAATATATGCATGCTCAATTCCTTTTCTGTCGTCCGCACCACGCCGCGCCAGTACCGGTGCGAAGCTGCTCACCCGGTTGCGACGGTGGCCTCGAAGCCGCGCGCCGCGATCATGCGCAATACTTCGCCGGTGGCCTCGCAGATGCTCGTGCCGCTGGCGTCGCGCATCAGTTTCTCGACGGGATAGTCGCGCATGTAGCCATACCCACCGAAGATCTGAACCGCCTCCCGGGCAACCGATACCGCCGCGTGGCTCGCCGCCCATCTCGCCATGTCCGGGGTCGCCGTCAAGCCGGGGCGGTCCGTCCAGGAGGCCAGACCGACACCTCCCTCCGCGCCCGGTGCTTCGAGGGCGGCGGCCGTCTCCCGCACCAGGGCGCGCGCCGCTGCAATACGGGTCGCCATTCCGGCGAGCTTGTGCCGGATCGCTCCAAACGCCGTGAGCGCGCGCCCGAACTGCTCGCGCTCGCGCGAGTAGCGGGCGGCGTGCTCGAAGGCAGCCTGCGCGATGCCCAGGGCGACCGCCGCGCCTCCCAGGCGGGACAGGGGCAGCGCCTGAGCCGCATACTCGTCTCCGAGCCGCGGGCTCCCGATCACCCGGTGCGCGGACACCGCTACGCCGTCGAGCTCCACGTCGACGATCTCGGCCGCGCACAGGCCAAGGGTCTCGCGGCGGCGTACAACGCGATAGCCCGGGGCGGAGGTGTCCACGAGGAATACGCTGGCGCCGCCCGTTCCGCCTTGCGCGGCCACGCGGGCGAAGACCATGGCCGCTCCGGCTCTGTTGCCGTCCACCACCCAGTGCTTGTGGCCGTCGAGCCGCCAGCCGTCCCCGGCCGGGGTGGCGATGGCATCCTCGGCGTCCTCGGCGCCCGCCGCCCCGAGCTCCCCCAGGGCGAACGCGACCAGGCGCCCCCCGGACGCGATGCCGGGAAGAAGCTCGTGTTGCAGGTCCTCCGACGCATGCGCGAGCAGGAGGCTTGTGACCGGGCCATTCTGCATCGATACGGAAAGCGCCAGGCTCCCGTCTCCACGGGCGAGCTCCTCCGTCGCCGCCAGGCAGGTGGACAGGTCGAACCCGAGACCGCCGAGCGCTTCAGGAATGCCCATCCCCAGGAAACCGAATTCGGCGAGCATCCCGAGGACGTCCTCGTCCAGACGGCGGTGCTCGTCCCAGCCCGCCGAGCGCGGTCGAATCTCACCGTCCGCAAACTCCCGGGTCATCTCCCGGACGGATCGCTCCTCCGGGGTCATGGGGCAGCGTGCGTTGCGGCAGCGTCGACGGCGCCGCCCGCACACACGGAGCCGGCCGAAGCACCGCCCCCGGCCGGCCTCACGAGGGCGGAAATGCTATTCATGGGAGTAGAATCCGCGCCCGCTCTTGCGCCCCAGCCAGCCGGCCGCCACGTACTTGCGAAGCAGCGGGGCGGGGCGGTAGCGGTCGTCGCCCAGTTCCCGGTGCAGTACCTCCAGGATCCCGAGGCAGGTATCGAGCCCGATCAGGTCGGCCAGCGCAAGCGGTCCCATGGGATGATTCATCCCCATTCGCATGACCGCGTCGATTGCCTCCGCCTCGGCGACGCCCTCCGTGAGGGCGAAGATCGCCTCGTTGATCATCGGCATGAGGATGCGGTTCGAGACGAAGCCCGGGAAGTCGTTCACCTCCACCGGGGTCTTGCCCAGGCGGGTCGCCAGTTCCACCACCGCCCGCACGGTCTCTTCGCTGGTTCGGAGCCCGCGCACCACCTCCACCAGGCGCATGACCGGCACTGGGTTCATGAAGTGCATGCCGATGACGCGGTCGGGGCGGGCCGTGCGCGCACCCATCGTCGTGATGGAGATCGATGACGTGTTGGACGCCAGGATCGCGGCGGGCGGGGCGAGCCGGTCCAGCTCGGCGAAGAGGCGATACTTGAGCGAGGCGTCCTCGGGAACGGCCTCGACGGCAAGTCCCGCGTCGGAGACGGCCCGGGCGAGGTCGTCGGTCGCCTGGATGCGGGAAAGCGCGGCGGTCTTCTCGTCCGCCTCGAGTCGACCCGACCGGAGTTGGCGGTCCATGTTGCGCGCGATGTTCGCGGTGCCCCGCGCGAGCGCCTCCTCAGCGATGTCGTAGAGGACCAC
Organism: Gammaproteobacteria bacterium; assembly: GCA_009840525.1. GTDB lineage: Bacteria > Gemmatimonadota > Gemmatimonadetes > Longimicrobiales > Gaopeijiaceae > BD2-11. The sequence goes on from VXNP01000017.1 coordinate 49,322, forward strand.
CTCGAGCCCGGCAAGGGCCGCGACGTGGGCGATGCCGTTTCCCATCGTCCCGGACCCGATCACGGCAATGCGTCGCATGCGCTTCGTTTCCGCCATCAGGGATGCTCCGGGAGTCAGTGATCGTCGCGAGCCCGGGCCCTCAGCCGGAGTGCGATCGCCATGGCCAGCAGCAGTTCGATCGAGTCGCCGAGCGCGAAGGGCAGCACGGCGTTGCGGAATACCGCCGTGGGAGCAGCGCCTGTAAGCAGGGCCAACTGGGCCGCGCCCGCCAGGTAGATCACCAGAAGTCCGGCGATCAGCGCCAACAGGATGCGCGGGGCGCCCGCATCCCGCGGAGCCGCCAACCAACCGCAGAGGCCGGAAGCCAGGGGAAAGGCGAGGATGAAGCCGCCCGTGGGGCCGACGAGGGCGGCCGGCCCGGCCGGGATTGCGGCGAACACCGGTGCGCCGCCCACCCCGAGCAGCACGTAGGCGGCCATGCTCGCGGCTCCCGCCGATGGCCCCAGCACGAGGCCGGACAGGAGCACAAAGAGCGGCTGCAGCGTCATCGGGACCGGCGTCCAGGGCACCGGCACCGCGACGTAGGCGCCCGCGGTGGTAAGCAGGACGAAGAGCCCCGCGGTCAGCGTCCGCCGACCGCTGACGAGCAACGCCATGCGTACCAGAATACCCTGTCCCTGGCTCAACTCTACAGTCCGCATCCTGACTCTCCCCGTGTTTGTGCTATGTCAGCAGGTTTCGTGCCGCCTTCCGGATCCCCGCGGGTCGGAGGATGGGCGGGCAGACCCTCCCGCACCCGGTGCTCGCGCGGTCACGCACGCTCGACCGCGAGCGCGACTGCGTTGCCGCCCCCGAGGCAGAGGGTCGCGAGACCCGTCGCGGCGTCCCGGTCCTCCATCGCATGCACGAGCGTGACCAGGATGCGGGCCCCGGAAGCGCCGATGGGGTGGCCCAGCGCGACGGCGCCGCCGTTCACGTTGACCCGGGCCGCGTCCAGGCCCAGCGCGTCGATGTCCGCGAGCGCCTGAACCGCAAAGGCCTCGTTGATCTCCACGAGATCGTAGTCGTCCGCCGCCTTGCCCTCCGCTCCCATCACCTTGCGCACGGCGAAGATGGGCGCGAAGAAGAGGTCGCGCGGTTCCGTGCCCGCCGAAGCGTAGGCGGTGACGCGGGCGGCCACCGGCAGGCCGTGCGCCCGGGCGAAGTCCATGGATGCGACCACCAGGGCGGCGCCGCCATCGTTCAGCCCCGGCGCGTTCCCGGCGGTGACCACCAGCTCATCGACGTCGTCCGGAGCATCGCGGCCGAAGGCGGGACGCAGCCTGGCAAGCGCCTCCAGTGAAGTGTCGCGCCGGGGTCCCTCGTCGGTATCGACGACGGTCGCGCCCCGGCGGGCCGGCACCTCCACCGGCACGATCTCGCTCCGAAACCGTCCTCCGTCGATGGCATCCACCGCCCTGTGGTGCGACCCCAGCGCGAACTCGTCGGCCCTCCCCCGCGTGATGCCCGCCCGCGTCGCCGTGTATTCCGCATGACCGCCCATGTGGCGGCCCTCGAAGGAACACCAGAGACCGTCGTGAATGAGGCCGTCGCTGACCTCCTGGTCTCCGAACTTCACGCCCCCGCGGTGCCCGCGCAGATAGTAGGGCACGTTGGACATCGACTCGAAGCCGCCCGCCACGACGGCGCGCGCGTCTCCCGCCCGGATTGCCTGGGCCGCCAGCATCACCGCCTTCAGTCCGGAGCCGCACACCTTGTTCACGGTGACGGAGGGGATGGTCGCGGGCAGACCGGCGTGCACCGCGGCCTGGCGGGCGGGCGCCTGCCCCTCTCCGGCCGAAACCACGTTGCCCATGACCACCTCGTCGATGGCGGACGGATCGACGCCGGAGCGTTCCACCGCCGCGCGCACGGCGACGGCTCCGAGCGCCGGTCCGGGCAGCGGGGAGAGACCGCCCAGAAAACGGCCTATGGGGGTGCGGGCGGATCCGAGGATGACGGGGATGCGGGATTGGTCGTTCATGTAGGTCCCATGCGGGCTCGGACGGAGAGGCCGATTCCGCGAAGAGTCGACGGCTGGCAACAAAAGGCCCGGTGTATCACGGAACTGCGAAGGCAGCCCTTAAATCTAGATCAATCCGTCGACCGGGTCACGTCCTTCCGGATCGACGAGGAGTTCGTGGAGCGCCCGAAGGTCGCGGACCCCCTTCCGCTCCGTTGCCTCCAGAAGATGTTTCAGGACCTCGGCCGCGGCGCGCGCGTCGCCCAGGGCGCGGTGACGCCCGTGCACCTCGATGCCGAAGCGGCCGCACAGAGCGTCGAGATGATGGCGCCGCTGTGATGCCAGCAGCCGACGCGACAGTTTCTCGGTGCATACCTGCTGCACGCGCGGAGCGTCGCCGAGCGCCTCGCGCAGCTGCCCGCCGACGAAAGCCCAGTCGTGGTCGGCATTGTGGGCTGCGAACACGCGGTGCTCGAGCCGGCTCCCGATCTCGCCGGCGATGTCGCGGAACCGGGGCGCCGCAGCCACCCTGGTTGTGCTGATGCCGGTCAGGCGGGTTACCCGAGCGCCGATGCGTCGCTGCGGGTTGACCAGACTCTGGAACTCCCGGGTCACGACGCCTTCGCGCAGTTCAACGATGGCCAGCTCGATGATGCGGTGGCCATCCTCGTAGGCGCCTCCGGTCGTCTCCACGTCCACCACGGCGTAGTCCAGAAAGCCGAGCGACGAACGTACTCCGGCGAGGCCCGGGGTCAACTGCCAGCGGCCCTCCGGATCGAGGCGAAACCTGGGATCAGGCCCCAGCAGCGACGCGATCAGCGCGGGCGATTCCTGGCCCAACGCGCGCAGCCGGTTCGCCTGCCGGGCGAGCTCGTTCGGGTGAAGGGGACCGTCGCCGAGCAGCCCTGCGATCCTCTCGACCCATGAGTCCCGAGCCCCGCTCATGTCCGCTCCAACATCTTCGCCAGACGGACGAAATCTTCGGGGGCGAAGGTCTCGGGGCGGCGCGTCAGTTCCAGCCCGCTGCGCGTCTCCACCTCCGCCACCTCCCGGCGGCTCAGGCGATAGGCCGGATCGTCCCGGAGAATCCGCTGAAACTGCTTGCGCCGCCGCTGAAAGGCCGCACGGGTCAGGACGCGCACGGCCTTTTCCCGCGCGGCGGAAAGCCGGGGTGGGTGGAAGGGCCGAATGCGCACCACCACGGAGTCGACCCGCGGGACGGGGCGAAACGCCGTCCGCCGCACGCGCAGGACGCGCTCCACGCGCGCCACCACCCGGACCCCCACCGACAGCGCCCCGTAGGTCCGGGAGCCCGGAGCTGCCAGCATGCGCTCGCCGACTTCCTTCTGCACCATGACGACGATCTCGGCCGGCCGCGGACGCTCGAGAAGCCGAAAGACGATGGGTGAAGTGCGGTTGTAGGGAATGTTGCCGATCACCTTGAGCGCGGAGATGTCTTCGGCCAGCGCCGCGATGTCGGTGTCGAGGATGTCCCCCCGCACGAGGATCACTTGCGGGCGCCCATCCAGTTCCTGCGCGAGGCGGTCGGCCAGCACGCGGTCGAGTTCCACGAGCACCAGGCGGCGCGGCAGATCCACGAGATGGCGGGTGAGCGCGCCGGTCCCGGGCCCGATCTCCAGCACCTCGTCGCTCGCCTGCACGTCGAGCGCCCTGACGATGGCCCGCTGAAGGTTTGGATCCACCAGGAAGTTCTGGCCGAGGGAACGCTTCGGCCGCACGTCTCAGAGCCTCAGGGCGAGGGCGGTGCGGTCGTCGGCGGGTATCGCGCGCGTCGGTTCGGCGGCAAGCCGGAAGAGCGACTCGACGATGGCAGCCGGACCCCGGTCGACCTGCTCTCGCGCCTCCGCAAGCACCGCCTCCTCCCCGCTGCGCGAACCGCTGGTGGCCAGCGAGTCCGAGAGGCCGTCGGTGAACAGAAACAGCAGATCCTCTCCCGCGATCCAGGGCACGCTGGCTTCGGAATAGGAACCGGGCCCGGCGATCCCGACCGGTGGATCGGTGGCCGCCAGCCGCCGTTCCCTCGTGCCCCGCCGGAAGGCGAAGGCGTGTGGGTGGCCCGCATTGGAATACACCAGCTCGCCCGCGGCCGGATCCAGCACGCCGTAGAACAGGGTGAGGAACATCTCGGTGGTCTCGAGCTCGTCGCGCAGCGCGTCGTCCACGTGACGGAGCACCTCCGCCGGACTCTCGGTCTCGCCCGCGAAGATGGATGCGGCCGAAAGGGCCAGCGCCATGATGAGGGCTGCGGGGAAGCCGTGGCTCGACACATCGCCGATCATGACGCCGAGCCGGCCGCCGGAGAGCTTGATGAAGTGGTAGAAGTCGCCCCCCACCTGCTCCGCCGGCTGCACCTTCGCGGCCACCTGGCTCAGCCCAAGCTGATCGACCGGCTGAAGCAGCCGCATCTGAAGGTTGTGGGCCAGCTCCATCTCGTGCGCCATCCGGTCCCGCGCCCGGCTCTCGCGGAACAGTCGATGATTCTCGAGCGCCGCGCCGATCTGGCTGGCGATGGCGGTCAGCAGCTTGCGGTCCCCGGCCGAGAAGGTGCCGCTTCCCCTGCGCCCGAACAGGTTGATGACACCGACCGTGCGCGCCTGCCCCGCCTGCGGCGCGTATTGGATGGGCACCAGAAGGGCCGATTCGGAGCGCAGGTTGGGGGCGGTCGCCGGATGCCGGCTGTCGCCGCCGGTGCTGATGATCGCCTCCCGCTCCCGGAACACCCGCGCGGTGAGCATTTCCCCCGCGGGATCAAGCGGCCCGTCCAGTCCGGCGATTCCTTCGGCCGCGACCTGGTGCAGCAGTCCGTCCCCGGCATCGTAGACCCACAGCGACCCGCGGCGCGCTCCCAGAACGTCGCATACCTCGTTGAGGATGACCCGTGCGGCCTCTCCCAGCTCCAGGATCGAACCCAGGATCTCGCTGATCGAATAGAGCAGGTTGATCTCCTCGTAGCGCGCGGACAACTCGCCGCTGAGGAAGCTGATTTCCTGTTCCGAATCCAGGACCCGGATCAACTGCGAGCAGACGAGATCGGCGGCCGGCGCCAGGGTCGGATCCGCAGGACGGATCTCAAGCTCCAGGCTGCGGCCCTCGCGGGTGCTCAGTCGCCGCGTCAGGGCGTCGTACTGCTCGCTGGCCGGCAGGTCGGTCCCGGATTCTTCCGGATACATGCGGCGACCGGAGACCAGATCGCGCACGCTCAGCCGCCACGGGAAGCTCCCGGCAAACTCGTCCAGCGTTGCGCGGGCCGGCTGCGGCAGCCGAAGAGGGCCGGGCTCGCTCATTCGCGTCGTACCTGATCGCGTCTCAGCAGCAAGGTGACGGAGTTGCCCCGCTCGTTGAAGGAGACCTCGTCCAGCAGTTTGCGCATCAGGAAGATCCCGCGTCCGTCGGGCTTCAGGAGGCTTTCCGGGGTGGTCGGATCCGGGATGTCCTCGTAGTCGAAACCCGGGCCTTCATCCGTTACCCGGGTGATGATGGCCTTGGCCGTGATCGTCAGTTCCACGCGCACGCGCTTCGACCGATCGGCGCCGTTGCCATACAGCATCGCGTTGGAGAGCGCTTCCGCAAGCGCCACGCGAAGATTCATGCGGACGCGGCTGGCCCTTCGCTCGAGCTCGATGATGCGATGGCAGCGCGCGACCACCTTCTCGACGGCGTCCTCGATGCGGAGGACGTCGCTCGGGAGGTGGAAGATCAACTCCGGATCCATGGGCCACCGCTGGGCATGGAGCCTCTCGAACGAAAACTCAGCCGTCCCGGAGGCCCTCTTCGCGGGAATCCACGATGGTGAAAAGGGTGTCGAGCTTGGTGAGCTGGAAGAGGGTGCGCAGGTCTTCGTTGAGCGCGGCCAGCCGGAGTTCCCCACCCTGCTCCCGCACCTTCTTGGACAGGGACACCAGCACCCCCAGTCCGGACGAGTCGATGTAGCCGGTTTCGGCAAAGTCGATAAGGAACTCCCGGTCGCCGGTCCGCAGCCGCTCGAGCACGACGTGCTTGAGCTCCTGGCGGTTCGCAACGAAGAGGTGTCCGGTTACGCTGATGATGGTGATCGCGCCGGATTGTTCTACGATGAAGGGCATGCCGGGCTCCGCGTTTTTCTGATGGAATCCGCGCTGGATCCGCCGACGGCGTGGAAAGTCGGGCGAAGTGCGGGGCAGTTTACTTGAAGGCGGCGGGGGCGGGCAAGGAGCTCCGCACGGGGGG
>VXNP01000136.1 GCA_009840525.1 Gammaproteobacteria bacterium
GACTGGTTCGTGGGCAAGGGCCACGACACCTTCGCGCCCCAGGGACCCTGGATCGTGCCGAAGGAATTCTACGGCAACCCGATGGAGATCCTGCGCCAGACGCTGGATGTCGGCGACGAGCGCATGCAGGAGGCCACCGCCGGCGACATGATCCACTCCCTCTGGGAGCTGATCGAGTACGGCTCCTCCATCATCACCCTGTTCCCCGGAGACGTCGTCAACAACGGCACCTCCGGAGGCGTCGGCATGGGCACTGCGGTTCGGGGGGCACAGCGCTTCCTGCAGCCGGGTGAGCAGATCTCCGCCTCCATCGACGGCATCGGCACCCTGAACCTGTCGGTGGTGAGCGAGCCCGAGCCGCAGGGGCTCACGGGGGCGCACCTGCCGCCGGTGCGGACGTACAGGGGGCCGCCTCCGGGAGGGGATTGACTCAGTTCAGCTCCAGAATCGGATCCTTCTCCCCGATCATCTCCCAGCGCGTGAGCACGGTGGGGATCACGCCAGCCTCGTAGAAGGCGTCGAAGAAGCGCTTGACGGTGAAGTCGTCGCCTTCCTGGATGGCGTACTCGGACATCAGTTCCTCGATCTGGATCTTGCCGGTGACGTAGCTGGTGCCGTAGCCGGGCTGCCTCAGGTAGAGGCTCTGCTCGCCGCGCACCAGATCTCCCTCGGTAAGCCATCCGCGCGGCGTCCAGGTCATCGCGTGCTCGACCGCCTCCTCCATGTCGAAGACGTCGCCGTGCAGGTTGAGGCCGCTGAGGGCGCGCGCTGCCCGCTGCGCCAGCATGATCCACACGAGTTCGCGGGCCCGGGGCGAGTTGTCGTCCAGAAGCCCCAGGTGCATGAACATCTCCTCGACGCCGGTCGCCAGCCCCTCGGAGCGGGCGTCGAAGATGTTGTAGAGTGAGGGCACGGCCCGGATGGGGCTCGGGTGCGGGTCCTCGCGCATGCGCGCCAGCTCGATCCAGTGGTGCATGTGCGGGCGGAAGGCGTCCGGATCGCGGTAGATGACTTCCTGGAAGAAGTTGCGCAGCTCGCCGGGCTCCACGGGGGAGAAGCTGCCGTTCACCGCCCTGAGCGCGGGATCCATGTAGTCGAAGATGGTCTCGACCTCCTCTTCTTCGAGGAAGCGCATGTAGAGGTCGACGGACTCGTTCAGGCGACGGTCGTATTCCTCCGCGGAGGCGATGCGCTCAAGCTCGGGTAGATCGCGGTTGCGGTTCTCCTCCAGGCGCATGGAGGAATGCGAGCGCGCCAGCTCGCGGCGCATGAGGGTCACCTGCTCCTCCCACGAATACGGGACCAGGTGGACGTTCTGCATGTACCAGGTGTAGTTGTCGGCTCCGACGCCGGACGGCCCGGTGCGAGAGGAGGCGCCCTCTTCCAGCCAGACGCTGAATTCCTCGGAGGCGGCGCGCGCGTCGGCGATGGCCTGGTCGAGCGCGGTGCTGGTGCCGGCGACCTGCTCGGCGTAGGTGTCGAGATCGCGGGCCTGACCGGCGAAGTCGCGGATGCCGGCCAGCCAGAGATCGCGGGCGTTGGAGTCGGCGAGATTCACGCGAGCCTGTTCCAGAAGCGCGGGGATGGCGCCGATGCGGGCCGTGAGTTCCGCCGCATCCGCATCCGAGAGCGGGTAGTCGTAGGTCCAGGTATCGACCCACCCGTGGATCACGGCGCCCTCATGGGCCGGGACATCGCTCTCCGCCAGGAACATGATCACGTAGAAGGCCGGATCGCGCGCCCAGGGACGGCGCACGCGGTGGTCGAAGTCGAGCCCGTTCATCTCCGCGCGCACCAGGTGCCAGTCGATCTGCTCGGCGACCGGCCAGTTCTCGGGGGCCAGGGCGTTCAGGCGCAGCTGCCACTGCGGGAGCTCGGCGTGCTGGCGCGACATCGCCGCGGCGGAATAGTCGGGGACGCCATCCACGAATTCGGGCGTCTCGAAGGCCCGCCACTCCTCGAAGAGCTGGACCAGGTCCGCGTGGGATCCTGGGCCTGCAGCGACGACAGAGTCGGCGGGATCCGCCGTACACCGCACGAAGAGCAGTCCGACCACGATGAGCGCGATCCCGGCGATAAGGGCGGAGGGACGAAGCTTGCTGCCGGACATGACGGCCTCCCGGATCTGTGGTCTTCTTCGATGCTTGGTTCAGTCGGTTCCCAGCGCCCGCGCCAGCGCCGCGCGCCCCCCCACGACAGGCAGGTCGAGGGTGGTGTCCGCGAGGTCGATGGTGAGCCGGGTCCCGGGCTCGGGATGAAGGGTGAAGTCGGCGTCGCTGGAGAAGATCATGAGCCCGATGCGCTGCCCTGCGGGGATGATCTGGTCGTCGGGTTGAAGGTCGAAGGCGAGCTCGACGAACTCGCCCGGGACCAGCGGCGCGCTCTCGCGCAGGGAGGCCGCGTTCTGCGGATCGGCCCAGCCGCGCGTGATCAGGTTTTCGTTGATCGATGCGCCCTCGGTCCAGGGAAGCGACACCAGCCAGACCGAGAGGTTGGCGGCGGCACGGTCGGCGGCGAGTCGGAGCGAGACGCGCGGAAGCCCGGACAGATGGACTTCGTCCGCGAGTTCGGGCGTCGCAAACAGCAACCGGTGCTCCGAGGCCTCCGCCCCGGCCAGCTCTTCGCTGGAGAAGCTGGCGTCGTCGGTGAGCGACTGCTCCCCGGCATCGGGATCGGCCTCGAGCGAGAGCATACCGCGCGCGCCTCCCTCGCCGGACGGGTGCAGCCGTACAGGCTCCGCGTCGGGGTTGGGGTAGGAGGGATAGGAGGTGGGGCTCAGGCGATCGTCGGCCTCGCGCACGATCCAGGAGCCCGGATCGTTCTCCACGCCGTTCTCGATCCCGTACAGATACCGGGAAAACCAGCGGTTCATGAGGGTGAGTGGCGGCTCGCCCCCGTGGCCCCCCTGGTGGTAGTAGACCTGCACCGGCACGCCACGATCGCGCAGCGCGGCCACGATGCGGTAGCTGTGCTCGGGCATCACGTTCCAGTCGTTGAAGCCGTGGGCCATGAGCGTCGCGGCGCGCACGCCGTCGATATGGTTGAGGTAGTCGCGGCCGGCCCAGAAGTCGTTGTAGTCGCCGGAGGCGCGGTCGAAGCGCGCCTGCATGAGTTCGGTGCGGACGGTCCGGTTGCAGTAGTCGCGGTTCTCCATCGGGCCGCTGTTGATGAAGTCGTACAGCACGTCGATGTCCTCGCCGGGGTAGCCGCCCGGCGACCGCACCAGACCATGCGACCGGTAGTAGTGGTAGTACGACGTGTTGGGAGCCACCGGGATGATCGCCTCCAGCCCCTCCACCCCGGTGGTGGCCGCGGCCAGCGGCAGGGTGCCGTTGTAGGAGGTCCCGATCATGCCCACGCTGCCCGTGGACCAGTAGGCGCTCACCTCTTCTCCACCCTCGACTGCGGTGAAGCCGCGCGCACGCCCGTTCAGCCAGTCGATCACCGCCCTGGGGGCGAGGGACTCGTTCTCGCCGCCCACGGTGGGGCAGCCCTGCGACTGCCCCGTCCCCGGGGACTGCGAATGGACCACCGCGAAGCCGCGCGGCACCCAGGTGGCGATGTGTGAGTTGGAGATGACCGGCTGCTCCTCGATGTGGTCCATCGGGGGCATCACCGTGCGCGGAGGGGGTGGCGCGCCTACCTCCTGCCGGATGTCCCAGAAGTAGTCGAAGTTGAGACCGCCGGTGCCGGAATAGTACGGGCTGGTCTCGTAGATCACGGCGACATCGAGCCCGGACTCGGTCGCGGCGGGGCGCGTCACATCCACGTGCACGCGGTCGGGAGCACCGTCGCCGTCGGAGTCGAAATCGGTTTCGACCCAGAGTTCGTGGCGCACCCAGGTGGCGGAATCCGCGAACTCGGGGACGACCTGCGCCTCTCCGTCCTCGAACACCGGCCGGGGGCCGTCGTAGCAGGCCGCAGCGGCGAGCAGCGGCAGGACGGCGATGAGGGCGCATGCCCGCGTGAGGGAGAGCGGACTCGGGTTGGGGACGGGAAGGATGTTCTTCATGGGCTCGGGTCAGCGGGTCGAGATGGACCAACGGGCCGATGGGCCCGAAGAATGGAGCCAGCCGGAATCGAACCGGCGACCTCCTGCGTGCAAAAGCTCGTGGTCGACGGGACGCAGACACCACCGGTGGCAAAAGCTACTCGGCACAGCCTGGGGAAACAACGCGGAGGCGGCCACTCCTCCGGTTCTCGACCTTCCGCCCGGTTCCGCTCACCAGATTCTCTCGGAGGGGCGGCCCTCCGGTCGAATCCTCAAAGCCACGCTGTGGAATCACCCGGCTCGTGAGCCCTTGCGGAGATCGCCGGCCGGCCGGGACCTCCTTGACACTCGATTTTATGTAGTAACATTAATTGCATACGGATCGAGTTCGACGACGCGAAGCGCGCCGAGACGATGAGGGCTCGCGGGCTGGACATGGCCCGGGCGGCGGACGTGTTCGCCGGCCCGACGCTGACAGTCGAAGACGACCGGCACGACTACGGCGAAGTTCGCTACATCACCATCGGCTTTCTGGATGAGGCAATGGTGGTGCTCGTCTGGACTCCCCGCGAGGGCGCAAACAGGATCATCAGCATGAGGAAGACCAATGAACGAGAACGACGGCTCTACCGCCCAAGGTTTTGACCCTGACACTGCGCCCGATCTTTCGGAGGACGGCTGGCCGGAGAAGTTCGCCAAGGTACCCGTCCGCCGGGGGCGTCCCCGGAAGGCGCGGCCGAAGATATCGACCACTATCCGGCTGTCCCAGGACGTCATCGACCATTTTCGCGCCGGGGGGCGCGGCTGGCAGACGCGGATCGACCACGCCCTGCGTGATTGGATCAAGCAGCATGACGTTGTCTGAGGCGAAGCTCTCGCGAGGCGCGGTAACGGGCAGTTCCATCAGAGCGCCCACGATCGCCCCCCGGGCCGCTGCCGCAGTAGTCGCACGCGCCCTTGACCACCCCCTCGGCGAAGTTGTCCAGCCGGGCGCGGGTCACTTTCCAACGCTTCATGTTCCGCGATCCACGGCGACGGTTCCACCACCATTTCTCGAACAAGACATTCTTGGGGTTGTTTGCGAGGTCTGGGCGGAAGTGCTCGGACTCGATGTGACTGAGATCGCGCTTCCCGAGGAATGCCAGCACATCGTCGGTCCGCGTCTTCACGCCCGCCGGGATGAGATCGTACAGTGCCTCGGGACTGATGTTGACTCGGCGCGACGCTAGCTTCTGCCACACTTCAACGGGTATCTGGGCCAGGTTACGGGGCAAGGCCCCGAACCGTGAACCCACGGCAGCTGCCAGCCCGGCCCACCGCTTCGCCGTTCCGATCCCGGTCGTCTCGTTGCTCTCGTGGCTGGTCCAATTCGACAGCTCCTATCGATGGACCACTGGAGGACCGCCGGAGCATTTCCTCGCGGCGCAAGGGGTGAGTTCTCCGCGTCCATCTCTTCGGAATGGAGCCAGCCGGAATCGAACCGGCGACCTCCTGCGTGCAAAGCAGGCGCTCTCCCGACTGAGCTATGGCCCCGAAGAGGCAGGAATGTAGGAGCGGGAGACCCGTCGTTCCAGTCTCGCACGCGTTCGGACGCGCCGCGCCCGGGCGGGACTGCCCCCTTCTGCCCGCGCGCCGTATACTGTCGCATCATGTCCGCCGCCCGCACATGCCTTCCGGGAGCCGTCTTCCTCGACCTGTACGGCACGGTCGCGCGCGAGGTGGGCTACATCAATCATCCCGACCGCTTCCGCCTGCACGACTTCTCGGGCCAGGCCATCCGCCTGCTCAACCAGGCGGGCTACCGTGTGTTCGTGGCCACCAACCAGTCCGGGATCACGCGCGGGTACTTCAGCGAGGACGTGCTGAACGAGGTACACTGCCGCCTGGTCGACGGGCTGGCGCGCGAGGGGGCCCGCGTGGAAGCCGTGTACCACTGTCCGCATCTCCCTCCCGAGGGACGGCCGGCGGTGTGCGACTGCCGCAAGCCCCTTCCGGGGATGTTGCACCTGGCGGCGCGCGAGCACGGGGTGGAACTGGCCTCCTCGTGGATGGTCGGGGACATGATCACGGACGTGGAGACCGGGCATGCCGCGGGCGCGCGCGGGATTCTGCTGCGCACCGGCTACGGCCGCGGCCAGATCGAGTATCAGCGCCACCGCTGGCGCGTCGAGCCCGACCTGATCTGCGACGACCTGCTCGCGGCCGCACGCGCGATCGTCGCGGCGCTGCCGAAGGATCCCGAGTGAGGAGGACATGGCCCCCGACAACCGGTTGAAGCGCGCGCGGGACGTGGCCCTCAAGAGCGTCGACGCACTTGCCGGCCGACGCATCCTGGTGGCCGGCGACTTCCTGCTGGACCGCTACGTCATCGGCCGGTCCACCCGCCTGTCCCGCGAGGCCCCCGTGGTCATCCTCGAGCATGAGAGCGGCCTTACCAACCTCGGGGGTGCCGGCAACGCCACGCGCAACGTGCTCGCGCTGGGCGGAGAACCGGTACCGCTCGGGTTGGTGGGAGAAGACCGGGAAGGCAACGAGGTGGTCGAGCTGCTGCGGGCGGGCGGAATCGACACCCGCGGGATTCTGCACGATCCGAAGCGGCCTACGGTCACCAAGACCCGGATCCTCGCGGGAGCCGCCAATGCCGCCAGGCAGCAGGTGTTGCGCATCGACAAGGGAGAGGAGTACGGCTCGAGCCGGATCGACCACCTCGTCAGGCGCGCTCGCGCGCTTGTCTCCGATGTGGACGCGGTACTGTTCTCCGATTACGGATACTCGACCCTGTCGTCGCGGCTGCGCTCCTGCCTGATCGAGGCGGCGCGCACCAGGAGCATTCCGTCGTGCGCGGACTCTCGCTATCGGCTGTCCGAGTTCCAGGGCGTGACCGCGGCCACCCCGAACGAAGAGGAGTTGGCGGGGGTCCTGGGCCGCGTCCTTCGCAGCGACGCGGACGTGACTGCGGCCGGGAGAGAGCTCCTGAGCCGCCTGCAGGCGCGCGCCGTGGTGGTCACGCGCGGAAGCCGGGGGATGAGCGTCTTCGAGGGCGCCGGGCATTGTCGGAACATCCCGCCGGCCCGCAGGGGAGAGGTCGCCGACGTGACCGGGGCGGGCGACACGGTGGCGAGCGCGCTGGTGCTCGCGCTCGCGGCCGGCACGGATGTCCTCGGCGCTGCCGTGCTGGCGAACGCGGCCGCCTCGGTGGTAGTCGGGCGCCGGGGAGCCGCCACTGCCGCGGCCGGGGAGGTGGCCCGCGCGCTCGAAGCCTGGGTGGTCAGAGCATGATCACGACGACCAGCGCCTCCCACAGCGGCGTGCGCGGCGACTCGACAACCCCATCCAGGTGGTCCCGGTGCCATCTGAAGCCGCATGGCGAGGACGATCCTTCGACTGGATCGATGCTCATGTAGGGGCTTTCCGCATTCTCCCGGACGTAGCAGCCAATCCACATCCAGGGCACCCGGTCCAGGCCGCCAGCCTCCGGAAAGAGATGCCCGACGCCGATCCCGGCCAGGTTGAGCTGTCCCTTGAAGGCGTACCGGTAGCCGACGAAATCCGCGGGGCCTTCGTATCCCGCCGGCACAGCGGTGGGCTCGAGCTGCCCGAGTACCTCCGGGGTGTCCCGCGGGCCGGAGGGGCCTTCGCCACACGCAACGGTCAGCAGCAGGGCGACCGCCCGGGCCGTCCTCATGCCTCTATCGCGCGGGCCGCGCGCAGGAGCGTGGTCTCGTCCCAGGGCTTCGCCGCGAGCTGCACCGCGAGCGGCAGGCCGTGTTCGCCTTCGCCGCGGGGTACGCTGATCGCGGGCCAGCCGAGCGCGTTGAACAGATTCGTGAGGTCGGTGGAGGCGGGCATATCCAACAATGGGGCCACGCCGGGCTGGCAGGGCAAGCTCAGAAGGTCCACGTGGCGGCACGCGGCATCCCAGCGCATTCGGATCCAGTGCCTGAGCCGCTGCGCGCCGAGGAAGTCCTGGGCCGAGAAGGTGAAGGCGGCGACCAGGCGGCCACGGGAGAACTCGCCGTAGTCGTCGTAGTGGGCCCTCAGCAACGGCGCGTGATGAGCGGCGGCCTCCACGCCCAGCGTGAGCACGGCGACCTGGCGCAGCATGTGGATCTCGTCGAGGTCGACCTCCACCAGCGTTGCGCCCGCCTGCTCCAGCGCGCGGTTGGCGCGCGTCCACGAACGCGCGGCGGCTTCCTGAAGCGGCGTGGCGAGGTGCAGGTCCCGGGGCACGCCGACGCGGACGCCGGGCAGGTCGGGATGCAGGCGGCCCGTGCCTCCGGGCGGATCGCCCGGCAAGCCCGCCACCGCCAGGGGAGGGGCCGGCCGGGTGCGGGGGTCGCGCGGATCGGGTCCCGCGATGGCGGCCAACACGAGCGCGGCATCCTCCACGCTGCGCGCCAGCGGGCCCACGTGGTCGAGCGACCACGCCAGCGCCATGCAGCCGTGCAGGCTCGCGCGCCCGAAGGTGGGCTTGAGGCCCACCACCCCGCATAGCGCCGCCGGAATGCGGATCGAACCCCCCGTGTCCGTCCCCAGGGCGGCGTACACCGTGCCGCGCGCTACTGCGGCCGCCGAGCCGCTGCTTGATATGCCGGGGTTGCGCGACAGGTCCCACGACAAAACAGGCGCTACCCCCGAGGGTAACCGGGTACATCACGGGGGGCGCCGGAAAATGATAAAAAAAAGGGTGG
>VXNP01000148.1 GCA_009840525.1 Gammaproteobacteria bacterium
CCCTCTCCTCTCTCCCCCTTTTTTTTCGACTCCTATGGTCTTTTTCTACCGCTCCGGGGGGTGGCGGGGGGGCGGGGCCCCGGGGGGCGCCGGGCGCGAAAGCGTTCCGGCGCCGGTTGCACTTGTGCGCGCGCGGCACCTTGTCCAATCTGTAAAGGAGAAGTACCGCAGTCTCTCCGTTTCGCGGCCGCGCTCCAGGGGCCGCGAGAGCCCGTCGCACCCGGCAACCCCCTACCCGTATCGTGTCGGACAGGCAATCCCTAGGCATACTTCAGGTTCTCGGCAGCGGATCCGGATTCATCCGCCTGCAGAAATTCGGCTACACCGCGTCCAAGCAGGACGTGTACGTCGGCCCCAAGGTCATCCGGCGCTTCGGACTGCGCACGGGCGACGAGATCGCCGGCGACGTCGGCAACAGGCCGCGCAACGGCAAGGCGCCGCCGCTCACGCGGGTGATCGCGGTCAACGGCGAGCCGCCCGATGTGTTGCGCGATCGGCCCGAGTTCACGCGTCTGAGCGCGCTCCACCCCAGGAATCAACTCAAGCTCGAGTGCGAGATCACGCACTATGGGCAGCCCGACTTCACCAATCGCGTCATCGACCTCTTCTGTCCCTTCGGCAAGGGTCAGCGGGCGATGATCGTGGCTCCGGCGAAGGCGGGGAAGACGACCATCCTGCAGCGGGTGGCGCAGGGCGTCGTTACGAACCACCCGGACTGTCATCTCTACATCCTTCTGGTTGACGAGCGGCCGGAAGAGATCACGGAGATGGAGATGTGCGGGTACGGCGAGGTCATCGCCTCCAGCTTCGACTACCCGGCCGAACGCCACGTGGCGGTCGCCGAGATCACCATGGAGCGCGCCCGCCGGCGGGTCGAGATGGGCCAGGACGTGGTCGTGATCCTGGACTCGATCACGCGCCTCGCCCGCGCCCACAACAACGTCGAGGAGGGAAGCGGGCGCACGCTCTCGGGCGGGCTGGACGCGAGCGTAATGGAGAAGCCCAAGCGGTTCCTGGGCAGCGCGCGCAATATCGCCGACGCTCAGGGCGGGGGTTCGCTGACCATCGTCGCCACTGCGCTGGTGGACACCGGATCGCGCATGGATCAGGTCATCTTCGAGGAGTTCAAGGGCACCGGCAACAGCGAACTGCTGCTCTCGCGCGACCTCGCCGACCGGCGCATCTTCCCGGCAATCGACCTGGTGGCCTCGGCCACCCGGCGCGAGGAGCTCCTGCTCTCGCCCGAGGCGCTCACCCTCTCGCGCGCCTTCCGCCGTCAGTTGTCGCACAAGTCTCCGGCGGAGGCCATGACGGAGCTGCTCGGCCTGATGGGGCGGACGCGCGGCAACGACGAGCTGCTGGAGATGGCGCGCCAGCTCAACTGACGGACGGTCGGTCAGAGAGCCCGGATCACGGCGAACTGGCGTCACGCAGCCGTTCCAGCCCCACCTCCATCTCCCGGCCCTGCAGCCGATCCATGGCGCGCGCCACGTATCCCAGGATGGGATTCCACCCGAAGTCGCCGGTTTCTCTCCAGGTCACGCGGGTGCCGTCGCCGAGGCGGTCCAGGTCGATCGTCCCCTCCGTGATCATCGACCCGCCCTCCACCTCGACCCGGTAGCCAACCCGCTCCCCCGAGACGCTCTCGACGATGGTGAAGACGCCGTCGCCGAACTCCGGATCGTTCCAGCTGCGCCCCGCTCCGACGCCGCTTGGCGGGCCGAAGCGCTCCGCGGCGGCGTCCGGCCAGTCGGTCCACGCATCCCACAGCGACACGTCGTTGATGTAGGCGAACACCTGCTCCGGGACCGCGGGCATCTCCAGCGAGCGCTCGACCTCCCAAGTGCCGGGAAGGATGAGCCCGATGGCGAGCAGCGAGATGAAGACCACCGCGAGGAAACTGAAGAACTTCACCGCCATGGTGTGGCTCCGGGATCGAGAAGGGCGAGGAGGGGATTTGCGGTCAGCGGCCATCGATGCGTCTCAGCACCGGCTCCAGGCTGGTCCAGACGGTTTCGGCGATGATCTCGTGCCCCTCCACCGAGGGGTGGATGCCATCGGGCTGGTTGAGTTCGCGAATGCCGCCCACGTCCTCCAGGAGGAAGGGGATGAGGGCGACGTCCGCCTCGCGGGCCACCTGGGGGAAGACGGCCCTGAAGCTCTCGGTGTAGCGTTGACCCAGATTGGGCGGCGCCTGCATGCCCGCAAGCAGGATCTCGACTTCCGGATATCGAGCCCGGGTCTCCCCAATGACGGCCAGCAGGTTGCCGCGCAGGGCATCGACATCCTGCCCGCGCAGGCCGTCGTTGGCGCCCAGCTCGACCACGAGCACGCGCACCGGCATGCGCAGCAGCCACTCCAGGCGCCGCAAGCCTCCCGCGCTGGTGTCGCCGCCGACGCCCGCGTTCACCACCCGGAAGGGCAGCGCGGCGCGGTCGATTCGCGCCTGGACCCTCGCGGGGAAGGCGTGTTCCCGTGCGTTGTCCAGGCCGTAGCCCTCGGTGAGGCTCGTGCCCAGGAAGAGGACAACACCGCGCTCGCGCGAGATGTCTGTCGTAGAGACGGCGGATTGTGACGCAGGCGGCGAGGAGGGCGAGCCGGCCTCGCTGGCGGCGTCCGTTGCCGCAACTTCCCGATCCGGCGAACGTAACGCTCCGGGGTCTTCTGCTCCCCCGCACGCGGGCAGGAACGTGAGCAGGCCGAATGCCGTCAGGCGTCTCCACATGATGATCGTCGCCGAAGATGTGAGCAAAGCGTACGGGCGCGGCAGCCGCTCGCTGGTCGTCTTGCGCGACATCGACCTGCGCGTCCCCGAAGAGGACTTTATCGCCCTCGTGGGTCCCTCGGGAAGCGGCAAGACCACCCTGCTGGGCCTGCTCGCCGGGCTCGATGCGCCAACGACGGGTTCGGTCAGCCTGGGCGGCGAACGGCTGTCGGCCCTTACCGCCGACGAGCGGGCCGCGTTCCGGGCGGAAAAGGTAGGCTTTGTCTTCCAGACCTTCCACCTCCTGCCCACCCTCACGGCGCTTGAGAACGTCATGGTTCCGCTGGAGCTGGCCCCGCGCGCGACGGCGTCGGGGAGTGCCAGGCACGGACCCTGGGTCAGGCCGCGGGTGCGGGCCCGCGAGCTGCTCGAGCGGGTGGGGCTCGCCGAGCGCATACACCACTACCCGGCGCAGCTCTCCGGCGGCGAGCAGCAGCGGGTCGCTCTCGCCCGCGCCTTCGCCAACCGGCCGCTGGTGCTGTTCGCGGACGAGCCCACGGGCAACCTGGACTCGGCGGCCGGGGCGGTGGTGGTCGAGCTGATGGAGGAGCTCAACCGGGAGTGCCGTACCACCATCGTGCTCGCGACCCACGACCTCGAGCTGGCCGCCCGAGCGAGGCGCGTGATCACCCTGCGGGACGGGCGCATCACGTCGGACCGCCGGAACGGGCATCCGGGCAGCCCGAACCGCCGCGAGGCGGAGTGATCCCCTTCTCGCTGCGGCTCGCCTGGAGGGAGGGCCGCGCGGGCATGCGCCGCATCGGGGCGTATGCCGCCTCGGTGGCTCTCGGGGTCGCCGCGCTGGTGGCGGTGCACTCCTTCAGCGGGGACGTGATCCGGTCGATACGGGAGGAGTCGCAACTCCTGCTGGGCGCCGACCTGCGCCTCAGTTCCAACGCCCCTATCTCCGACAGCGTGGGCGCCATCGCCGACTCGGTGGTGACGGAGGGAGGGCGCCTCTCCCGGGTCACCGGGCTGGTGTCCATGGTGTACGCGCCTGGGAGCGGGGCCACGCGGCTCACCCAGGTGCGGGGGGTGGAGGGGGGCTTCCCGCTCTACGGGCGAGTGGAGACCACGCCTCCGGGTATCTGGCCGCGCCTGGGCGAGCCCGGGGTTGCGATCGTGGACGAGGCCATCCCCATCCAGTTGGGGGTGGGCGCGGGCGACACCCTGCAGGTCGGCACCTCCTCCTTCGTCATTCTGGGCACCGTGCGCGGCCTCCCCACCGACATCGGCTTCCAGAGCGCCATCGGGCCGCGCGTGTTCGTCGCCCGGAGCGACCTCGCCGCCAGCGGGCTGCTCGAGTTCGGCAGCGTCGCCCGCTACCACATCTATGTGCGCATGCCCGCGGGAGAGGACCCGGAGGACCTCGAGGGCCGCCACTGGCGCTTCTTCCGCAACCAGGCGGTGACCTCGGTGACCGCCCAGGACCAGGCCCGGAGGCTCACCCGGGGCACGCGCATGCTCGCCTGGTTCCTGCGGGTCGTGGGGTTGATCGCGCTGCTGCTCGGAGGCATCGGCGCGGCCAGCGCAATCCACGTGTACGTGAAGGAGAAAACCACGTCGGTCGCGGTGCTGCGCTGCATCGGCGCGCGCGAGCGGAGCGTCTTCAACGCCTACCTGTTTCAGGCGGTGGCGCTCGGGCTCGTCGGCTCGGTCGCGGGGGTGCTGGGTGGGATCGGGCTGCAGCGCCTTTTGCCCCTGTTGATCGCCGATGTGCTGCCCGTGGCGATCGAGGCGCGTGTCGACCGGACGGCCGTGGTCGCGGGGATGGTGACCGGGATGGCGGCGGCTGCGCTGTTCGCGCTCGTCCCGCTTCTCCGCATCCGCGGCATCGCTCCCCTCCAGGCCCTGCGCGCCGACTTCGAGCCGCAGGTGACGGCGCGGGCGCGGCTGGATCGCGTGTTCGCGTTCGGCGCTCTGGTCGGCGGGATGCTGTTGCTCAGCCTGTGGCAGGCCCCCGAGCCCGAGCACGGCCTCGCCTTCGCCGGTGGCCTGAGCGCCGCCCTGCTGCTGCTCTACTGCACCGCGGTTGCCTTGACCCGCCTGACCCGGCGGTACTTCCCGGCGCGCGCGTCGTACGCCGTCCGCCAGGGCGTCGCCAACCTCTTCCGGCCCCAGAACCAGACCGCCGCCGTCATGCTCGCGCTCGGGCTGGGCGCCTTCCTCATCACCACCGTGCTCGCGGTGCAGGCCAGCCTGGGCCGCGCGCTCTCGGTGGACGGCGGGCAGGAACAGCCCAATCTGCTCTTCTTCGACGTCCAGCCCGACCAGCGGGACGGCGTGACCGACCTGGTGGCGGAGGCGGGCGGTGGCCCGGTCGACCTGACCGCCGTGGTGCCGGCACGCATCTCCGGCCTGAATGGCCGTCCGGCCGCGGCGATCCTGCGCGACCGCAGGGACGGCGGCCCGGCGCGCTGGGCGGTGCGCCGCCTGTACCGCAACACCTCGCGCGCCGAGCTCTCCGACACCGAGGAGCTCGTGGCCGGCCGCTGGTGGGGGGAGGGGACGGCCCGCGGCGGCGACAACGGCGGCGACCCGCCCGACGGCGTCTCCCTCGACGCCGACCTGGCCGACGACCTCAGGGTCGGGATCGGCGACCGGATCACATGGGACGTCCAGGGCGTCCCCGTGACCACCACCGTTGAGAACCTGCGCCGCGTCGACTGGGACCGCTTCGACCTCAACTTCCTGGTGGTCGCCGAGCCCGGCGTCTTCGACCAGGCCCCGCGCAGCTACCTGGGCCTCGCCCGCATCGTCGACCCGGATGCCCGCGCGCGCATGCAGCGCAACCTGGTGCTCAGCCTCCCCAACGTCTCCGTGCTCGACCTCGCGCTCATCCAGGAGGCCCTCGACACCATCCTCGGCCGCGTGGGCGGGGCCATCCGCTTCCTCGCCTTCTTCATCGCCCTCGCCGGCGTGGTGGTGCTGGTGGGCTCCCTCTCCACGTCCCGTTTTCAGAGGATGCGCGAGAGCGCCCTCCTGAAGACGCTGGGCGCGCGCCGCTCCCTCGTACGGCAGGTCCTGCTCGCGGAATACACCAGCCTGGGCGTGCTCGCCGGGCTGACGGGCGCGCTGCTGGGTGTGTGTTCCGCGTGGGCGCTGGTCGAGTTCTTCTTCGAACTCGACTTCCACCTGCCCCTCGGGCGCGTCGCCGGCGTGTGGCTGGTGGTGGTCGCTCTGACCGTGGTCACCGGGTTCGCCAACAGCCGGGGCGTTCTGCGGCGGAAGCCGCTTGCGACGCTGCGCGCGGTGGCGGAGTAGAAGCTCCCCCTACGCTCCCGCCCGCGCGTACGCCCGCAGCCGTTCGCTCGCCGTCTCCAGGCTGCCGATGCGCTTGCAGAAGACGAAGCGCACGTAGGTGCTGTCCCCGGCTTCCACGTTGAAGAAGCTCGATCCCGGCACCGGGATCACTCCCGCATCGCGCCCCAGCGCGCGCGAGAAGGTGTCGTCGTCCTCATCGGAGAGATCCGAGAAGTCGGCCATGATGTAGTAGGCGCCTTCCGGAGGGGAGCAGCGGAATCCGCCCTCGCGCAGGCCCTGGTACAGGACTTCCCGCTTCGCCTGGTAGCTCTGCTTCAGATCTTCGTAGAACTCGGGCCCGAGCGCGTTCATCGCCGTCGCGACCCCTTCCTGCAGCGGTGCGGGCGCGCCCACGGTCAGGAAGTCGTGCACCTTGCGGATCTCGTCGGTCAGGTCGGCCGGCGCCACGATGGTGCCCAGCCGCCAGCCGGTGACGCTGTAGGTCTTGGAGGCGCCGGAGACGGTGACCGTGCGCTCGCGCATGTCGGGGAGAGTGGCCAGCGGGATGTGCTCGCCCTCGTAGTAGATGTGCTCGTAGATCTCGTCCGTGAAGGCGAGCAGATCGTGACGCCGGCAGATGTCGGCGACCCCCTTCAGCTCCTCGCGGTCGAAGACGCGTCCGGTGGGGTTGTTGGGCGTATTGAGGATGATGGCGCGCGTGTGCGGGGTGACGTCCGCCTCGAGCCGTGCCGCGTCCAGGCGGAACTCCGGCGGCTCCAGCCGATGGAACACGGGCGTGGCCTCGCACAGGATGGCGTCCGGGCCGTAGTTCTCGTAGAACGGCTCCAGCACGATCACCTCGTCGCCCGGGTTGATGACCGCCATCATGATGGACGCCATCGCTTCAGTAGCCCCGCAGGTGACCGTGATCTCGCGCTCGCCGTTCACCTCCATCCCGTACCACTCACGGTACTTGCGCACCAGCGCGTCGCGGTAGCGCGGCGAGCCCCACGTGATCGCGTACTGGTTGATGTCGCTCTGGATGGCCTCACAGGCGGCGTCCTTGATCACCTGCGGCGCCGGGAAGTCCGGGAATCCCTGGGCCAGATTCAGCGCCCCGCACTCCTGTGCGACACGCGTCATCTCGCGGATGACGGACTCGGTGAAGAGGCGCGTCCGGCGCGCCGTGCGTGGCTTCTGGGTCATGGTGTGTCGTGCTCGCTGGTGGGTGACGGATCCGGGGGCCAGTGAACGGCCCGCCCGGGCCTGGAGGGAGTCGCGGTGGGCACGTGGGCGTGCGCCTCCGTGCGGCGAAGCTGCAAGCTCTGCGGAGCGGGGCGGCTGGGCAAGTGGGGAGCGGCAACTCGCGCGCTTGCAGCCCTGATCCCAATCCGGGCATATTGCCAGCACCGCGCGGGGCGGCGGGGGAGGTCCCGTCACACCCACGCGGTCAACGGATCCGCGAGCCGGATCCGATCACCCTTGGCAGGTCGGGAACATGTACGGTCTACGGGTCACTCGGGCTCAGGAAAGCGCCCATCGAGTCGCCGCTCTCGCGCTCTTCGCCATCGCCTTCTCCCTCTGGGGCGCATCTGCCGCAGCGCAGCAGACACCCTTCGGCGTCGATGACGCCATCAACCTCACGCGCGTATCCGATCCGCGCATGTCCCCGGACGGGGAGCGGGTGCTGTTCTTGCGCTCCGAGCTGGACTGGGACGAGAACGAGCGCATCACCTCGCTCTGGATCGTGAACTCCGACGGCACCGATGCCCGCCGCTTCACCGGGGAGGACGGCGACTCCGGGGCGCGCTGGTCCCCGGACGGCCGCTGGGTGGCGTTTCTGCGCTCCGCCGGGGACGGCGGGGACCGCACGCGGCAGGTCTTCATCATCCGCACGGATGGCGGGGAGGCGCGGGCGCTTACCGAACATCCCACCTCGGTGCGCTCCTTCCAGTGGGGGGACGCGAACTCGATCTTCTACCTCGCCAACGACTCGCTTCCCGACGACGAGGAGGAGCGGCGCGAGGACGGCTACGACGCCATCTTCGTCGACGAGGCCCCCAACGGGCAGACGCGCGGCGAGTGGTCGAGCATCTGGACGATCGCCCTGGACTCCGAGGATGAGGACGACGCCGAGGCGCGGCGGCTCACCACCGGCAACCTGCGCATCGGCCAGTTCGCGGTGGCGCCCGGGGCGGATCGCGTCGCCTACACCTACCGCAGCGAAAACCGGCGCAACGACGGCTATCTCTCCGAGATCGCGCTGCTCGACGTAGCCACCGGCGAGGCCCGCGACCTGACCGAAAACGAGGCGCCGGAGAGCGGGCTGGCGTGGTCTCCCGACGGCACACGGCTGGCGTTCGGCGCTCCCGATCTCGAGACCTGGGAGCTCGATCAGGGCAACCTGTACGTCATGGACGTCGAGAGCGGCGACGTGCGCCAGATGGCGGCCGACATGATGATCGATATCCGCGGCACGCCCGAGTGGCACCCCTCCGGCGACGCCTTCTATTTCGCGGGGCTGGACCGGACGGTCGCCAGCCTCTACCGGCTGAGCGTGGACTCGGGCGAACTGGAGGCGGTCTCCTCGGGGGACGGCATCCTGTCCTCGCCCAGCTTCTCGGCGGACTTCACGCGCTACGCCTTCACGCACAACACGCCCACGTCTCCTGGCGACATCTTCGCCGCCGGGACCGACGGGAGCGCGCCGACGCGCCTCACCGAAGCCAATCCATGGATGGCGGAGAGGCAGCTGGCGGAGCCCGAGGTCGTCCAGTGGACGAGCCGCGACGGGCTCCCCATCGAGGGCATCCTCTACCGCAGCGTCAATCCCGAGGCCCAGTCGCTGGTGCTCGAGATCCACGGAGGCCCGGCGGGCGTCTTCACCCGCGGCTTCGACGCGGACGCGCAGATCCTGGCCGCGGCGGGATACTCGATCATCCAGCCCAACGTGCGCGGCTCCTCCGGCTACGGCGACGAGCTCCTGCGCGGCAACATGAACGACATCGGCGGCGGCGACTACGACGACGTCATGACCGGGGTCGACTATGCGCTCGAAGCCGGCGTCGCCCACGCTGATTCGCTGGCGGTGAAGGGCTGGAGCTACGGCGGCATCCTGGGCGGCTGGACCATCACCCAGACCGACCGCTTCAAGGCCGCGAGCCTGGGGGCGATGGTGTCGGACTGGCAGAGCGAGTTCGGGACCGGCTTCCATTTCGACGTCCTGCGCTGGTACCTGGGCGGTGATCCGTGGTCGAACCGGAACCACTGGCTCGAGCGGTCGGCCTACTCCCACCTCGACCAGGTGACCACCCCGACCATCCTCTTCCACGGGGAGCGGGACCAGACGGACACCATGGCGCAGTCGATGAACTTCTTCGCGGGGCTGACGCACCTGGGCGTCGAGAGCCGCTTCATCCTCTTCCCGCGCGAGGGCCACGGCATCTCCGAGCCCCGGCATCACCGCACGCGCCTGGTGGAGGAACTGCGCTGGCTCGAGTTGTATGTGCGCGGCAACCCGGACTGGGAAGCGCCGGAGCGGCCCGAGGAAGAAGGCAAGCCACGTCCCGTGACCGATGATTGAGCCAGACCCGAAGGCGAAGACCGAGTCGGACCTCAACGCGAAGACCGCGCCGGACCCGAAACCCAGAGGTACCCCCATGCGCCGCATGAGATGGACCAGGTTGTCAGTAGTTGTCAGTATATTGTCAGTTGGAGCCCCGATATTGTCAGTTGGGGCCCCGCTGGCCAGCCAGAGCGTTGCCCCGGAGCACTTCTCGGTGATGCAGGCGCGTTCCATCGGGCCTGCGGGGATGAGCGGACGCGTGTCCGACGTCGAGGTGGTGCTCTCGAACCGGAACGTCGTCTACGTCGGCTCTGCGAGCGGAGGGGTGTGGAAGTCCGACGATGGCGGGCACGTCTGGCGCCCTGTCTTCGACGACCAGCCCGTGGGCAGCATCGGCGCCGTAGCCGTCTTCCAGCCCAACCCGGAGATCGTCTGGGCGGGCACCGGGGAGGGGAATCCGCGCAACAGCGCCGGGGTTGGCAACGGCATCTACAAGAGCACCGACGGGGGCGGAAGCTGGACCCACCTGGGACTTGAGGACTCGGGCAAGATCCATCGCGTGCTCACGC
The DNA here is from genome assembly GCA_009840525.1 of Gammaproteobacteria bacterium. Taxonomy (GTDB): domain Bacteria; phylum Gemmatimonadota; class Gemmatimonadetes; order Longimicrobiales; family Gaopeijiaceae; genus BD2-11. The sequence continues at coordinate 10,142 of VXNP01000148.1, forward strand.
ATCCGTCCGACCCCGAGATCGTCTACGTGGCGGCGCTCGGGCCCACCTGGAGAACGGGCGGCGAGCGCGGGGTCTTCCGCACGCGCGACGGGGGCGAGACCTGGGAGGCGGTGCTCCAGTCGAACGAGCGAAGCGGCGCGGGCGAGCTGATCATGGATCCGGTCAACCCGGACAAGCTCTTCGCGGCGCTCTGGGAGCATCAGCGCTGGCCCTGGGCCTTCGAGTCGGGCGGGCCCGGAAGCGGACTCCACGTGACGCGCGACGGCGGCGACACCTGGACGCAGCTCACCGAGGAGGACGGGCTGCCGGCGGGCATCCTCGGCCGCATCGGGCTGGCGATCCCCGCGGAACATCCTTCCGTCGTGTACGCGCTGGTGGAAGCCGAGCGGAGCGAGCTGCTGCGCTCCGATGACGGCGGCCGCAACTGGAGGACCATCTCCGACGCGCCCGGAGTGGCGCCCCGGCCCTTCTACTACGCCGATCTGCGCGCCCATCCGTCCAACGAGAACCGCATCTATTCGCTGCACGGGGCCGTGACCGTGTCCGAGGACGCGGGCCGCACGTTCACCACCGTGGTGCCCAGCGCGATCATCCACGGCGACATCCACGAGCTCTGGATCGATCCCGACGATCCCAGCCGGATGATCCTGGGCAACGATGGCGGCATCGCGTTCACGTACGACCGCGGAAGGAACTGGCGCTTCGTGGAGAACCTGCCGTTCGCCCAGTTCTACCATATCGAGGTCGACAACGAGATCCCGTTCAACGTCTACGGAGGCCTTCAGGACAACGGCTCGTGGTGGGGGCCTTCGGACGTCTGGGGCGGGCGCGGGGTCATGAACGCGCACTGGCACCGGGTGGTGAGCGGCGACGGCTTCGTGGCGGCGCCGGATCCGAGCGATGCGCGCTACGGCTATTCGTCGTCGCAGCGCGGCAACCTGCAACGCTTCGACAGGGTCACGGGCCAGCGCAAGGCCATCCGCCCGGCGCATCCCGAGGGCGAGACGCTCCGCTTCCACTGGAACGCGGCCTTCGCCACCGACCCCTTCGACTCGACCACCATCTACATCGGCAGCCAGTTCGTGCACCGGAGCCGCGACCAGGGCTCGAGCTGGGAGATCATCTCGGGCGACCTGACCACTAACGACCCGTCCAAGCAGCAGGCGCACCTGAGCGGCGGGCTCACCATCGACGCGTCGGGCGCCGAGGAGCACACGACCCTCCTGACCATCGCGCCGAGCGCCCTGGAGGAGGGACTGATCTGGGTGGGGAGCGACGACGGCCGGGTGCACGTGACCCGCGACGGCGGCGTCTCGTGGACCAGTCTGGAGGAGAACGTCCCGGGCGTGCCCGAAGCTACCTGGATCCCGCACATCGAGGCCGGCAAGCACGATCCCGGCACGGCCTACATGGTCTACGACGACCATCGCCGCGGAAGCTGGACGCCCGACGTCTTCCGCACCGGCGACTACGGGGCGTCATGGCAGTCCATCGCGAGCGACGACATCTTCGGCTTCGTGCACGTCATCGAGGAGGACCCGGAGGAGCCCAACCTGCTCTTCGTGGGGACCGAGTTCGGGCTGTACGTGAGCCTGGACCGCGGGGCGAGCTGGTGGAAGCATCCCGGCGTTCCGCCCACCCCGGTGCGCGACATCGTGGTGCATCCGCGCGACGGAGACCTGGCGCTGGGGACGCACGGACGCGCGGCGCTGGTCGTCGACGACGTGCGTCCGCTGCGGGCGCTGGCGGCCGACGCGACGGTGGCCGCGCGGCCGGTGGAGGTCATGCCGGTCGCCCCGGTGCGCCAGCATACCCAGTCGGAGGGCATGGGGCTCACGGGATACCGTTCGGTCGGCCACACCATGTTCATCGGACCCAGGCGGCCGTACGGCGCGCTGATTCACTACTGGCTGGCGCCGGGCGAGATGGTGGCGAACGCTGAAGTGCAGATCGCCGACGGGGGCGGGGTGGTGGTGCGGACCCTCATGGGCACGACCGACCCGGGGCTCAACCGGGTGGTGTGGGACCTGCGCGACGAGACCGGGGGCGGCGGCATCGAGGTGATGCCGGGTACCTATTCGGTGCGCGTCAACGCGGGTGCCGGTTCGGGTGCGCAGACGCTGGAGGTGATCCCCGACCACCGCTTCCCCTACGATCCGGACGCGCGCGCGGCCAAGATCGCGGCGCGGAGGGAGGTCGCCGGCTGGATCACCACCGCGAACGAGGCGCACGACCGCCTGGAGCGCGCCCTCGACGGGCTGGACGTGGTGCTCGCCACCCTGGCGGACGACGACGCCCTGAGCGGCGAGGGCCGCACCGTGTCCGAGGTCGTGCGCGGGCTGCTGGAGCTCCACTTCACCGGCCCCGAGTGCCAGGGCGGATGCGGCGGTCAGGCGACCGTGCGCCAGGTGCAGGCCGCCGCCGGCCCGCTCGCCAGTTCCTGGGACGCTCCCACTCCCAACGAGCGCCAGGCGATGAACAACGCCCTGACCGCGCTCCAGACCATCCTGGACGAAGTCAACGCCGTGTTCCAGGGCGACGTGGCGCGCTTCCGCCAGCGGCTGGAGGCGGTCGGCTTCACGCTGTTTCCGCCGGAGGGGCCGCTGAGGCTGATGCGGTAGGGGGGGACGACGCGGTTCGCGGCAGCATCCCCATCACCCGGCCTCGGCGGTCCATCTCGAACTCACAGCAGGCGAGCAGCCGGCGCTTCAGTTCCGCGCCCGCCCGCTGGACACGCGATTTCATGCCCGAGACGCTGAGTCCGATACGGCGCGCCGCCTCCGTCTGGCTGAGACCCTGGAACGAGGTGAGGAGGAGGGCCTCCGCCTGCTTCGGCGACAGATCGAGGATGAATGGCATCAGGCACGCCTCGATTCGTCGCCGCTCCGCTTTCGACTCCTTCTCAGCCGCGGTCGGAGCCGACGATGCGGTCGGAGCCGAGGATGCGGCTTCGGCATGAGCCTGTACGAGGGCCCGCGACTCGACGGCGCGTCGCCGGTAGTGATCCGTGATGGCATTGGCGGCGACCCGGTAGGCCCAGGCGAGGGGGTTGCGGGCCTGTTCGAGACGCTTCCTGTTCTCGAGCAGCCGCAGCAGGATGTCGCCGGTCACGTCGTCGGTCCAGGCGGGGTCGACGCGGCCGGCGACGTAGCCACGCAGCCGACTCTGGAACTCGGACCAGCGAAGTCGTTCATCGCCATCGTCTGCCGCGCTCGGCCCGCGGTGTGTCACGTGGGATTGGCCTGTCGGGAAACGGCGGTCAGACGTCATGGCATACCGGCGCGGAGGCCCTGGCCGAGCCGCCACAGCATGCTCCCGTCGCGGCTTGGGCAGGGGCGGCAGCGGTGGGAACGGCGGTCTCGGTCGCTTGCCCATCGCAGCAGGCTGGTGTCGCGTCTCCGACGGGCGCATCGTCGGTGATCACGTACCATTCCCAGCGCAGTCCCTGAGGTTCGTCGGACCAGACCTTGGTCTGCTCGGCGTGACAGCAGACGGCCTGTTCCTCGGTCTCGGCCAGGATGTTGGCCGTCTCCAGTCGCGCACCTGCCTCCCGCACCCGAGCGGCGTCGAATACCTCTACGCCGAGGTGGTTGATGCGCTCCGGCGCGTCAGGGTTCTCGAACAGGACCAGTTTCAGCGGCGGCTCATCGAGCGCGAAGTTCGCGTAGCCCGGGCGGCGCTTGTGGGGCAGGGCGCCGAAGAGCTTGCCGTAGTAGTCGACGGCTTCGTCGATGTCGCGCACGTTGAGGGCGAGCTGGATTCGCATGGTGCGTTCTCCCTGAAGTTCGTGTCGGCAATGATGTCGCGCGGTCCCGCGCCACCTCGCCGGTTGGCTCATGACTGAAAAGACGCACGAACCGGCGAAAGGACGCAACCGGCCCGTCGACCCGTAGCGATCCGAACCGCCCGGCCCTCAAGGCACCCTTGCCGGCCCGGTGCCTCGCCGCTCCCGGAGCACGGGCGGATTCATCCACGGACTGCTAGGCTTGATGCGCTCAGGCACTTGCGGAGGCTGGGCACTCGCCCAGGAAAGGAGGTCGACACAGTGGCCCGAATCCCCCGTCGCTCGCGGATACCCCCGCGCGCCTGGAGCACTCTCGTTCTGCTGGCGGTGGCTGAACTCATGGGCATGTCGCTCTGGTTCACCGCCAGCGCGCTGTCGCCGGAGCTGACAGCGCAGTGGGGGCTGAGCGAGGCTCAGGCGGGGTGGCTGACCACGGTCGTGCAACTGGGGTTCGTCGCCGGGACGGCGGTCGCGGCATTCCTCAACCTTGCGGACATTTTTCCGGCAAGACGCTACTTCTGCGTCTCGGCACTGCTGGGGGCGGCCGTGAACGCGCTGGTGCTCGTCGCGCCGGGGTATGGGTCGGCGCTGGCTCTGCGCTTCTTTACGGGCTTCTTCTTGGCCGGCGTCTATCCGCCGGCGATGAAGATGATCGCGACCTGGTTCCGGGACGCGCGCGGCTTCGCCATCGGCACGATCGTGGGGGCGCTGACGGTGGGGAAGGCGGTCCCGTACCTGCTGACGTCGGTCGAGGGAGGAGGCGCGGCGCTGGTGCTGGCGGGCGCGTCGCTGGCCTGCGCGGCGAGCGGACTTCTCGTGCTGACGACGTATCGGGACGGGCCCTACCGCTTCGAGCGCCGGCCCTTCTCGTGGCGGCTGGCGGGAACGGTCGTGTGGCACCGCGAAACCCGACTCGCGATCGCGGGCTACCTGGGGCACATGTGGGAGCTCTACCCGATGTGGGCGACCATCGCGCTCTTCTTCGGCGACTACTTCGCCGGGGGTGGGGGGCTTGCCGCGGCTGGCGGCGGTCTCCCCGGCGTGGCTGACGGTGGTCTCACCGGCACGGTCGCGGGCACGGTCTCCGCTGCGGCGCTTGCGGGGGTCGCCGGGTTCGGCGCGATCGCCATCGGCGGGGTGGGGGCGGTGCTGGCGGGCACCTGGGCCGACCGCCTGGGCCGCGAGCGCGTGACCATCTGGTCGATGGCGGTGAGCGGGGCCTGCGCGGCCGTGATGGGCTGGCTGCTCGCCGCTCCGTTCTGGCTGGTCGCGGTGGTCGCGGGGGTGTGGGGGTTCGCCGTGGTCGCCGACAGCGCACAGTTCAGCGCAGTCGTCACCGAGGTGGCGCCGCGGCACGCGGTCGGCACGGCCCTGACTCTCCAGACCTCGCTCGGCTTCCTGCTCACCGCCGCCACGATCTGGATGACGGTCGAACTCGAGACCCGCTTCGGCTGGCGCGTCGCCTTCGGGGTCTTGGCGCTGGGACCGTGGGCGGGTATCGTGGCGATGCGCCGACTTCAACGGCTGCGCGCTGGCTCGACGTGACATTGAAGGCGCCCGTCAGACACCTCGCCGCAGGAGAACCCCATGAAGAACCCCCCGGAAGGCTGGCCGAGAATCACGCCCGCCGTCTTCTACGATGACGCCGCAGCCGCAATCGACTGGCTGACCAGCGTCTTCGGATTCACCGTTCGCGTCCGAGTCGAGAACGACGAGGGGCAGATCGTCCACTCGCAGCTCGCGATGAACGGCGGCCTCATCATGGTCGGGCAGGCCGGCCTGACGCCCGGCCGCACGTACCCTCGGTCTCCACAGGCCGCGGGCGGCGCCAACACGCAGGCGCTGTGCGTGTTCGTAGACGATGTCGACGCCCACTGCGAACATGCCCGCGAAGCCGGAGCCGCGATCACGACCGAGCCGGCGACCCAGGACTACGGCGAGGGCTACTGGACGGAACGCACCTACGAAGCCCGCGACCCCGAGGGACACTACTGGTGGTTTCTGCAGCGCCTGTGAAGCTTCCACTCCGGGCCTGTAGCGCGTCCCTGCAGCGTCTGCTCCGCAGCACTACACCGTCTCCTCTCCAGCACTACCCCGTTTCCTCCCCAGCACTACCCCGTCTTCGCCACAGGCACTAGAGGGTCTCCTCCACGGCCTCCCGCCGCTGCATCGCACGCCATGCGCCGCGACGTTTCCGCGGCAACGCGCACGCCGTCGAGATCCGAACGGCCGGGCTCGCCCTCTTCGGCCAGCGTCGCCGCTTCGGTATGGATCACGACCTGATACCGCTCCGCGCGCGTACCCGATTCGTCCGTGCCCTCTTCGGAGTCTTCGCCGCACCCCGCCGTCAGGGCCCGCTCGGCCACCAGCCCGGCGGCATCCGCCCGGCGCTGCCTTGGCGTGGGAGACGCACCCCGAGCCTTGGCTCCCTCACGCCCTGAGGCCTCGGTGCCCATCCGACTCTCAGCGCGTCCGTCCTGTGTTCATCGGATGGCGAGGTCCCGTCGGTGCGAGATGGAGGACTGTCTCCCTCGACAGTCGCTTCGCTCTTCCATGAATTGTTCTCGCAGGTCGTCGCGGGCATGATCACCGGATTGCTCCTTGATTGGGTGGGGATACCTTCCGTGCATGGATAAATACAACGGGAGCATATTCGACTCTCTCAGATGCCCGCAGAGAGCAAAAAACCAGCGCCCCGGGTCATTCATGGAGGAGAATGCGGCCCAGATGCCTGCAAGGGGGTCTATCCAGTTGCCCAGACTGGTTTCAAAGGAATCTCTGAGAGACTACAGAGAGAATACGCAACGGTGGTGCTGCGGGAGGGGTAGGAGGAGGTGCCCCGTAGCTCAATTGGATAGAGCATCCGACTACCGACCGGGAGGTTGCGGGTTCGAGTCCCGCCGGGGGCGCCACCTCTCCCCAAATTAAACTTCACGATCCCTCCGGGTTCCGTCAAGTTTCTCGGCCTTCTCTCGCAGCTTCTTGAGCGTTTCCCGAGCCTTCGGGTTGGTGGGGGTCAGCACGGCCCGCGCAAGCTGCTCCGGCGTTGGGTTGCTCATCCGCCCTCCGTACACTCTCTGGTAACCATAATGCCATCGAGTCGGAACTGGTTAGCCTCGCTCCGCAGCCAGCCCGACCACGTCAGCCGGGAGTCTGCCTCAACATCCTCCAAGCCCCACGTCAAGATGTTCTGCTGCACCACGTCTGTCCAGTGGTGGTCAAACAGGTCCACAAGGTCCCACATCTCCACGAATCCGTCACAGGCTTGGGCAGCCAGAACACTCGCCAACCGAGCCTGATCCCTTGCAAGGGTGAGGAGGCCGAGCGCCTCCATATCCCTTGCAACAACTTTGTCGGCAGCCTCGTCCAGCTTCTCCGCGGCATCGGTTGAGAAGGATTCCGCAGAGAATATCGGCAGAGCTTGCCCTTCCACGGGTCTTGCCCACGCGAACAGTATCATCACCAGGAGGCACACCAAGGCGATGCCCAAGCTCCAGTTTACAAGGTTCTCCTCCGGCGTTCTCGGCAACCTCATGGCACCCTCTCTGATGGACGTGAGACCGTACCGTAGAAAGTTGCAGGGGGTTCTCTCCGGGTGTCAAGGGAATGCCTGACGCGTGGCCTTAACGGGAGCCCATCGTGACGCAAGTTTGGTACGCTGAAAGCGAGTCCAAACCACAACTGATGGAACGAATGTTCATACACTTGGCGGAGACGGTAGACGACATTCTGACCGTTATCTCCGATTATCTGGACGAACAGCAGATACTCTAGGAAAACCCCATCTTGCGCATTCTCACGATGGAATCTTTCTTGTCTGGTCCTGTATAGAACAGGCGTTTTAACCCAAGCTTAGACAACAACTTACGTCACCAGCGCGCGCGAACGGCGTCTAGCGTGCTGGGTAGTTGCCCCTGCAGGGGCCTATATCGCGCGTCTGACAACTATTCCAGGGAGCGTCTCGGATGGTGTCGACTCGTGGCTCCAGAATCCGTCAATGGTAGAATGGGACTATCAGATGTAAATTGGGGACATTCCGACGCCCTCGCGCCCCCGCGCTCACTCCACCGCCACCCCTCCTGGCGCCACCCGCTTCTCCGCCAGGCCGAGGGCCCCGTCGACCAGGAGGGCGAGCGCGGCGGCCGGGATTGCGCCCGAGAGGATCATGCGCGTGTCGGAGAGGGCCAGTCCGGCCACGATGGGGTCGCCGAGTCCGCCGGCGCCGATGAACGCGGCGATGGTAGCAGTGCCGACGTTGATCACGGCCGCGGTGCGGAGGCCCGCCATGATCACCGGGGCCGCGAGCGGGAGGCGCACGTGCCGGAGCAGTTGCGCGGGGGTCATGCCCAGTGCGCGCGCGGCGTCGACCGCTGCCGGGTTGGCGTCGCGTACGCCCGTGTAGGTGTTGCGCAGGATGGGGAAGAGGGAGTAGAGGAAGAGGGCGAACACGGCCGGGACGACCCCGATCCCCAGCGCGGGGATCATGAAGGCGAGCAGCGCGAGACTGGGGATGGTCTGCACCAGGCCGATCGCGCGGATCACGCCTTCCGCCCCTCCCGCGACCCGCACGAGCATCAACCCCGCGGGGATGGCGAGCAGCGCGGCGGCCGCGAGGGAGATGATCACCAGCACGATGTGGCGGCGCGCGTGGCCCAGGATGTCGGTGCGATTCTGCCACATGTATGATGCGAAGCCGACGACCGGGCTCCGGGCGGACTCCGCAGTCGGGGCGGACCCCGCGGCCGCGGCTGAATTCCGCCCCGATTCCCGAGCCACGGCCGATTCCGCCGGGTCCGATTCCCCGGTCTCTCCTCCATCGGCAACCACGAGCCCCAGCTCCGCCAGGGCGTCACGGGCGATTTCGGCCACGGGGTCACCGTCCGACTCCGCGCGTCGGTTCCACTCCCGCACGCGTTCCTCGTCGAGCAGGCCCGAGAGTTCGCTCAGCGCGGCGATCGCGTCCGGTCGCCGGCCCCAGAAATCCCCGTTGACCAGCCCGGCGGCCTCGTAGGGCGGGAAGAAACCGCGGTCGTCCTCGAGCACCACGAGGTCGTAGCGCGCGATCAGTCCATCCGTCGAGTACCCGTCGATGACGTCGACCCCGGACTCGACCAGCGCCTCGTACTTGACCGCCTGCAGCAGCGGCAGGACCTCGGCCGCCTCGAAGCCATAGGCGGCGCGCAGTCCCGGAAGCCCATCGGAGCGCCCGATGAAGTCCGGCGTGAAGCCCGCGCGAAGACCGCCGGCCTCGCGCGCCAGATCGCTCAGCGTGGTGAGCCCCAATTCCTCCGCGGTCTCGCGGCGCACGGCGATGGCATAGGTGTTTTCGAACCCGAGCGGCGCCAGCCAGCGCGCGTCCCATCGCTCGCGAAAGGTCCCCGCCACATGGCGATAGACGGCTTCGGCATCGGCCTGCATCTCCTCTCCGAGGATGGCCGCGAGCGCGGTGCCCGTGTACTCGGGATAGATGTCGATGGCGCCCGCGCGCAACGCTCCAAAGGCGATTTCGGTGGCGCCCAGGCCGAAGCGTCGGTCCACTGCGATGCCGCCGGCCTCCAGGAGCTGAGCGAAGATCTCGGCCAGGACGTAGGATTCCGCGAATGGTTTCGAGGCGATGATGACGGGGGGGCGGTCATCCTGGGGCGCAGGTCCGGGCTGTCGAGCGGGCGAGGTGGGTTGACCCGTAGCCGCGTCAGGAGTGGCCGTGTCAAGTGCTGGCAATGCCTCGCGGGCCAACGTCACCGCCGGCTCGGACGGCGGGCGCGGCGGCGCGGCCCACGCGACACCGACAACCACGACGATCAGCAGTCCCACCCGTCTCATTCTCACCCGATCCCCGCCCGCTTGAGCAGCTCTTCCACGTACCCATCCGCCGGCGTGCTCAACAATTCCTCCGGACGCCCCACCTGCATGAGGGCGCCGCCCTTCATGACCGCGATCTCATCCGCCAGTTCCACGGCTTCGTGGAGGTCGTGGGTGACCAGGAGCGAGGTTACCCCCATCCCCGCGCGCAGGTTGTGGAAGCTCCTCCGCAGTTCGCTGCGCGTGATCGCGTCCAGGGCGCCGAAGGGCTCGTCCAGCAGGATGATCTCCGGGCTGCCCGCCAGCGCCCGCGCGATCGCGACGCGCTGACGCTGACCTCCCGAGAGGTCCCGGGGCCAGCGGTCCCCGAAGCGCGCCGGGGGCAACCCCACCCGATCCAGCGCCGCGCGGGCCTGTTCCTCGGCATCCTCTTCCCCTCGCAGCCAGGGAACCAGCGCCACGTTGCGGAGCACCGACCAGTGCGGCAACAGCCCGCCCTCCTGCTGTACGTAGCCGATGGCCCGGCGCAGAGCCACCGGATCGAAGGACGAGACGGGTCGCCCACCGACATCCACGAAGCCCGCGTCCGGTCTGACCATGGCGTTGAAGCAGCGGAGCAGCGTCGTCTTCCCGGACCCGCTCTCACCCACAAGAGCAACGCACGATCCCCGCGCCACATCCAGCGAAACCCGATCGAGCGCGATCGTGGCGCCATAGCGCTTCACGACTTCGTAAGCGCGCAGGGCTGGTTCGTCGAGGGCTGGTTCGTCGGGGGCTGGTTCGTCGAGGGCTGGTTCGTCGAAGTGCGCGGCTGGGTCGTCGAGGTTCGCGGACGGTTCGCGCTCACTCGGGGCCCGCGAATCGCGCCCCATGGTCACGCGCCGACGCCCGCAGGATCCGGGCCGCGTCCGGCACCGGCTTGCGTTCGCGTCCCGCAGCCGCACCTTATGGTTCGGCACTCTCCAGGACCATCTGGGCGTTGTCTCAACGACGGACGCAAGGAGTCGAATCCATCAAAGGGGTTGCATCCCATTCCGCGCATCCTCTCCGGCACGGGCGCTCCATGGTAGCCGGGAAGCAAGGTCCCGGACAATGACGGTCCCCGCCCTCCCGCTTGGGCTGCTGCGCGATCGCCTTGGCGAAGCCCGGAACCGCACCCTCGAACTGGTTGCCCCATTGAGCGACTCCGCCGTGACTCGGCAGCACAATCCGCTCATGTCGCCCATCGTCTGGGATCTGGGCCACATCGCGCACTTCGAGGAGGTGTGGCTGCTCGAGAATATCGACGGCGCCGGCTCCGGGGCCGAGGGGCTGCGCGGCATCTACGACGCGTTCCGCCATCCTCGCGCCACGCGCGACCAGCTGCCGCTCCCGGACCGGGCCACCTGCCTCGCCTACCTGGCCGACGTGCGCCGCGCGGTGCTCCAAAGGATGGACGGGATCGACCCGCGCGCCGATGCCCCGCTTCTCCGCGGGGCCTACGTCTTCAACATGGTGCTGCAGCACGAGTACCAGCACAACGAGACCATCCTGCAGACGCTGCAGTTGATGGAGGGCGAGCCGTATGCGGGATTGGGCGGGGGTCGGTGTGGGATGGCGACCGGCGATGGGGTCGAGAGGGGCGAGCCGGGGGAGCCTCATACGCGCTCGACGGACATGATCCACTTCCCGGGCGGGGAAGTCTCCATCGGCACCGACGACCGGTCGCAGGCCTACGACAACGAGCGCCCGCGCACCCGCCTGCGGGTGGAACCGTTCCGCATCGACCGCCATCCCGTCGACAATGCCGCCTTCATGGACTTCATCGCGGCGGGCGGCTACCGGACCGACGCGCACTGGAGCGAGGCCGGCCTCGCGTGGCGCGCCGGGGAGCGTGCGGAAGCCCCTCTCTTCTGGTTCCGGCGGGACGGCGTGTGGTGGACCCGCGCGATGGGCAGCGAAGTGCCCGTCGATCCCGCGCTCCCGGTCTGTCATGTCTCCTGGTACGAGGCCGACGCGTTCGCGCGGCGCGCCGGGAAGCGGCTCCCCACCGAAGCCGAGTGGGAGGTTGCCGCGAGCTGGGATCCGGTCCGAGCGCGCGCCCTTCTCTACCCCTGGGGCGACGAACCCGCGACGCCATCGCGCGCCAACCTGGACGCCGTCCGCCCCGGACCGGACCGGCCGGGGACCCATCCCGGCAACGTCTCGCCGCTCGGCTGCTACGGCATGATCGGCGACGTATGGGAATGGACGGCATCCCGCTTCCTTCCCTATCCGGGATTCCAGCCCTTCCCGTACCCGGAATACTCGGAGGTCTTCTTCGGGGACGAATACCGGGTGCTGCGCGGCGGCTCCTGGGCCACGCGCCCGGGCGCGATCCGCAACACCTTCCGCAACTGGGACTTTCCGCAGCGCCGGCAGATCTTCTCGGGGTTCAGGTGCGCGAGCGACGCGAAGAGCTAGACGAGCTGGCGCGCGGTCTGGCGCGCACGCCCAAGACCGTCTCGTCGCGCTACTTCTACGACGAGCGCGGATCGGAACTCTTCGAGGCCATCACCCGGCTTCCCGAGTACTACCTCACCCGTGCCGAGCGCGGGCTGCTGACGCGCATCGCGCGCGGACTGGTCGGGGAGGTGCAGCCGCGCTCGCTGGTCGAGTTCGGAGCCGGGAGCGCGCGCAAGACCCGGATTCTGCTGGACATGATGACGGCAGGGGGGAGAGCCGCGGTCTACGTTCCGGTCGATGTCAGCGAGGATTTTCTGTTCGACACGGCGCGGCGGCTCCGCGACGAATACCCAACGCTCAAGGTGCGCCCCGAGGTCGCGGACATGACGCGTGGCCTCCGGCCTGCGGCTCGGCCGCCGGCGCCCTGCATCTACGCGCTTCTGGGAAGCACGATCGGCAACTTCACCCATGAGGAGGCGGTGCGCATGGTCGCCGGGTTGAGTTCGGGGATGCGCGAGGGGGACGTGTTCCTGCTGGGTGCGGATCTCCGCCCGAGCCCCGGCAAGTCGCTCGAGTCACTCGAGGCGGCGTACAACGATGCCGCCGGAGTGACCGTGGAGTTCAACCGCAATCTGCTGCGGGTGCTGAACGCCCGCTTCGGCACCGATTTCGACCCTTCGCGCTTTCGCCACCGCGCCTGGTATGATGCCGCCAATACGCGCATCGAGATGCACTTGGAGGCCCTCTCGGCGCATGCGGTGGCCTTGCCCGGCGGTCCGGTGATATCCTTTCGGGAAGGTGAGACGCTGCGCACCGAGATCAGTTGCAAGTACGACCGGGCGGCGGTCCACTCGCTGCTGCTGCAGGCGGGTCTCGAGATGGTGCGCTGGTGGACGGACGAAGGGTGTCGATTCGCGCTGGCGCTGGGCGCCGTGAACTCGGGAGGAGGCTCTCCGTGAAGAAGATCGGGTTGGTGGGTGTCGGGACGTTCGCGCTGATCGTTTTGATGAGAATGTTCTTCGGGGGCGAGGCCGCGGCTGCGGGAGCAGCCTCGGTGGACCATGCCGCGCCGACCGGCGAGGTCCCCGCCCCAACCGCGGCGGAAGCTGCGGCGCCAGCCGCCGCGGCTGCGAACGCGGCGCCCGGCGGCAGGCCATCCCCGGCCATCCCGCCGCGCCCCGCGGCCGCGACCACCCCGGCCCTGCAGGAAGCCCAGGAGGCGCCGCCCCAGGAGGCACCTCGCCGGCGCCGCTGGCGGAGCTACAACCGCTACCCGGGACCCATTCCCACCCCGGAGGAGTGGCGCGCCCCCGAAGGCCCGGTGCGGATCGCCCTGCAGGTCGGTCACTGGCGAACCGAGGAGGCTCCCCGCGAGCTGTCGGGACTGCGGCGCAACGGGGCCAACTGGAACGGGCTGGCCGAGTGGGAGGTGAACCTCGAGATCGCGCGCCACACCGGCGCCATGCTGGAAGAGCTGGGCTACATGGTCGACATCCTGCCCGCCGTGGTGCCCCCCGACTACCGCGCCCACCTCTTCATCGCCATCCATGCCGACGCGAGCAACGACCCTGGCACGACGGGCTACCGGGTGGCGGCGCCGGGCCGCGACGCCACCGGACGCGCCTCCGACTTCGTCGACCTGCTCAACCGGAGATACGGCGAGGTGACCGGCATCAGGCGCCTCCCGACCGTGACCCGGCGCATGCGCAACTACTACGCCTTCAACTTCCGCCGCTACGAACACGCCCTGCATCCCATGACCATCGCGGTGATCATCGAAACCGGCTTCCTCACCAACGCCGGCGACCGCGAAGTAATCGTGTCGCAGCCCGACCTGGTGGCACGCGGGATCGTCGAGGGCATCATCGCGTTCCCGATCACGCCGCCGCCCGGACGGGCCAGCACTTCGCCGTAGCCCACCCCGCCAATCCAGCGCCGAGACATCCATGGAACTCAACAACGCCGTCGCGCTGATCACCGGCGGGTCCGAGGGGATCGGCCGCGCCATCGCCGAGGCGCTGATCGCGGAGGGCGCGATCGTGACCATTACCGGTCGCCGGAAGGACTTCCTGCAGTTGACCGCCGAGGAGACCGGGGCGCACTGGATCGCGGGCGACGTGAGCGTCGAGGCGGACGCCGTGCACACCGTGAGCGAGGTGATCAGGAAGCACGGCCGCCTCGACATCCTCGTCAACAACGCCGGCTTCGGCCTCTTCAAGCCGCTGGTGGACATGACCATTGAGGAACTTGAGCGGGTCTATCGCACCAACGTCTTCGGGGCCTTCCTGATGGCGCGCGAGGCCGCCCGTCACTTCATCGATCGGGGAAGCGGCGAACTAATCAACATCGCTTCGACTTCGGGGCTCCGGGGGAGCGGCGGACGCACCGCCTACGCCTCCTCCAAGTTCGCGCTGCGCGGCATGACCGAGTGCTGGCGCGATGAACTGCGCCGCCACGACATCCGGGTCACGCTCGTCAATCCTAGCGAGGTCATGACCAACTTCGCCGCCAAGGCGGGCGTCGAGCGGGCGCGCTCCGACAAGAAGCTCACGCCCAGGGAGATCGCCAGCGCGGTGGTGGGTGCGCTCAAGGTGGATGCCCGCGGCTTCGTGCCCGAGCTGTCGGTGTTCGCCACGAATCCTTTCTGAGCATCTTGCCGGGGATCTGCCCGAACTGCGGGTCCGTCCGCCTGGACCGCTTCTGCAGCCGATGCGGCCAGAACGACCGCGACTACATGCGCGGCCTGTGGTCGGTGGTGTCAGAGGTCTTCCGCGAGATGTTCGAGCTGGATTCGAGGCTCTTCCGCACCCTGAAGTCCCTGCTCTTCAAGCCCGGACACCTGTCCAGCGAGTTCTCCCGCAACCGCCGCGCCGCCTACATGTCGCCGGTCCGGCTCTACCTCTTCATCAGCTTCGTGTTCTTCCTGGTGCTGTCGATTTCAGCGGGCGGATGGCTGCGGAACCTGGATCTCTCGGATGCGGATGTGCAGATGGGCGGTAGCGGCGACGATCCCGCGGCAGCGGACAGCGCCCTCGCGGTGACCGACAGCGTGCTGGCTGTGGTGGACAGCGCGCTCGCCGATCGCGGGCTGCCGGCCGGACTCGGGCTGGGTGCGTTTGTGGACAGCGTGCTGGCGGATAGCACGCTGACGGCGGACACACGAGCGGATATTGCGGTTGGCCAGGCGATCGATACCGTCCAGCTCGAGGCCCTGAAGGCCCGCCTGCTGCCCGAACACGCGCGCAAAGTCGATGACATCTTGGGCCGACCCGGTGATCCGCCCGCGAAGCAGGTGGTCCGCGGCCTCGCCGGATCGGTGGATCCGGACGAGCGCGCCAGTGGCGTCCCCGCATGGCTCATCCGCTACGGGCGAGGCCTCCTGATCGACCTCTTCCACGAGCCCCGGGCCTTTCTGCAGGAGGCCATCGGCAACCTGCCCATCGCGATGTTCTTCCTTCTCCCGGTGTTCGCCATGATCCTCGGGGTCTGCTACTTGCGCAGGAAGAGGTTCTTCGTCGAGCACCTGGTGTTCGGCATGCACATCCACACCTTCGTGTTCCTGATGGCGACGACGGCGCTGCTCGTGCCCGGCGAGGGGGCCGGCAACTGGGTGCAACTGTTCCTTGTCGTCGTTTCCCCGCTCTATGTCCTCATCGCCATGCGCAGGTTCTACGGCGAGGGATGGGGCCGGACGCTGGTCAAGGGGTTCGTGGTGTGGAACCTGTACTCGTTCGTGCTCTTCCCGGGCCTCGCGCTGGCGCTCTTCATCCGAACCTGACGCCGTGCCGCGACAGCATCCTCAGCGCACCCGCCCGAAGCGCACGTCGCGCGTCCTCCCGTTCGACAGGTAGAACCCGATCACCTGGTCGTTGCGGTCGCGCTCGAAGCGGAAGGTGAAGCCGCCGCCCGAGAAGGTGTCCGGCTGGCCCGGCTCGAGCGTCGCGTCGTCCAGCCGGCGCTGCTTCATGACCAGTTCGCCATCCGCCTGAACGATCTCGAAGAACGTCTCGATCTCGTCGCTGAAGTAGCGGCCCTCGAAGTCGGCCAGCGCCTCGGGATCGTCGCCCTCCTCCGCGCCGGGCACGCGCGTCCCCGGATGCAGGCCGTTCTGGTCCAGGGTCATGCGGCTCACCGTGCCGTCTTCGCCGCGGTGGAAGATGATCGTCGCTTCGACACGGCTGATGGCGAACGTGGAGTCGGAGGTCGGCACCATCGCGAGACGGGGCTGGCCGGTGGGCTCCGCGTAGAAGGTGTCGTCTTCGCGGGTGAAGGTGAGGATGAAGGCGGGCGTCTCGTCGAGCGCGTAGCGGCCGGCGAAGTCGTCGAAGTCCTCCGGATCGTAGTCGGCGGGATCGAAGGCGCCCTCATCCGCCTCCTCCGCCACGGCATCCTCCGGCTTCATCGCGTCCGCGAAAAACGCTTCGGCCAGCTCGTACGCGACCGCGCTGTTGAAGCCCGCATGGTTGCTCTGGGTGGTGATGCCGGCGTTGATCTCCGGGTAGTAGGCCAGCATCGATCGGTGTGCCACGTCCGCGCCTCCGTGGGACACCCGCCTGAGGCCGCGCTGCTGGTCGACCGAGAGGCCGTAGCCGTAGCCGGTCTCTTCGCCGTCGGAGAGGACGTAGGACGTCATCATCTCCTCGAAGATCCCGGCGCTGCCGATCCGCGCATTCGCGTAGTTCTCCACCCAGGCCTGCAGGTCGTCCAGCGTGGAGTACATGCCGCCGGCTCCGGCCGCGCCACCCAGGTCGCCGATCTGCAGGAAGCCGTCGGGCCCGGGCGTGTAGCCCTCCGACATCTCCGGGACGATGTGGATGGGTGATGGGCGGACCAGGGTGCGGGTCATCCCCAGCGGCTCGAAGACGTTGTCGCGCATGAAGGTGGGGAAGTCCTGGCCCGAGGTGCGCTCGACGATGACCGCGGCCAGCCCGAAGGCGGTGTTGTTGTAGTTCCACTCGGCGCCGGGCTCGTTCTGGAGCGCGGGCTGGCGCTGGACGATGTCGATGATCTCGGAACGGTCGATCCAGTCGCCGCGGTCGAGGCGCCGCCCGGTCATGCGCGTCAGGTTCAGGAACTCGCGCAGCCCGGAGGTATGCGTGATGAGATGGCGTACGCTGATGGTGTGATCGAACTCGGGCAGCTCCGGGATGTGCTTGCGGATGTCGTCGTCCAGCGAGAGCAGTCCACGCTCGGCCTGCAGCATGATGGCGAAGGCCGTGAACTGCTTGGAGGTCGATCCGATGTTGGTGCGCGTGTCGGTGGCGAACGGGATGCCGTAGCCGAGGTTGGCCATGCCGTAGGCGCTGGAGAAGAGTGTCTCGCCGTCGCGCCAGACCTGAACGGCCGCGCCCGGCGAGTCCTCGCCGTCGTAGCGGGACATGAGCTGGTCGGTGAGCTTCTCCGGGTCGGTCTCGAGCGGCTCGAGGCGAAGCAGGGTGACGGTGTAGTCACCCGATTCGCCCTCCGAGGGGGTCAGTTCGACCGTGTACGCGCCGGCTTCCGGCGGACGCACCGCGAAGCGCTCCGCGCCGCGGCCAGGTCCGGAAGAGTTCCCCCAGGGTGTCTCTCCGTCCGGTCCGAGCACCCGCACGTCGACGTCCGCGGAAACCTGATCGACCTCGCCGAGCACGAAGTAGTCTTCGCCGGCCTCGAAGCTGTAGCGCGCGGTGTCGCCCTCGGAGAAGGAGCCGGACAGCGTGCGGCCGACGGAGAGGGGGGTCTGCGCGGAGAGGTCGCCCGCGAAGAGCAGCGCGCTGACCGTGACCGCCACGAACGGTAGCGAAACCGTGACGGCGCGAAGGGCGGAGGCGGCGCGCAGGATACGGCGGGGGGGAGAATTCAGGGTCGTGTTGGGCCGATCACTCATGGATTCTTCTTGGGAAAGGGTCTGGATCTGTGGCATCAGACATACCATAATATCTACCATGGAAACTACCATCGACAAGGCAGGCCGCCTGGTTGTGCCCAAGGCGGTTCGCGAGGCAAGCCGGTTATACCCCGGAACCCGCGTACGATTCCGGGTCCAGGACGGCCGGGTGGAGATCGAGCCGGTGCCTCTGGACGTATCGCTTGAACGGCGTGGCGCCGCCGTGGTCGCGGTGCCGCGGGAGGGACGGCCGGTGTTGACGGCTGCGGAGGTCGACGAGACGACGGCCAGTCTCCGCTCCGGCGCCTCGACAGCCAGCGAGTGACGGCTCCCCCGGTGCGCCGATACCTCTGCGATACCAGCGCCCTCGTCGCGACGGTCTGCTCCTGGCACGAACACCATGCGCGAACGCTTGCGGAGCGCGAGCGTCGCGAGCGTGCCGGTGAAGAGCTTGTCCTTGCCGCTCATTCCCTGGCGGAGGCTTACGCCGTCCTCACCAGGCTCCCCGGACCGAATCGCCTGCGATCCGACGACGCCATCGAGTTGCTCGAGGCGAACTGGCGGGAGACGCCGGTCGTGCATCTGACGGCAGCCGAGAACTGGCGCGCGTTGCGCAGAGCTCAGCGGCGGGGAGTGATTGGGGGGCAGACCTACGACATGCTCATCGCGGCGTGCGCCCTTAAGGCCGGCGCGGCGACTATTGTCACCTGGAACGTGCGCCACTTCGCCGCCGCGGCACCCGAGATCGGGGTGGAAGCGCCGGCCTGACGTATCACTGTCTCTCAAGACCGGCGGGAGTTGGCTCGCCGTATTCGATCTCCGTCACCAGGAATTCCTCGAAGAAGTCCAGCATGTCGTGGAGTTTCTCGATCGTATTGTCGCGCCCATATACATAGTATCCTTCGCCGGGATAGGCCTTATATCGCACGATCTTGTAGTGCTGATCGAGCTTGCGGGCGAAGTCGAGGGCTGCGGGAGCCCCGCCTTCCTCCAGGCGCCAGTCGGCCGCAATACCTTCGCCCTGAATGACGAAGGTAGGCGTCGTAACCTGATGGGCCTTGAATATCGCGGAACTGTTGAGATAGACGTCGCGATTCTCAGGGTAGGGGCCCAGCTCGTACTCGACCAGCTTGATATGCTGTAACTCATGGACCTCGGTGTGGAAGTCGGTCATGTCGCCGTAGCCCGAGAGCGAGATTGCGGCCTGGAAGACGTCCGGGGCGAAAGCCACCGCGGCCATGGTCATGATGCCGCCGTAGCTGGTTCCGGTAACCGCGATCTTGTCGGGGTCGACGTAGGGCAGGGTCTTGAGATAGTCGACGCCCGCCAGCACGTCCTCCAGGTCGCAGTGGCCCCAGCATTCGTTGTTGAGGTCCTCGAATTCGAGGCCGTAGCCGGAGCTGCCGCGGATGTTCGGCATGAGCACGACGTAGCCGCGCTGGGCGAAGAAGTGGACCTGCTGGTGGCGACGGAACTGGTCGTCGAACTGGGACGTGGGGCCGCCGTGGATCCACATCACGCCGGGGAAGCGCTCGCCCGGGGCGGCGTCCGGGGGCCGGTGCAGGTAGGCCTCGATGGTGAGCCCGTCGGTGCTCGGGTAGCGCACCTTGCCGGGCATGTGCAGCGCGTCCGCCGCCCCCGCGGGGATCTCGCTGTGCAGGAGTTGCTTCTCACCCGAGGCGACATCGATGACAAAGAACTCCGCCGGCCGCACCGGGGTCTCGAAGGTGTAGCTGATGCGGTCGCCGTCAGGAGACCATTCAGGGCGGAGCGCCGCGCCCGCGTCCGGGTCCACGAGGACCCTGGGTTCGCCGCCGTCGGCCGACACCACGCGGAGGGAATGGACGCCGTCACGGTTCTCCGTGTAGCTGATCCAGCGGCCGTCGGGGGACCAGCGGGCGTCGCTCTGGTCGTAGTCGGACGCCGCGACGGGGCGCGGATCGCCCCCGGAAAGGGGCACGAGCCAGAAGTTCAGCCAGCCGCTCCGTTGAGAACGGTAGAGGATGGTCTCACCGTCGGGGGCAACCTGCGCGGCCCCGAACGCCCTGCCGGCGCGGTAGTCGAAAAAGCCCGTGTCGCGAACGACAATGCGCGGGTTGCTTCCGTCGGGGTCGATCTCGATCACGTCGTGGTCGACCCAGCGGTCGTCCATGCGAACGTAGAGCAGCCGGTCGCCGTCGGGGGTCCAACTGGGATAGCCCTCGTAGAGGGGGTCGCCGGTCAGTCGGTGCACCTGCCCGTCCGGCACCGACACCGTCCAGATGTCCATGTTGCCGAAGCGGTCGCCGGAGAAGGCGATCCACCGGCTGTCCGGCGACCACGCCAGTCCGTTGGCGCGCGCGGCCAGCCTGGTGAGCTGCACATCGGTGGTAACGCGCATGCCGTTGCCTTCCTCGGCGGACCAGAGCCAGATCTCCGGCGCACCGCTCTTGTCGGAGGTGTAGGCGATCCAGCGGCCGTCGGGCGACCAGACGGGCTGTGGCGCGCCGAGCGAGCCCACCCCGCTCAGGCTGAGGTCGTCGGAGAGCGCGCGGAAGGCGCCGTCCTCCGTGGCGACCGCCCCCAGCCCGCCCCCCGAAACGAAGGTGATCATCGACCCGTCGGGAGCCCACTGGGGCGAGCGGCTGCCACCGACCGCCGCCCGCAGGTCGACCAGCGCCTCCGCACTGATGGGGCCCTCGGCCATCGAGTCTGCCGCACCACCTTCGGCCGCGGGCGCCTCCCGGGTGCAGCCCCACCCCGCCCACGCCGTCAGGATCGCCGCCGCCAACACCGTCAACCGTCTCATCTCCGTATCCTCGTGTCCAAATGGTGCGGGGGGCGAGTGGGGGCTCGACCGGCTTCTAGGCCGCCCCGCCCGCCGCCGCGCCGGCAGGCGACAGGGCCCGTCCGCGCAGCAGTGCATCCACTTCCGTGACTCGCGGCTCGCCCGCCTCCGTGACCTCGATCACGGAGTGCGGCGGCACGACCTGCCATTCCCCATCGCCGTCAAGCCGCTCCGAGGCGATCAGCGTACCCCCGGGAGCGAGCGAATGCCGGCGGGCGACGTACAACGAGTTGGTCTCGTCGAAGTTCGACGTGCGGATCACGGCCAGATTCCGTCCGTCGGCCAGAATCATGTTGAGCTTGCAGCGCACGTCCAGCGAGCCCGCCCGCTCCGCGGCCCGCGCCAGCGCCGTTCCGGGCGACGCCCCTTTCCTGACCTCCGCGATCGCAAGCAGGAAGAGGGTCTCCGTGTCGGATGTGCCCCGGATCTGCGTGTAGAGTTCGTCCGGCAGCGTCGAGCGCAACGCGCGCATCGCGTGAGTGTGGAACTTGCGCACGTATCCGTTCAGGCCGAAGGACCAGCGCTCGAACACGAACGGGGCCACCTCCCCCCGGTCCAGCGGAATGCCCGGGCTCGCGCTCCTCACGAGGGCCAGCGAACACGACGAACGCACGGACGAGAGCACATCCTCGAGGTCCGGGTCGTGCCAGATGGGGCGCGCTTCGCGAATCCGCACCGGGCGTCCGCCGTGATACCAGCCAACGCCATACCCGTCCGCGTTGTGGATCCCGTGACCCATCTCCCTTGCGTCATAGCTCTGCCGCACGAGCGTGTGGCTTCCCCCGAACACGATCGGGCGGACGGGCATTTCATCGCCGGAGTAGCATACGAATCGGCACAAGGCGCTTGTCTCTCCTTCGGAGGATGATGGGTTGGTGCCTTCGGAGATGAAGGTTTGCCGGGGATGCGGCGCGTGCAACTCAGGGCGGTGCGGCACCCCCCGCGCGGTCCGGGGCGAGGATCTCCGCCAGCAGGCTCGAGTCGACGTTGCCGCCCGAGACGATCGCTCCCGCGGGGCTGGCGCCAAGGTCGGGGATACGCCCGCACAGGAGCGCGGCCACGCCGGCCGCCCCGGCGGGCTCCACCACCATCTTGGCGGTCTCGGCGAGCGCGCGCACGGCCGAGGTGATCTCGGCGTCGCTCACCCGCACGACGTCGTCCACCAGGGCGCGCACATGCCGGTAGGTGATTTCGCCCGCCATGGGTGGGGCGAGCCCGTCCGCAACCGACCCGACGCGCTCCAGACGGGCCGGCCGCCCGATGCGCAGGCTCTCGGACATGGCCGCGGCCCCGTGCGGCTCCACGCCGAAGATGCGAAGGTCGGGCTGCAGGCGCTTCATGGCTGCGGCCACCCCGGCGATCAGGCCGCCGCCCCCCACCGGCACCACCACCACCTCCAGATCCACGGCTTGCTCGGCGAGCTCGAGCCCGGTGGTGCCGTGGCCGGCGATGACGGCGGGGTCGTCGAAGGGGTGGGTGAAGAGCATCCCCCGGTCTCGCGCCAGCGACTCCGCCAGCGCGAAGGCCTGGTGCACGTCGTCGGCGACGACCACCTCCGCCCCGTAGCCGGCGCTCGCCCGCGCCTTGGTCTCGGAGGCGCCCGCGGGCATGACCACGGCGCACGGCACATCCACGCATCCCGCCGCCCACGCCAGCGCCTGCGCGTGGTTCCCGGCCGACACCGTAACCACGCCGCCGCGGGCCGCCTCACCGGCGGCCAGCACCTTGTTGAGCGCCCCGCGCACCTTGAAGGAGCCGGTCTTCTGCAGACTCTCCATCTTCAGGCGAAGCGGGATGCCCGCCTGGCTGCTCAAGCGCCGCGACGACAGCACCGGAGTCCGGTGCAGCCGGGCGCCGATGCGGACCCGAGCCTCCTGGACATCGTCCAGCGTTACCAGCGGTTCGATTCCCGAACCCGGGAGGGTGGGGGACACGGATGACAAGTTACTGACAACATGATGTCATTTACTGACGATATGACCCCGGGCGACCGAGCGCTGACGAAGAAGGCTGGCGCGCCAGCCAGGTACCGGTGCGACAATCGGGGATGATGCGCCACGTACTGCGCGCGCGCCAGTAGGTGACGGCTGCTCATCCGTGCCTCCGTGGGAACAACCGCCGTCTGGCGGGATACTTGCGGCGCATGCCCCGACGCCAGCTGCCGCCACGACTCCCGCTCATCCTCGCGCTGACGTGGCTCGCGCTCGATCCGACTCCGCGGGCGGCCGAGGCTCAGGGTCTGTATTCCGACCCCGGATCGCCCCTTGAGACCGGACTGGTGCAGCGGGTGTTCATCGGGCCTCACTTCACGGACGCGTTCGCGGGCAGCCTCCTGCCGGTTCGCCGGAGCCGCGACCGGTGGACTCCGTTCTCCTTCCCCTACGGCCTCGAACCTCCCTCCCGCGGGGACTCGGCGGGTACCGAAGCGACGCTGTTCGGGGGTGGGCGGGCGCTCGCGGGCGGACGGTTCCGGCATGCCGACCGGGTTGCGGACGGCGCTCTCTTCGAGGCCGCCGGCCACTACTTGCGCGGTACCGACTGGCCGTTCGCCGACCCGGTCGAGGCACGGCTGCGCGAGAGCAGCGCGCTCGTCCCGGCGCGGGACGACCAATTGGAGCGATGGGGCGCCGCGGTCCGCTACGACCTGCGCCCGGACGACCCGGGCGGCTGGGTCTTCGAGGGCGGTCTGGACCGCCTGCGCGGCAACCAGCTCACCGAGGTCGGCGCAGCCTACGCCCGCAGCTGGACCCGCTGGCACGGCCGGGCCAGCTACCACGAAGGGCGCCTGTCCGCCGACGCCCAGGTGCGGGGACGCGGGGCGGGGGAGGCCGTGTTCTACCGCACCGCCCGGGACATCGAGGACCGGTCGCTCTTCTTCGCCGGCCGCATCGGCCACTCGGCCGGCTTTGCTGGCCGGCACAGCCTTCGGTACGGCCTGGACGTGCGCGGCGTGCGTCCCTCCACCAACGGCACGGTGACCGGCGTCTACGAAGATGCGGACGACATCCTGGTCGCCGGTGGCTACCTCGACTCGGTCACCCGCATCTCCCGTTGGCTCGACGTGGCGGCGGGCGTCCAGGTCGAGCGCCACTCCCGCGTCGAGGGTGTCAACCTGTCCCCCTTCGCAAGCCTGATCTTCAGGCCCGCGCGCGGCCACAGCTTTCTCGCGACAGCCGCGCGCGTCGCATTCATGCCTTCGGCGGACCACTTCCTGTTGGATGTCGGTGCGGGGCGAATGACGGCCGGCGTGCTCATCTACAACGTGCTGGCGCGCGGCGTCCCAGAAAGTGGCTTCACCTTCAACGACCGCTGCCCCGGGGGCTTCGGGGGAATGTGCATGCGCTCGCCGCTCGCGCCCGGCGAGAGGCTGCCGGCGGACCCGGCGGTGCTCTGGAATACGCTGGTAGAGATCGCGGCGGCCAGCGATCCGCTGGCGCTCGGACCCCTGCGGCCGTTCTTCAGAGATCCGGAGCCGGGAGAGCTCCTGCCGCGGCTCCTCCTCTTCAATCAGAAGGAGTGGGCAGCCGGCCAGCCTCCCTTCCTGGGCGAGGAGGTGCTGGGTCGTCCCATCGGCGTGGACCCCATCGATCCGCTCCAGCCCAGCATCATCAACTCGCTGTCGCTGCAGTACCGGTTCGAGGTCGACGGACGGGGCCGCATCTCGGCGGCGGTCGGGCGGTCCTCCATAGACAACTTCATCGGGCCGCTCCGGGTCGAGACCCCGACCGTCTTCTTCGAGCCCGCATCCACGCGCGCGTTCATCGAGAAGCGCGTGGAGCCGATGGTCAGGCAGGGGATCGTCTTTCCCGCGTTGCGGGACCTGCTGATTCACGACCTCACCAACCTGGTGCTGCAGCTGCCCGTCGGCACGATCATGCCGGACCAGGTGACAACCCCGGGCCTGCTGCTTACCTACCGAAACTACGGCAGGGTCGACTTCTGGACCGCCGGCCTCTCGGCGGAAGTATCGCTAACCCCCGCGCTTTCCCTCGAGGGCACGCATGCGCACATCAGCGAGCAGTGCTTCGACTTCGTAGAGGATGCCGAAACCGACTGCTCGAACCTGGAGGACATCTCCCTCAATCTGCCGAAGACGAAAAGCAGCTTTTCGGTTCGCTATGAGGCCGCGGACGCGGGCTATTCCGCGGAGGCGCGCATTCGACGCCAGCGCGGCTTCTACGCCAACGCCGGCGTCTATGCCGGGGAGGTGGAAGGGTACACCGTGCTCGATGCCCAGGTGCGCTTCCCGGTTCCGGGTCTGCCGCGCGCCAGCGCCACGCTCACCGGCGCCAACCTCCTCGACGACCGTCACCAGGAGTTCATCGGGGCGCCCGAGATCGGCCGCCTGTTGGTGGCCAGCCTGACCTATGCCTTCCGTTGAGTGTGCGCCCGTGGTAACGTTTGCGCGCAGCCGGAAGCAGGATCCGGCCTGTCGCGATCCACATCCCGCGGAGACCCGGCCTTGAGCGAGTTCACCACACTGAGATGCGCGTTCTGCCGCTCGCTGAACCGGATCGGCCTGGCGGAGGCGCGCACCGGACCACGGTGCGAGAGTTGCTCGCGGCCCATCCTCATCGATCGGCCCGTCAAGGTCGAGGCCGAGGACTTCGAGGCCACCGTGCTCGGGGCGGGCGTGCCGGTGCTCGCGGACTTCTACGCGGACTGGTGTGGTCCCTGCAAGCTGGTCGTGCCCCTTCTGGACGAGATCGCGGCGGCGGAGCGGGGGCGGCTCCTGGTCGTGAAGATCGACAGCGACCGCTCGGCCGAGCAGTGCCAGCGCTACGCCATCCGCAGCGTGCCGACGATCCTGCTGTTCCGGGACGGGGAAGAGATCGGCCGCAGCCTCGGCTTCGAGCCGGAGGTCATTCGCGGGTTCGTCCGCGACGCCGTGGGAGCCGAGGCCAGCGCCTAGCGAGCCGCACCGGGAGCGCGGATTCATCCACGGACTGCCAGTGAGAGAGACACCATGGCAATTAGGGTGGCGCTCGCCTATTCCGGCGGGCTCGATACGTCGGTCATCGCCCGGTGGCTTATCGAGCACTACGAGGCGGAAGTGGTCTGCGTGGCGGTCGACGTGGGCCAGCCGGGAGGGCTTGCCGGGCTGCGCGAGAAGGCCCTCGCCAGTGGTGCCGTGGCCTTCCACGGGGTGGACGCGCGCGAGGACTTCGTGTCCTCCTACGTCTGGCCGACGCTCCGTGCCGGGGCGGTCTATGGTCGCAAGTACCTGCTGGGAACCTCGATGGCGCGGCCGCTCATCGCGCGCCGACAGGTGGAGGTGGCGCGGGCCGCGGGCGCGAACGCCATATCGCACGGATGCACCGGCAAGGGCAACGACCAGGTGCGCTTCGAGCTCACCTACCGCGCGCTCGCCCCGGAGCTCGAGGTCATCGCCCCCTGGCGCGAGTGGGACATCGCTTCGCGTGAGGATGCCCTCGCCTTTGCGCGCTCGCGGGGCATTGATCTGACGGGCGTCGACGAGGAGAAGCTCTATTCCTGCGACGAGAATCTCTGGCACATCTCCTATGAGGGCGGCCCGCTCGAGGATCCTACCTTCGAGCCCGAGAAGGAGATGTTCCTGTGGACGGTGTCGCCGACGGACGCGCCCGACGAGGCGGAGCGCGTTGAGATCGGGTTCGAGGAAGGGTACCCTGTTTCCGTCAACGGGGAACGGCTGGACCCGGCGGAGCTTCTCAAGGCGCTCAACGCCGCCGGCAGCCGACACGGGGTCGGGCGGGCCGACATCGTGGAGGACCGGCTGGTCGGCATCAAGTCCCGGGGCGTGTACGAAACCCCCGGCGGCACCATCCTGTACGCCGCCCTGCAGGAGCTTGAGGAGCTGACGCTGCACCGGCGCTCCATCGCTCTGAAGGACCTCGTGGCTGACCGGTACGCGGACCTGGTCTACGAGGGCCGCTGGTGGACACCGGAGCGCGAGGCCATCGACGCGCTGGTGGATGTGCTCCTGCGGCGGGTGACGGGCAGCGTAACGATGGAACTGTACAAGGGGTCGGCGCGCAGCGTGTCCCGCACCAGCCCGAGATCGCTCTACGACGGGGATCTGGCTTCCTTCGGCGAATCCGGCTCCGGCGACTACGATCAAAGCGACGCCGCCGGCTTCATCAGGCTCTTCAGCCTGTCGCTGGAATACCCGGAGGCCGGGGAATGACCGACCCCGGAGAGCCAGGAGCCGGCACTTCGGGTCACGGGCTCTGGGGGGGGCGATTCTCCGAGGGGATGGCGCCGGAGATGGCGGCGCTCAACCGCTCGCTGGACATGGATTTCCGCTTCTGGCCCCAGGATGTGCGGGCGAGCCGCACCTGGGCGCGGGCGCTCCTGCGAGCCGGAGTCCTGACCCACGCGGAATGGCAGGACATCGACGCCGGCCTGGAAGTGGTGGCGTCCCGCCTCGAGGGCATGGATCCCGCCACCGTGGAGGACGAGGACATCCACTCCCTGGTGGAGCGCCTGCTGGTCGAGGAGGTGGGCGAGGCAGGCGCCAAGTTGCACACGGGCCGTTCGCGCAACGATCAGGCGGCCACCGACGTGCGCTTGTGGGGCATGGACGCGGTGGCTTCACTCGACGGTCAGGTCGTCCGGCTGGGCAGCGCCCTGGCCGATCTGGCCGCCGGGTCGCAGGAGCTGGTGATGCCGGGCTACACCCACCTGCAGCGGGCGCAGCCGGTGCGTGCCGCCCACTGGGTGCTCTCGCACGTCTGGCCGCTGGTGCGCGACCGGGCCCGCCTGCGCTCGGCCGCCGAAGAGGCCGCCGTGCTGCCGCTGGGCGCCGGCGCCATCGCAGGGTGTCCCTTCGCGGTCGACCGCGCCGCGATGGCCCGCGAGCTGGGCTTCCACTCCGTGACCCCCAACAGCATGGACGCGGTGGGCGACCGCGACTGGATCGTCTCCGTCCTCTTCGCGGGCGCGATGATCGGGGTGCACCTCTCGCGCCTGTGCGAGGACATGGTGCTGTTTGCCTCCGAGGAGTTCGGGTTCCTGAAGCTCTCCGACGGCTACTGCACCGGCTCGAGCCTGATGCCGCAGAAGAAGAACCCCGACGTGGCCGAACTCGCGCGCGGCAAGAGCGGGCGCCTGGTGGGCAACCTGGTCTCCATGATGATTCAGTTGAAGGGCCTGCCGACGGGCTACAACCGCGACCTCCAGGACGACAAGGCCGCCCTCTACGACACGGTGGACACCCTGGAGCTCACCCTGCCGGCGGTGGCGGGGGCGATAGGCGGCGCGGCTTTCCAGCCCGCGCGCATGGAGGCCGCGCTGGATCCCGCCCTTCTGGCCACCGATCTGGCCGACTACCTGGTCAGGAAGGGCGTACCCTTCCGCACCAGCCACGAGGTCGTGGGCCGGGTGGTGCGCCGCGCGGAAGCGCTGGCCTGCTCGATCGCGGAGCTGTCCGCCGAGGCGCTCGCCGAGGAGCACGAGGCCTTCGGTCCCGGGGTGACGGAGGTCTTTGACCCGGTCCGGTCCGCGGACGCGCGCGTGGTGAGCGGAAGTACGGGCCGCGAAGCCGTGGCCGCGCAGCTGGAGCAGGCGCGGGAGGCGCTCGGGGCGGCGCTCTGGTAGGGGGCTACAGCGGAGCCAGCTTCCTCCCCGCGGCCTCCGCGAACGGGGCCAAATGCCCCATCATCCGCTCGAATTCCGCAAAATCCAGCGACTGATCCCCGTCCGACCACGCGGACTCCGGGTTCGGGTGCACCTCCACCAGGAGACCGTCGGCCCCGGCCGCGATTGCGGCGAACGCCAGCGGCGCCACAAGGTCGCGGCGCCCGCCCGCGTGGCTGGGGTCGGCGAACACCGGCAGGTGCGTCTCCCGTTTCAGCACCGGGATGGCGGCCAGGTCGAAGGTGTTGCGAGTCGCCGTCTCGAAGGTGCGGATGCCGCGTTCGCACAGGATCACCTGGTTGTTTCCCTGCTGCATGATGTATTCCGCCGACATCAGCAGATCCTTGATTGTCGCCGACATGCCCCGCTTCAGAAGAACCGGCCTCTGCACCCTTCCGACCTCGGTCAGCAGGTTGAAGTTCTGCATGTTGCGGGTGCCGATCTGGAGCACGTCGGCGTATCCCGCCACCAGCTCCACCTGCCGGGTGTCCATGACCTCGGTCACGACCGGAAGTCCGTGGGCATTGCGCACGTCCACCAGCAGCTCCAGGCCCGGCTGGCCCATCCCCTGGAAGGAATAGGGCGACGAGCGGGGCTTGAAGGCGCCGCCGCGAATGCCGTGTGCTCCGGCGGCCCGCACCCGCGCCGCGGTCTCCCTCAACATGTCGTCACCCTCGACCGAGCAGGGCCCGGCGACCACTACCACTCCGCGTCCTCCCACCTCCACGTCCCCCAGCGGAATCCTCGTCGGATCCGCCGCGAATTCCCGCGAGGCCAGCTTGTAGGGCTTCATGACCGGGTGCGCGGCTGCCACCCCCGGGATGGAGAGCAGGGGGACGTGCTGGAGCCGCTCCTCGTCGCCGATGCATCCCACGACCGTCAGCGTCTCGCCCCGCGACACGTGCGTGCGCAGCCCGAGCGACTCCACGCGTTCGCGGATGTGGTCCAGCTCCTCCTCGGTGATGCCCTGGCGGGTGACGAGAATCATCTGCTGCTCCGATCTGAAGCCTGTGCGCGTGTCCCGGAGCCGGAGTGTCCGCGCACCGACCCTGCGGGTGTCGGGTTGCCTTTCCGCTCCTGTGGCGCCCGAATAGATTCCGGGCGCGTTCGGCGCCCCAATATAGTCAACCCGCCGCTCACGACAGCCCCCCTTCAGAACGATTCCATGACGACGACCCGACCCTCGCTCCACGATCTCGACATCGACCTGGGCAAGCGCGCCCGCCTCCACAGAATCCTCTACCGGAACGGCCTCGGAAACGGGACCATGCTCGCCCTGCCCATCGACCAGGGACTGGAGCACGGACCGATCGATTTCTTCCCCAACCCTCCGTCGCAGGATCCCGAATTCCAGTGGCGGCTGGCCGTGGAGGGCGGCTTCAACGCGATCGCCTGCCACTACGGGCTCGCGCGCAAGTACATGCCGAAGTACGCGGGCCAGGTGCCGCTCATCCTGAAGCTGAACGGCAAGACCAACATCCCGCCCGCCGACAAGGCGCTGTCGCCGCTCACGTCCACCGTCGAGGACGCGGTGCGCATCGGGGCGGACGCGGTTGGCTACACGCTGTACGTAGGCACGCCGCGGCAGGACGACGACTTCGCGCAGTTGCGGCGGGTGCGCCAGGATTCCGAGCGCTTCGGCATGCCGCTGGTGGTGTGGTCGTATCCGCGCGGCGAGGCCATCGACGCGAAGGGGGGCGCGACCTCGCTCTACGCGGTCGACTACGCGGCGCGCACGGCTCTCGAGCTCGGGGCCGACATCGCCAAGCTGGTGATCCCGCCCGCGATCGGCCCCAATCCCGCGCAGCCGGGCAAGTATGCCGAGATCGTCCACACCTACGCGGAGGGCGCGCGGCGGGTCTTCCGCTCGGCGGGCCGCACCATGGTGCTGGTGAGCGGGGGCAGCAAGCTCTCCGACGAGGACATGCTGGACAAGGTGAGGATCTCGATGGAGTCCGGCGCTACCGGGCTCATCTTCGGCCGCAACATGTGGCAGCGCCCCTTCGAGGAGGCGCTCGACATCGTGCGCCAGGTGAAGGAGATCCTGAGCCGGTTCCCGTCCTGACGATCTCCCACCGGCGGCGCGCGGCACGGGAATCCGGGACATGACCGGCATCGACGCCCTGAAGCGGGCCGCCGCCGCCCGGGCGCTCGAGAGCGTCCGCGACGGGATGGTGCTGGGGCTCGGCACGGGCAGCACGATCCGCTTCTTCCTCGACCTTCTGGGGGAACGCGTGCGCGCCGGCAACCTGAGCGCCGTCGTCGGGGTGCCGACCTCCCGGCGGACGGCGGAGATCGCGCGGGGGCACGGGATCCGGGTCTCGCGCCTGCAGGCGCGGCCGCGCCTGGATCTGACGGTCGACGGCGCCGATGAGGTAGATCCGCGGGGCAACCTGATCAAGGGGCTGGGGGGCGCGCTGCTGCGCGAGAAGATCGTGGCGCAGGCGTCCGACCGGTT
Source organism: Gammaproteobacteria bacterium (assembly GCA_009840525.1). Taxonomy (GTDB): domain Bacteria; phylum Gemmatimonadota; class Gemmatimonadetes; order Longimicrobiales; family Gaopeijiaceae; genus BD2-11. The sequence goes on from VXNP01000148.1 coordinate 40,920, forward strand.
CATCGTCATTGTGGACGAAAGCAAGGCGGTAGAGCGGCTGGGCACGCGCAGCCCGCTGCCGGTGGAGGTGACCCGCTTCGGCTCCTCCAGCCACGAGGCCTTCGTGGCGGCGCTCGGGGCGGAGGTCGCAATGCGCCGTGCCGCCGACGGGAGCCGGTACGTCACGTCCAACGGCAACTACATTCTGGATGCGCGCTTTCCGGAGGGCATCGAGGATCCGGCGGCGCTGGACAGGGCCCTCCGCGCGCGGGCGGGCATCGTCGAGAACGGGCTCTTTCTGGGGATGACCACCCGGGCGCTGATCGCGGCGCCCGGCGGCGTGCGCGAGAGGACCGCGGCGCCAGGGGATATACGCTGAGGAGGTAGCTGGCATGAAGGTTCGCATCGCCCCGTCCATTCTGGCGTCCGACTTCGGGCGGCTGGCCGAGCAGGTGGTGGAGGCGGAGGAGGCCGGCGTCGACTGGATCCACGTCGACGTGATGGACGGCCACTTCGTCCCCAACATCACCATCGGTCCGGCGATCACGGAGGCGGTGCGGCGGGCGACGCGGCTGCCCGTGGACGTGCACCTCATGATCGAGGCGCCCGACCGCTACATCCAGGCGTTCGCCGACGCCGGCGCGGACTACCTGACGGTGCACCAAGAGGCCTGCCCGCACCTGCATCGGACGATCCAGCGCATCCGCGCGGCGGGTGTGCGCCCCGGGGTGGCGCTCAACCCGGCCACCCCGGTGGAGGCGGCAGCGCCCATCCTTCCCGACATCGACCTGCTGCTGGTGATGTCCGTGAATCCCGGATTCGGCGGACAGGCCTTCATCCCCTCCGCGCTCGCCACGCTGGCGCGGGCGCGTGAGCTGCTGAACGCCTGCGGGGCCGAGGATACGGCGCTCGAGGTCGACGGCGGGATCGACGCCACGACGGCCCCCGGGGTCGCCGGCGCGGGCGCGGACGTGCTGGTCGCCGGATCGGCCATCTACCGGCATCCGCAGGGGGTGGCTGCCGGGGTCTCCGCGATCCGCAACGCCGTGGAAACCCCGGGCGGCTGACGCCGTAGCCACGAGCATGGCCACCTTCCGGCGCACGCATCGGCTGCCGCATTCACCGGCGGAAGTGTTCGCGTGGCACATGCGCCCGGGCGCGCTTGAGCGCCTGCTTCCCCCGTGGGAAAACGTGCATGTGGTGGCGCGCGATGGCGGCATCGCCGATGGCGGGACGGTGACCGTCCGGGCAGGTCCCGGGCCGCTGCGGGTTGCCTGGACGGTCCGCCATACGGCCTTCGAGGAAGGGGTCCTCTTCCGGGACGAGCAGGTGCGCGGCCCCTTCAACCACTGGGTGCACACGCATCGCTTCTCGCCGGATGGGGAGGGTGGGTGCGTGATGGAGGACGAGATCGACTGGGGTCCGCCGCTGAACGTGGACGCGGCGCCCTTCGTGCGGCGGATCGAGCGCATGCTCGAACGGGGCTTCGCGTTTCGGCATCAACGGCTGGCAAACGACCTCGCGCTGCACGAGCGCTACCGGCAGCGGCGGCCGCTCACGGTAGCCATCAGCGGAAGCTCGGGCTTTCTGGGGAGAAACCTGCGCCACGTTCTCACGACCGGCGGGCACCGCGTGCTGCGCCTGGTGCGCTCGCGGAAGCAGGCCGGCGAGGGATCCGTGTACTGGAATCCCGCGAAGGGGCAGGTGGATCACGACGGGCTCCAGGGCGTGGACGCGATCGTGCACCTGGCGGGGGAGCCCCTCGTCGGCGTGCGCTGGACCGCGAAGAAGAAGCAGGAGATCATGCGGTCGCGCAGGAACGGCACCGATTGGATCGCCCATACGGCGGCGCGTCTGTCGCCGCCTCCGCGGGTGCTCGTGTGCGCCTCCGCGGTCGGATTCTACGGCAATCGCGGCGACGAAAAGCTGACCGAGGACAGCCGGCCGGGCCGCGGCTTCCTGGCCGAGGTGTGCAAGGCGTGGGAACGCGCGGCGGCCCCCGCGCGCCGTGCGGGGATCCGCGTCGTGCATCTGCGGCAGGGGGTGGCGCTGTCGCCGGACGGGGGCGCGCTGCAGCTGATGCTGCCGGCCTTCCGGGCCGGCGCGGGAGGCCGGTTGGGCAGCGGACGGCAGTACTTTCCGTGGATCGGCCTGGACGACACGCTCGGGCTCATCCTGCACGCGATCGGCACCCCGCAGGTTCGTGGACCCATCAACGTCACGGCTCCATTGCCGGTCACCAACGCCACCTTCACGAGCGCGCTGGGGCGGGTGCTCCGGCGGCCGACCCTCTTGGCGGTACCGTCGCTGGCCGTGTATGCCCTGATGGGCGAGATGGGACGGACCGCGCTCCTGGGCGGGCAGCGTGCCCTCCCTGCAAAGGCGGAACGCACCGGATACGAGTTCCTGCACCCGTCCATAGACGAGGCGCTGCGGTTCGGGCTGGGGGTGGCATAACAGTCCACGGGCTGTCTGGCTGCGAAGTGCTGGCGGTCCCGGCGATTTCCGGGTTATCGTCTCCCTGCGGATTCCTCGAGCTGGAGCGTGCCATGCAGCGGCTGACCGTCCTCGCGATTCTGACCCTCCTGTCGACGTTTGCGTTCGCGCCCGAGCACGCGAGCGCGCAGGCCGGCGCCGAGAGCGTCGTGCGGCTCGAGGCGTCTCCGCCATCGGTGGTCGTCATGACGGGTGAGGAAGTCCCGTTCGAGGTGCGCGCCCTGGACGCCCAGGGCCGCGTGGTGACGGACGCCCAGGTGCGTACGGTGGCGCCCCGGGCGGCGGCGACCGTGCGCGGGGGGACGGTGCGCGGGCGGACGATGGGCGAGTACGAGATCGTGGCGACGCTGTTGGCGCCGCCCGGATACGAAGGAACCCCGCCCAGCCTGCGCGTGCCGCTCACGGTGCTGGCTCCCGAGGTCGCCGCGGTGGAGGTCAACGCCGAGCCGGGCCGCCTCTACCAGGGGACCACCCTCCGCCACACCGCCATAGCGCGCCACGCGGACGGATCCGCGCGGCCGGGCCCGGTTGTGTCGTGGTCCAGTTCCGATCCGTCCGTCGCCACCGTCGACCGCTTCGGCTACGTGACCGCCAACGGCACGGGCGCGGTCACCATCCGCGCCGACGTGGAGGGGACGGCCGGCACGGTCGCCTACGACGTGGCCCCGTTCCCCGCGGTCTCGCTGGACATCACCGGGCTGGCGGACGAGGTGCGCACTGGCGATGTTCAGCACCTCACCGCGGCGGCGCGGGACGCGGCCGGCGAGGTTGTCGCGGACGTGCCGGTGACCTGGACCCACACGGCCGTGCCCGATGCGGAGATGATCGCGTCCAGCGCGCCCGGCCAGATTGCGCGCGACCGCTTCGTCGCCGACGTGCCGGGCGTGTACACGATCGTGGCCAACGCTGGTCCGCTCTCGTCGCGCGCGACCCTCCAGGCCGTCGGCCGCGACGCGGTGCGTGAGCTCACGCTGGTGGGCACAGGGAGCACCGCCACCGTGCGCACCACCGACTTCTGGGTGTTCGAGGGGCTGGACGGCCGCGACTACGCGCTCACGGGCGCCAAGATGTCGGACGGGTACGCCTACGCCTGGGACGTCACCAACCCGGCCAACATCTTCAAGACCGACTCGCTGCAGGTGGACGCGCGCGCCGTCAACGACGTGAAAGTGTCCCCCGATGCACGCTACGCCACCCTCACGCGCGAAGGAGCCTCCAACCGGCGCAACGGGGTGGTCTTCCTCGACCTGGCCGACCCCGCCCACCCCGTGATCGCCTCCGAGGTGGTCGAGGGACTCACCGGCGGAGTTCACAATGCCTTCCCCGACGACGATTACGCCTACGTGCTGGCCGCCGGCGACAAGTACGTCATCATCGACGTCGCCGACATCTACAATCCACGCGTGGTCGGCGAGTACAACCACCCCGACAGCCGCCTCCACGACGTCTGGGTGCTGGACGGCATCGCCTACTCGGCCGAGTGGGAGAAGGGCATGGTGGCCGTGGACGTGGGCAACGGGCGCTGGGGGGGCACCCCGGAGAATCCGGTGCTCATCTCCGAGCTGCCGGTGCCGACCGGCACCACGCACGCCATCTTCCCATACCGTTCGCAGTCCACGGACCGGTTCTACGTCTTTGTCGGGGACGAGAACATGCAGCGGAGGGGCCTCGCCAACGCGGGACCGCGGGGCGGCGGCACCTACCAGTTGCCGTACGACCCGGAAACTGGGATGAACGGGATACCGCTCGCGACCCAGGGCTACATCCAGGTGATCGACTTCACCGATCCGGACAACCCGGAGATGGTCGCCCGCTACGAGGTCAGCGAGTACGGCACCCACAACATCTGGGTGGAGGACGACATGCTCTACCAGGCGTACTACGAGGGCGGGCTGCGCGTGGTCGACGTCTCCGGCGAGCTGATGGGCAACTTGTACACGCAGGGCCGCGAAATCGCCGTGCACAAGTCGACGGACGTGAACGGCTGGGTGCCCAACTCGACCATGGTGTGGAGCGCGATGCCCTTCAAGGGACACGTCTTCTTCTCCGACACCAACTCCGGGCTGTGGTCGGTGAAGGTGGAGCCGCCCGAGCGGCCCGTGTCGTAGGCGCAACCGGACGAACAGCGAGCCTCAACCGGGACGCGCTGGCCGAGCGCCGGGATGAAGGCCGGGGAATCCAACCGTATTTTCGACGCGGTCGTCATCGGCGGTGGGCCGGCCGGGTCCGCCGTGAGCCGTCTGCTCGCGCGTTGGGGGCACTCGGTCGTCCTTCTCACGCGCCGGCCGACTGGCCATCCCGCACTTGCCGAGTCCGTTCCCCCCAGCGCGCGCAAGCTCTTCACCCTTCTGGGGATCGCGCCGGAGATCGACGACGCGGGTTTCTTCCCGGCCCGGGGCAATCTCGTCCGCTGGGGCGATGCCCCGCTCCGGCGAGCCGACTTCGCGCCCGGGAGCATCGGCCACCACGTAGTGCGCGACGTCTTCGACGCCCTGCTTCTCGATCTCGCTGAAGAAGCGGGCGCCGAGGTGCGGCGCGATGCCACGGTGCGGCGAGTGGTGGGGACGGAGGCCGGTCGCGAAGGGGAAGGGGAGCAACTGCAGCGAGTCGAGTATGAGGACTGGCATGGCGGCACGGGAGTCCTCCGGGCTCGCTTCGTCGTGGATTGCTCCGGCCGCACGGGAGTCATCGCGAACGCGGGCCTGCGCGTCCACGACCAGTCAAACGCCACCATCGCGCTGGCCGGGGTGTGGCGGGCGAACGCCGGCGCATCCCCGGCCGAGCCATACACCTTGGTGGAGAGCTACCGCGACGGCTGGGCCTGGTCGATGCCGGTATCGGACGCGCGCCGCTACCTGACCATGATGATCGACCCCCGCAGGACCGAGCTGCTCAAGGGGCAGGGACACCGCCGCCTCTACCTGGCGGAACTCGAGAAGACCCGGGAGGCCCGCCGTCTCGTGGCCGACGCTCGCCTTGAGAGCGACATCAGCGGGCACACCTCCTCCCAGTACACCGCCTCCCGCTTCGCCGAGGACGGGCTCCTGCTGGTCGGGGATGCGGGCAGCTTCATCGATCCGCTCGCCTCGGCAGGGGTCAAGAAGGCGCTCGCTTCCGCGTGGCTCGCGGCGGTGGTGGTCCACACCTGCATCTCGACGCCCGACATGCGCGACGTGGCGCTCGAGTTCTTCGACAACCGCGAACGAGCGACCTGGCTCGGCCACCGCCGCCACACGGCCCGGTACTACCGTGAGGCGGCCGCGGCGCACGGTCACGGCTTCTGGAGCGCGCGCGCGGCGGCCGCCGGGGACATCGAGGCGCCCGCGCGTCCAGACGCGGCGCAAGCCTCCGCCCTCGACCCCGCTGCGGAAGTACACGTCCCGGTCCCGACCGAGCCCGACATCGCCGCGCTGCGCAAAGACCCGGATGTCCTGCGCGCCTTCCGCGAACTGCGTGCCGCGCCCAGCATCCGCCTCCGCCCCGCGCCCGGCCTGCGCCATCCCCGGCTGCCCGCGGTACGCGGCCGCCGGATTGTTCTCGACGAGCACCTCGCCTCGCCCGCGCTTCCCGACGGCGTGCGCTTCCTGCGCGACGTCGACCTCCCGCCCCTCGTCGAAATGGCCGGCAGCTTCGAGCAGGTACCCGACCTCTACCAGGCCTACCTGGACCGCGTCGCCACCGTCTCGCTGCCGGATTTCCTGGGCGCGCTCTCCGTCCTCCTCGGCAAGGGGATGCTGACGAACGAACCCCAGGGAGGTCGCCGATGATGATGCCGGCGCGCTACAGGATGATGGTCGCCGGGGGAGCACTGGCGCTTCTGCTTCTACCTGGCTGCATGCGCCCGGTGAGTGCCCAGCAGCCTGGACCGGGTACTGTCTTCAGAGACTGCGAGGCTTGCCCGGAGATGATGGTAGTGCCTCCGGGAAGCTTCATGATGGGATCGCCCCGAACCCCGCGAGGCATGTATGTCGACGAGGGGCCGCGCCACCGGGCGACGATCGGGTATCCTCTGGCGGTGGGGGTATTCGAAGTGACCTTCGCCGAATGGGATGCCTGCGTGAGCGCCGGGGGCTGCCTGGGCTACCGGCCGGACGACCAGGGCTCGGGCCGCGGAAGGCGACCCGTCATCAACGTCTCCTGGGAGGACGCGCGGAGGTACGTCGCCTGGCTGTCGGAGCAGACAGGCGAAGCGTACCGGTTGCCGAGCGAAGCCGAATGGGAGTACGTGGCGCGTGCCGGGACGGAGACGGCGTGGTACTGGGGAGAGGACCCTGGGGAACAATGCCGTCACGCCAACGGATTCGACCGCGAACTCGCCGAGAGACGCGGAGTGGAGGACGCCACGATCAGGGTCGTGCCCGTGTCCTGTTCCGACGGGTATGACGGGGTGGCCCCGGTGGGGTCGTTCGAGCCGAACGGCTTCGGACTCCATGACGTGTCGGGCAACGTCTGGGAGTGGACGGACGACTGCTGGAACGAAACCTATGCGGGCGCTCCGGCCGACGGCAGCGCCTGGAGCCGCGGATACTGCGTTCCCCGCGTGGTGCGCGGCGGCTCCTGGAACAACCCGCCCGGTCTCCTGCGCTCGGCGTTCCGTGACGGGATTCCGCGTGAAGACCGAGGGTTCAACGTCGGGTTCCGGGTTGCCCGGTCGATGCACTAAGGCTTTTCGGACGGTCGGAGGAGCGCACCCTCCCTGGCAGTCAGTCGAGCTCCGGCGGTTCCCCCGTGTAGAAGGCGATCGTGCGCTTTGCCGCCGCACGCGCGGCGTCCGGCTCCTCTCCGGAAGCGACCGCCGCCTGCCCCCATCCTTCACCACTTCCCCGGATGAACGCCTTGCCGTCCCGCGACGTCGCAAAAGCCAACTCATCCGGCTTCAGCGCGTCCGGTCGCGCCAGGTGGAACGCCAGACCCAGGAGGCCCAGCTCCCAGCCGACGCCGGTCGCCCCCGGGCCGTACTGGCTCCAGTGTTCCGACAGCCGTTGCGTGTGCGTCAGGGTCAGCTTCGCCCGCCCGGCTCCATCTTGCGAGAACCGTACCTCCACCCAGCTCACGTCCTCGCCGAACTCCCAGGTAAGCGCGAAATGCCAGGGCCGCCCGCAGGCCGTGATCGAGCCACCCGCATTGCCTTCCAGCCGATAGCGCCCACCCGGTCTGAGTTCGCCCGTGACCGGAAGAAACCAACGTGCAAGCCGCTCGCTGGTGGTGACGGCGTCCCACAGATCCTCCAGGGATGTGTGATAACTGCGGGAGAGGATGACGGCGCGCGCGGGCTCTCCATCACGCTGCAGCACCGACACTGCGCGCTCCGTGGCGCCCTGGTGTTCTGCGACGTCGAAGTTCATGAGTCCTCCCGGTTATTCGGCCCCAACCAAGGCGTCGCGAGGGGTGATGACCGAGCCAGACCGCGGAGGGTTCTCCAACAGCAGCCGGTCGCCCGTGATGAGTTGACAACCGGGCTGGCTGGCGAGCAGCGCCCAAAGATGGTTGTCGCCCGGTTCCGGGGCGGCTTCGCTCTTGCTTGGCTCGCGCCACACCGCGTTCGCTGCCAGGTCGGTCAGCAGGCTGTCGATCTCGTCTTCGGTTTGCTGATGAAACCGTGCCACGCCGGATCGCCGCAGCACTCCCGAATACTCCGAAAGCAAGGCTCCGGACATCAGATAGAGCAGCCGGCCGTCGAGCATTGCGTCGAGAATCCGCGACGGAGGGCTGTGCGGGTCGGCACTCGTCATTCCGGACACGACGACATTGGTATCCACGACGAAGACCCCCCGGGTCAATCGTCCTTCCCGGCTCGGTATCGCCTGGTTTCGCGCACCGCCAATGCCATCGCCTCTTCATCGCTCAAGCCGGCACTCGAACGCGCTCGCGCGACGATATCACGTGCCGTCATGGAAGGAAGGATACCCCTGAATTCAAGGCTCTCTTCGATGATCGCGCCCATGGAGCGTCCTTGTCGGGCCGCGGCCTCTCGCAAGGCCCGGTGTGTACGGTCCGTCAAGCTGATTGTGAGGCGTGGCATGGCACGAAATCCCGGGTTTCGACGACGGTGCTGAGACATGAAAACACCATAGCACCAACACATCACCGATGCAACGTGCATGCATCGACCCGGGCTCGTGTGCTCTCCGCCCCGCCGGATCTCCCCGTTTGTCTCCCGTCCCCGCAGGCGGTATCATCCCTATGCCGCATACACCGGTAAACAAGAGTTTCTCCAACTCCCGGGTCCCCGCATGGTTCACCGCCCTCGTTTGACCCGCGCGCGCCTCCTGGCCGGATTGCTCGCCACAGGCTCGTTCGTCGTCGCCTCCGGCGCCAGCGCCCAGAGCGACGAGGAAGGCTTCCCGATCGACCACGAGACCATCCGCGCCCGCTGCGCGGCGTGCCACCTCCCGGATTCCGAAGGGCGCATGTCGCGCATCTCCTTCGAGCGCAAGACGCCGGAGGGATGGCAGGGCTCGCTGCAGCGCATGATCTCGCTCAACGGCGTGACCCTCGCGCCCGAGGAAGCGCGCGAGATCGTGAAGTATCTCTCGGACCACCAGGGATTGGCGCCCGAGGAGCTGCGTCCCGGTCTCTTCGAGGTCGAGAAGCGGATGATCGACCACCGCTATCTGGCGGATACCGACGTCGAGTTCACCTGCATCCAGTGCCACTCGATGGGGCGGGTGATCACGCAGCGGCGCACGCGTGAGGAGTGGGAGCTCCTGATGTCAACGCACCGCGGCTACTATCCGCTCGCGGACTTCCAGGCCTTTCTGCGCATGGGCCCCACGCCCGATCAGCCCGGTCCCGACGGGGAGCCGCCGGACACGCGCCAGCCCATGGAGCGCGCCGTCGATCACCTCTCCGAGGTCTTCCCTCTCCACACTCCCGAGTGGGCGGCGTGGTCGGCCACCATGCGCCCGTCCCGCCTGGAGGGCACATGGGTCATGTCGGGTCATCAGCCCGGACGCGGCGCGCTCTACGGCACGGTCACCATGGGGGACGGCGGCGAACAGGACGCGTTCGTCACCCGTGCCAGCTACACGTTCCCGGCCACCGGCGAGACCGTCACCCGGCGGGGCCGCGGGCTGGTGTACACCGGATACCAGTGGCGTGGGCGCTCCTTCGAGTCCGATGAAGCCGATGGGGCGATGCGCGAGGTGATGCTGGTGGAGCGCGGCATGAACGAGATCAGCGGCCGCTGGTTCCGGGGCGACTACGACGAGATCGGCATGGACGTGCGCCTCACGCGCGTGGCCGGCTCCCCGGTCGTCGCGGGCGTGCATCCCCGCGCCCTCCAACTGGGTGGCGGCGAGCGCGAGGTGCGCATCTTCGGAGCCGGGTTCGCGGACGGCGTCGGGCCCGGAGATGTGGATCTGGGCCCCGGGCTGACCGTCAACAGGGTGGTCAGCGCCTCCTCCGACGAGATCACCCTCAACGTGACCCTGGCGCCCGATGCGGCTCCGGGGGGGCGCGACGTTTTCGTCGGTGGAGCGAGTCTGGCGCAGGCCGTGGTCGTCCACGACGGCATCGACCGCATTCAGGTGCTGCCGCGCACCGGGATGGCCCGCGTGGGCGGCATCGTCTTCCCGAAGGGCTACCAGCAGTTCGAAGCGGTCGCCTTCGACGATGGGCCTGACGGGCGTCCAAGCTCCGACGACGATCTGGAGCTGGGGCCGGTCGAGGTCGACTGGAGCCTCGAGGAGTACGCGGCGACCTTCGACGACAACGACATCGAGTTCGTCGGCTCGATCGACCAGACCGGACTTTTCGTGCCCGCGGCCGACGGCCCCAACCCGGACCGCGACCGAAACCGCAACAACGTCGGCGACGTGTGGGTGGTGGCCGCACTCGCACAGGACGACAACGGCGACCGTCCCCTGCGGGCGCGCGCCCACCTGGTCGTGACCGTCCCGCTCTATCTCCTTTTCGATGCGGGAGCCAACGTGAGCACGGGAGCGAGCCCGGATCCGGCGGCAAGCTCGAACGGACGAGGAAGCCGAACCCCCGGACCGAATCCCGGAATGGGAAGGAGCCCGCAATGAGCAACGCAGGCATCACTTCGCCGGGCGGTTTGTCGGTGAGCGCCGCGACCGCGACACCGGTTGCTGCTGCAGCCACCGAGGCTGCGAACGGGGCCCCGGCGCCCGCGCCGCTCCTCTCATCCGGCGCTGCGCCGGCAGCCTCCGGTCTCCTCACTCCGGGGGAGTTCCACGCCTTCCAGGCGGACGGCGCAACGTTCCTCTACCTGGTGCCGAGCGCGGCGATCTTCCGCATGGATGACGCGTCGCTCGCGGTGCTCCGGGCGCTCGAGACCGCCAACCGCACGCCGGCCGAGCTGGTGCAGCGGCTGGGGGACCGTTTTCCCGCGGAAGAAGTCACCAACCGCATCGACGAACTGCTGGGATTGCGCGCCATCGGCCTCCTCGGCAAGCCTGCTCCGGCTCCTCCGGACATGCTGCCGCCCAAGGGCTTTCCGCTCACCACGATGGTCCTGAACGTCACCAGCAAGTGCAATCTGGCCTGCACCTACTGCTACGAGTACGGCGACGACCGCATCGTCGAGGCCGACTCCAAACCCCGCTACATGGACCTCGAGACCGCCCGGGAGAGCGTCGACTTCATGTTCGAGCAGGGCGGGTCGAACCGGCTGGTGCACCTGACCTTCTTCGGCGGTGAGACCCTCCTCAACTTCAAGCTGCTCAAGAGCACCACGGCCTACGCGCGGCAGCGCGCCCGCGCGGTGGGGAAGGAGGTCGACTTCAGCCTCACCACCAACGCGACCCTGCTCAAGCCCGAGATCGTCGACTGGCTGGCGGAGAACCGAGTGGGCGTGACCGTGTCCATCGACGGCCCGCGCGAAGTCCAGGACGGCCTGCGCGTCTTCTCCAACGGCATGGGCAGCTACGACATCATCCTGCCCAAGATCAAGGATCTGCTTGCGCGCCACCGCACCCGCCCCATCGGCGCGCGCGTTACCCTGACCAGCCAGAACCTGGACGTCAAGCACATCTTCAGGCACCTGACCGAGGAGATCGGATTCTGGGAGGTCGGCTTCGCGCCGGTGACCAGTTCGTCGTGCCGCGACTTCTCCATCTCGGACGCTGGCTACGACAAGATGCTCGGCCAGTTCGAGGAGCTCGCCCACGACTTCCTCGAGCACGCGTGCGCCGACCGCCATCACGGCTTCTCCAACGTGAAGGACACCCTGGAGGAGATCCACAAGGGCGTCAGCAAGGCGTACCCGTGCGGCGCGGGCCTCGGGCTCATGGGGGTGGCGACCGACGGCGACGTGGCGCTCTGCCATCGCTTCGCCGGGTCCGACGAGCACAAGATCGGGTCGGTGTCGGAGGGGGTCGACGTCGACGTGCAGTACGACTACCTGAAGAAGCACCACATCAACAGCAAGACCGACTGCCGCACCTGCTGGGCCCGTCCCATCTGCGCCGGCGGATGCTATCACGAGGCCCATACCCGGTACGGCACCACTGCAACCCCGAACCTCCACTTCTGCGAGTGGGTTCGGAGCTGGACCGACACCTGTCTTCGCGTCTACGGAGCCATCTCGGAGCGCAACCCCGCCTTCCTGGCGCGGTTCGACGCCTGAGCCGGATCCACCGCGACCGAGTCAACGAGGAGAGAGACCCTTGGCACTGAAACCGATCAACCGCAAAGCGGACCGGATGGTGACCTACCTGGCGAACCAGGGCGACGTGCCCCCGGCCGAGCAGATGGCGGGTCCCGTGGGGCCGGCCGCGGGCGCGGTCGAGGGCGGCGCCGACGAGAACGCCGAGGATGTCGTCGCGCTCGGGGGACGGCTTCCGGAGGTGCCGGAGATACCGCACATCCCGCTGGGGTGCTCGCTGGTCTTCGCGCCGGGCTGGGAGGTCGACGAGGCGGGCGGCACCGCGGGACTCTGCCAGCCGGTGGAGCGCGACCTCTTCGACTGCCACCTGGCCTGCTTCTGGCCCGCCCACGTCCCGGATCAGTTGAACCACAGCCCGGACTGGACCGGCAAGTGCGCGGCCGCTCAGAACGACTGGCGCAAGCTGGAGATGATCTTCCCGTAGGCCGCGAGCCTCCTTTCCTCCACGAAACCTGACAAAATGGCAGACATGTCTGACAAAATGTCATACCTGGCGGTGCTGATCGCCCTCCTCCCCGCGGCCCTGGCGGCGCAGGAGGTGCGCTCGGGCGGCAACGGCACCATCTACATGGGGGCCTACAACGAGGCCGTCTACGTCATCGACGAGGCGACCCTCGAGGTCACGGAGCGCATCCCCGTCACCACCGGCATCCCCAACCTCATGCAGCTCTCCCCGGACAACCGGATGCTCTATGTGCGCGACGCCGCCATGGAGCACATCGAGGTGGTCGATCTGGCCGAGGGGCGCTCGGTCGACTCCTTCACCCTGAGCGAGGGCAACACGAAGGTGCGCATCCGCTCGATGGTGGTGGAGCCGGGCGGCGAGTACATCCTGCTCGGCGCGCGCAGCTACACCAAGCTGCTCGACCGCTTCGAGATCGGCGAATTCTCGATCCTGCGCGTCGACCTCGATTCGCACGAGGTAACCGACACCGTGCCGACCGAGGTGGGCGAGCAGCGCCAGGGCGCCAACCTCATGTTCTCGCCGGACGGCGACCTCCTCTACTTCTTCGGCCGCGACATCATCGCCGTGGAGACCGAGAACTTCACCGAGGTCGACCGCTGGGAGCTGTCGCAGCCGCTGGAGGAAGGGCTCGGGCGCATGAACATGAGCTTCCAGCGCAGTCCCTACGACGACGAGGGCATCTTCACGAACCTCTTCCGGATGACCGATCCGGTGCAGGGCCGTCAGATGATGGGCATCGCGCGCGTGGACCTCGCGGAGCAGGATGTCGACTTCTACACCCTCGGCCCCAGCGAGCGGGTGAGCTTCACGCTGGCGCCGGGCGGACGCAAGGGGTACGGGCTCCGCTCGGAGATCGGCTTCTATGAGTTCTGGACCTTCGATCTGGAGGGTCGGCGGGTCGAGAGCCGGGTCGAGTTCCCCGGGCGTCCCCGCATGTCGCTGGTGCCGAGCTCCAACGGCGAGCTGCTCTACATCTACAACGCCGGCAACACCATCGACGTCTACGACGCCGACACCCACGAGCTGCTGCGCACGGTGTGGCTCGACGCCGACATGACGCGCTTCCTGCTGGTGCCCGGGGACGCGGCCACCAACGGCGGTTCGTAGGGTCGAGGCCGCCGGACGCCCCCGCACCGATTCCGCTGTCC
>VXNP01000153.1 GCA_009840525.1 Gammaproteobacteria bacterium
TCAATGACCTCAATCAGATGTGAATCCGCTAGACAATGCCCGTCCGGCACCAGCAGTTTCGCAACGTGGACATCGTCACCCTGAGGGTTGCCCCTGATCGGCAGGCGGGGGAACGGCGCTGATGCGTTCGAGTGTTGACTCACGTCGACGTCGGCCGGCTGGCATCGCCGCGCTGATCCCTGTCCTGCTTCTCGTGGCCACCGCCTGTTCGCCTTCCCCGGATGGCCGTCCGGGGAGCAGATCGCTCGTCCTTGCGCACTTCGTGCCGCCGCTCAGCACCGTGAGATCCGGGGTCGTGATCCCGTTCTCGGAACGACTGGAGCAGGTGTCGGGAGGCAGGCTGACGGCGACGGAGTACATGGGGGGCGCCCTCGGATCGGATCCCCGGAGATACTATTCCATGCTGCTCCAAGGAGTGGCGGACATAGCCATGGTGATCCCGGGGTACACCGCCGTGACGTTCCCCAGGACGACACTGAGCGCCTATCCCGGGGTTTGCGGCACCGCGATCGAATGCACGGCCGCGCTCCAGCGCGCCGGCCCGGTCCTCGAGCAGGAGTACGAGGCGAAGGTGCTGGCGCTGTGGTCCACCACTCCCCCCGTGCTCCTCACCCGCGAAAAGCCCGTCCGAAGGCTCGAGGACCTGCAGGGGCTCAAGCTGAGGGTCTCGTCGCGCATCGAGATGCCCTTTGTCGAAGCACTGGGAGCGACCCCGGTGATGCAGCCGGTCTCGGAGATTCAGCAAAACCTGCACACAGGCGTGATCGACGGCGTCGTGATCACCGCAGGGGGCATTTCCGCGTATCAGTTGCAGGAGCCGGCCGAATACCTCACCACCTGGCTGCCTCTCTCCGCGACTCCCTTTTCGCTGCTGATGAATCGCGGCGCCTACGAGTCCCTCACCGCACAGGAGCAGGGCTGGCTGGACGAGGCCGCGGCCTCCTGGCTGTCGGAGTCGGGGGGGCAGGCGTACGAACTCGCCGGGGCACGCGGCCTCCAGATCGCCCGCGACGCGGGTGTCGAAATCATCGATCTCTCCGAGGAAGAGAAGGCGCGTTTGCTGGAGGCGGTCGCTTATGTCTACCAGGCGCAGCTCTCCCGCAGGATCGGCGACGCAACGGTGGCCGAGATCATCGATCTCTTCCGCGGCAATTGACGGCATTCGACCAGGACCCGGCTCCAGACCGCAGTCCGGTCGACGAGGCGCTTCGCCGGTGGCTGACAGCCGCGGTCGCCGTCACCGGGGGCGTGGCGCTGCTCCTGCTCCTGGGCGTGACCGTGGTCGAGGTCGTCGCGCGCCACCTCTTCGGCGCTCCACTGCTGGGCGCGGAGGATCTCACCTCCATGGGCCTTACGGTGCTTGTGGCCGCCGCGGTGGTCTGTGCGGCCCAGGAGGGAACACACGTATCCGTCGAACTCATCGAACGCTTTGCGGGCCGTCGCGTCACGCGGGCAACCGACGCGCTCGCGCGGGTCCTCGGGGCCGCGGCAGCCGCGGTCACGGCCTTCGCCCTATTCGCCAACGGCAGTTGCGGGATCGAGTGCGGCGAGGTCACCGGCACCATCGCCATCATGCACACGCCGTTCTACTACGCGCTGGGCGCATGCATGGCAACCTACTCGCTGTTGCTCGCGTCCCGGCTGATTCAGGGGCGAGCCTCGCGTGAGGAGGACGACTCCCGGGCCAGGGGCATCTGATGGAGGGGTCCGCGGCCGCATTGCTCGGCGTCGGCGCCCTCTTCGTCCTTCTGCTCATCCGCGTGCCCGTCGGGCTCTCGATGCTCATCGCGGGCGCGGCCGGCATCGCGCTGATCCGGCCCCAGGCGGTGCTCGCCGTCATCGCGGGCGAGACGTTCGCGGTGTCATCGCGCACCGCGCTCACCATCATCCCCCTCTTCATGCTGATGGGGAGTCTGACCGTGGCCTCGGGGATGAGCCGGGACCTTTACCTCGCGGCCAACCTCTGGCTGGCCCGCATCCGGGGCGGCCTGGCCGCGGCATCGATCGTCGCGTGCGCGGGCTTCTCGGCTCTGTCCGGCTCGTCGCTGGCCGCCGCGCTGACCATGGGGCGCGTCGCGCTGCCCGAAATGCGGCGCTTCAACTACGACAAGTCGCTCGCGGCCGGGGCCGTTGCGGCGGGCGGCACCCTTGGCATCCTGATTCCGCCTTCGGCCGGGCTGGTCCTGTACGGCATCCTCACCGAGCAGAGCATCGGCCGCCTCTTTATGGCGGGATTGCTTCCCGGCATCCTGCTCGCGGCGTTCTTCGTCCTGACCGTCGTCATCATCGCAACCCTTCATCCCGAGCGGGCGCCGAGGGGAGAGCCGGAGCACGCACCGGGGAAACGAGGGCGCACGCCTGCGGGGGCCTGGTGGATCCTGGGCCTCGCCGTCGTGACTCTCGGCGGCATCTACGCGGGAGTCTTCTCCGCGATGGAAGCGGCGGGCGTGGGCGCGTTTCTCGCCCTGCTCGCGGCGCTGGCGCGTCGTTCGCTGACCCGCGATGCCCTCGCCGAACTCGTCCTTTCGACCCTGCGGGCGTGCGGCACGGTCTTCCTGATCCTGATCGGGGCCTACGTCTTCAAGGTGTTCCTGGGCTTCACCGGAACACCGTTCGCAATGGCGCGCTGGGTGGGCGATCAGGGATGGTCAGGGCCCCAGGTGGTGGCGCTCGTGCTCGCGATGTTCATCGTGCTGGGCACCTTCCTGGACGGGTTTGCGATCCTCGTTCTGACGATTCCGCTGGTTCAGCCGATCCTCACGTCACTGGGCGTCGACATGATCTGGTTCGGCGTGATGATCGTCATCACGCTGGAGATGGGGCTGATCTCGCCGCCCGTAGGGCTGAACACGTTCGTGGTCAAGGTCGTGGCCCCGGACGTTCCCATGGGTGCGATCTTCCGCGGCATCATCCCGTTCTGGTTCGCGATGCTCGCGATGCTGGTGCTGCTGGCCCTCGCGCCCGGGATCGCAACGTTCCTGCCGCAGGCGATGTTCGGGTAGGCGGTTCCCCGCACCGGCGTGGACCCGAAACGGGCGCTTTGAGCACGATCCGTCAGCGTTCGCAGTCGCTCTCCGGCTCCACGAGCTCCAGTTCCGTGTGTCGGGCGATCATCTCGAAGTCGCGGTTGCGGGCCAACAGCGGACGGCCCTCGTCGATGGCGCTGGCCGCGACCATGCAGTCAACCATGGAACGGATCGTGCGTCCGGCGCGGCGGCAGGTGCGGTAGACGAGGGCGCCCTGCTGGAAGTGTCCCAGCGAATCCGGGACGAGGATTTCGAAGCGGGAGATCAACTTGAGCAGCTGACGCGCCTCGGGCTCCGTTCGGCATCCCGCCAGCAACTCCATCACCACGGAGGCTGGCGTGGCGATGGGTCGGCCCGCCCGGACCGCGTCATCCAGGAACAGGTCGAAGGCGCTCTCCGTACGCCGCAGGTATTCGACCCACGCCGAGGTGTCGACGATCACCAGATGTCAGGGGGGCGATCCCGGCGCATCTCGTCCAGATCCCCGTCCCAGCCGACCCCACGCATGGCGAGCGCCTCCTCCTTCGTCATCGGCACGATCGCCTGACGCAGGACCGCCTCCTTCACGGCCGCGGTCCAATTGCGAAGCCCGTAGCGCTGTCTGACCGCCTCCAGATCGGCTTCGGGCAGCCTGACTTCGAGGCTGACGAACGGGTAGTGGGCGGATTCGGGGGCGTGGTATTCCGGGCGGGCTTCCCGCACCGCGGCCGCTCCCCCGCGCAACTCGCGCTCCCGCGCTTCGCGCAGCGTCCTCCGGACCCACGCGGATACGGTGACGCGATTCCGCTTTGCGGCATCGCGGATCTCCTCGAGTTCCGCCTCGGACAGCACCACCTGCAGCCTCTTACTCATGATATGAGTATGATATACTGATCCGGGGGACACGAAAAGGGGCGGGGATACGAAAAGGGGCGGAGATCGTTTCCGGGCGCGACGGTTCGCGGGGCGGGGAGGGATCCGGCGAGCGAGCCGGTGCTAGTCGTGAGCCCGATGGTCCGTGAAGCGGCGCGCCTTGACCGGAAACCTCGGGAGAGTGCCGGCGGGCACGGCCAACACCTCCGCCCGCAGCCCCATCCTGTCGCCCATTGCGTTTGCCAGGAGGGCCCGGATGCGGTCGGCGTCGCCGGCCCAGAGTTCCACTCGCACCTCGATGTCGTCGCGGGTGCCGCGCCCACGGACATCCACGGCGAACTCGCGGACTTCGACGAAGCTCCGAATGACATTCTCAACCGCGCCGGGATAAAAGGCCACGCCCTGGACGGTCAGTTTCTGGTCCAGCCGGCCCTCCACCCCGCCCTGCAGGCGACGGTACCCGCTACCGCACCGACACGGCCCCGTCTCCAGCCTCCCGACGTCGCCGGTCCTGTAGCGGATCACCGGCATGCCGGCGCGGCCAAGGTTGGTGATGACCAGCTCCCCTTCCCGGGAGGGGCTGTGCGTCCCCGGATCGATCACCTCGAAGATGAACTCGCTCTCGTTGAGGTGGAGGCCTTCCCGGACCTCGCACTGGAACCCCCACGCGCCCACCTCGGTGGCTCCCGCGTGGTCGAACACTCTGGCACCGAACGCGTCCTCCAGCCGCGCCCTCGTCGCCGGCAGGCTCGCACCCGGTTCGCCGGCGTGGATGTTGATCCGCAACGCGGACCCGGCCAGATCCACCCCTGCCTCTGCGGCGACCTCGGCCATGCGCAGAGCATGCGTAGGTGTGGATACGAGAACGGTCGGCCGCCAGGCCATGATCGCTTCGACCCTGGTCCGCGCCGACATGCCGCCGCCCGGCAGAATCAGGCAACCCAGATGCCGCGCGCCCTCGACGCCACTCCATGTCCCGAGAAAGGGGCCGAAGGAAAAGGGAAAGAAGACGCGGTCGGCCGCAGTGACGCCCGCGGCCCGGAACACCTTCGCCCAGCACCGGCCGAACCATGCCCAGCTCTCGGCATCGTCGAGCCAGCACAGCCCCTGCCCGGTCGTGCCCGAGGTGTGGTGCTCCTGTATGTAGTGCTGCGGAGGGAAGGTCGGCAGCGTCCCGTAGGGCGGCGTGCGTGACTGGTCCGCGGCCAATTCGTCCCTGGTGGTGAACGGCAGCTGACGGTAGGCATCCATGCCGGTCAGATCGGCGGCGCACTCCAGCCCGGCCGCGGTCAGCTTCTTCCGGTAGAACACGTTGCTCCGCAGGACCGGCTCCAGCATGGCGCGCAGCCGGCGGAGTTGCTCGCGCTCGAGGGCGGCCCGGTCGAGCCGTTCCCCACTTTCTCCTGCCTTTCGATCCATTTCCCCGTGGCGCAGCGTTGATCCGGCGGGTCGTCGCGGGCGGCAACCTACCCGGGGGGGCATTCCCACGTCAAACGACGGGGTGAGGCAGGGAACCACACATCGGCATCGCGGGGCTGGATATGCCGCCAGGCTCCCCGTAGGTTGCGGCGAATGACAATAAGGGGCGCGGATCGGACGCCGGGCGTGTGACGTCGCAACGCCGGATCCCGCGATCACCCCGATGTCCTTCACAGTCATGTCCAGGAGTCCCGTCCATGACCATGGATCGCCGAAAGTTCACCGCAGTCGCCGGCGCAAGCGCGATGGCGCTGGCGTGGGCGCAGGCCTGCACCGAAGTGGCCGAGACCGGCGAGGTCTCGACCGCGACCGCCAACACGCTGCTCGACCACCAGGGACCCCGGGGCATCTACGAGGACGCCGCGGAGCTGGAGCGGCTGAAGGCGGCCATCGCCAACATGGTCAACGTGCAGCGGACGCTGCGCGATTTTCCGCTCGACCCCGACGAGCCCCCCCTTCTCGTCTTCTGGAGGGGCTGAGCTATGCAGGAATCGACGTTTTTCCTGACGGTCCGCGAACTGGCCGACCTCCTCGCCGACGGCTCCATCAGTTCGGTCGAGCTGACCGAAGCCTACCTCGCGCGCGCCGAGGAGCTGGACGTACCCCCCTTCGAGCTGCCCAGCGAGCCCCGCACCGACCACGACGGCAAACTTGCCACCATGGTCACCATCGCGCGCGACCACGCCCTCGAGTCGGCCGCGCAGGCGGACCAGGAACTGGCGGCGGGCAATCGCCGCAGCATCCTGCACGGGATCCCCTACGGCGTGAAGGATCTGCTCGACACCAGCGGCATCCGCACCACCTGGGGCTCGGGCATCTTCCGCGACCGGGTGCCGGACCGCAACGCAGCGGTCATCGACATGCTCGAAGGGGCGGGCGCCGTGCTCATGGCGAAGAACTCGCTCGGGGAGTTCGCGGGCGGCAACACCAGTTCGGCGCTCAACCCGTGGAAGCTCGACCGCACCAGCTTCGGCTCCTCCAGCGGGACGGTGTCGGCGGCGGTAGCCGGCCTCATCGGCTTCGGAATCGGCACGGAGACGGGCGGCTCCATAGTATTTCCGGCCTCCGCGGTGGGCGCGTCGGGACTTCGGCCCAGCTTCGGGCGGGTCAGCCGCTTCGGCTGCATGGCGCTCTCGTGGAGCCTGGACAAGATCGGTCCCGTCGGGCGCTCGGCGGAGGATTGCGGCCACATCCTCCAGCACATCGCCGGCTACGACGCGCGCGACAACAGCACCGTCGACCGCCCGTTCGTTTTCCGCGCGGACCCGGGCGCCATGCGCGGGCGGCGGCTGGGCGTGCACCGGCCTGAATTCCTGCTCTCGGGCTCGGAGACCACCCGGCGCGTGTTCCAGGAGGCGCTCGACGTGTTCGAGCAGATGGGCGTGGTGCTGGAGGATGTGGAGTTGCCCCTCCGGCCCACCGGCGCGCTCTTCACCACTATCGTCACCGTGGAGAGCGGCACCAACTTCAAGGCGCTCTTCGATGACGGCAGCGCGGCCAACATGTTCTCGTTCAACGAGGACCGGCGCGCGGGTTGGATGGCCGGGCGCATGCTGCCCGCCGCCGACTATCTGACGGCCCAGCGCATCCGCAACCAACTGGTGCGCGAGACCGATGACATCCTCTCCCGCTACGACGCGGTCATCGCCCCCACCTGGCCCAACGGCGCCGCCATGCGCGAGGTGAGCGAGGGCTGGCCGATCCCGGCGCGCAATGAGTGGGAGCCTCCCGACGACGTCAGCCTGGCCACACCGCGCCTCAACTACATCGCCAACCTGGTGGGGCTTCCGGGGCTGGCCATCCCGTGCGGATTCGACGAGGAGGGGCTGCCGCTTTCGCTGCAGATCTGCGGCTCGTCGATGGACGATCAGGCAGTGCTGGATCTGGGAATGGGCTATCAGCGCGAGACGGACTGGCACCGGCGGCGGCCGGAGTATCCCTGGAGGGAGTAGGACCCGACGGGAATAGAGGCCGGATCGCTGACTCAGACAGCGTCAGCGCGGCGTTCCACGGGGTTGCAGGCGGGCTCTGATCTCTCAGTTTCGGTCCAGATCGAGCACCCGCGGATGCTCGACGTCGAGTTCGTCCCGGTAGACGCCGAGTACGAAGTCCATCCCGATTTGCATGACCGAGAGGTCGGCTGGAATCTCGACGCCACCCAGCCACGCGCCATCGGGACCCAGCACCTGCCAGGTTTCCGGTCCGTCGCGTTCATTCGGCGCCAGGAACGGTCTCAGCCAGATCGCGCCGGTCGGGTCCACCTTCATGTCCGCGTAGGCCGGCCGCCGGTCGGGGACGGGCATGTCCTGAAGGAACTCCAGGTTCATGGGACGGACCTCGGTGGGATCCTCCGGCATGAGTGCCTCGCGTTCCCTTTCAAACGCGTCGGCTGACAGCTCCAGGGAATATCCCGGGATTCGAAGGATACGAGCCGGAGCGCCGTCGGCCGTCCACTCCTCGACCTGCATGTCGATGGCGTCGCCCAGGAGGATCCTCCCCGCGTGCGTGGCCACGAAGGCGTCGCGACCGAAGAGAGGAGGACCGGCGAAGGCCCCGCCACCGCTACTGACGTGCATGAAGACCTCGTTGCCGGCCGTCACGCCGATGCTGTCGGCCGATTCACCGGCCGCGTCGACGCGGAACAGTCCGCCGGGCTGCCTGAGGATGGCGCTCTCGCCCTCATATCCGAACATGAAGCGGGTACGCGTTTCGACGACGATTTCGCCATTCCCCAGATGAGCCACCGCGTTCGATTCGGCGATCACACCGGACGGCAGAGGCACGCTGAAGGTCCCAAGCAAGGCCAGGTCCGGCGCGAAGAAGGTCACGCGCCCGTTCGCATCCAGGACGATCAGCGAATCGCCGGCGTTGTCGAATCCCACGATCGCACGGAACTCACCGGGACCATCCCCTTCGCCGCCCAGGGAAGCAGTGTGGCTGCCGTCGGCCGAATACAGCCGGACCTCGTTCGAACTCCCGTTGGCGACGGCCAGCGACCCGTCGCTCAGCCGCCTCATGCCCCGAACCTGGAAGAACTCGTGATTCGGCCCCGCGCCGGACGCCGACAGGTCCAGGACTGGCGCCGACTCGACGCGCCACCCGTCCGAGTCCGACCAGAGCGGTCGCGTGGATTCGACGATCTCGATGCCCGCGCTGTCCCCAACGGTCGTGGACGGAGCATCGCCCTGCCCGCCGTCGCCGGCGCATGCCGCGCCGAAGATCAGGAACAAAGCGGGGAGGACTCGATGACCGTGGCGCCCGATGGGCTCGACCTCATGCCTCATGATCGTTCGATCCACGGGTTCTAGTTCCAGGAGCGCCCCCGCATCCCCTCCACGTCCAGGTTGCCGCCGCTCAGCACACATACGGTGCGGGTTCCCGCGGGCGCATCGACAAGCCCCTGAAGCAGGGCTCCGACCGGAGCTGCGGCGGCGCCCTCGACCACGACCTTGGCCCGCGTCATCAGCCACAGCATCGCATCGAAGATCTGCGAGTCCGGCAGGGTGACGATCTCGTCGACGAAGCGCGAGACCACGGAGCAGGTGTGGTTGCCGACCTTCCGGACGCGAAGCCCGTCGACGTGGCAGTCGACCTCGTCGAGGACCACGCTCGCTCCCGCCTCCACGCTGCGCTTCATCCCCGGGGCCCCGGAGGACTCCACCCCGATGATCCGGACCTCCGGGTTGACGGATTTGGCCGCCATCGAGACGCCCGAGATGAGCCCGCCGCCCCCGATGGGCACGATCAGGAGTTCGGTCTCCGGGAACTGGTCCATGATCTCGAGCCCGAGGGTCCCCTGTCCTGCGATCAGCTCCGGATCGTCGAACGGGTGGATGTAGGTCAGCCCCTCGGCTTCCACGAGTTCCAGCGCCTTCTCGTTGGCCTCGTCCCAGATGCTGCCGTGGAGGACGACGCGGGCCCCGTAGCCTTCGGTGGCGGCGATCTTGGAGCGGGTGGCGTTTTCGGCCATGACCACCACCGCGCGCACGCCGTACTGGCGCGCCGCGAGGGCCACGCCCTGGGAGTGGTTGCCCGCCGAGGAACAGATGACGCCGCGGGCGCGCTCCTCCTCGCTCAGCCGCGCGATCTTGTTCAGCGGGCCGCGCAGCTTGTAGGAGCCGCCCCGCTGGAAGAGTTCGGCCTTCAGGCGCACGTCCAGCCCGCACTCCTCGCTCAGCGATCGGCTGGTCAGCATGGGTGTGCGGTAGACGTAGGGCGCCACGTTCCGGTAGGCGGCTTCGAAATCGGCCCGGTTGAGGGTGAGGCCGTTGCCGTTGGCGAGGGGCCCGGGCGCCGTGGTGTCCCCCTCCTTCATGTTCCCGCCCGGCCGGGGAGGATGCCGGTACCGCTGAACAGCGCATGGTGCATGGAACGACTCCGGCGTGTTGAGCCAGTGCTCAATGAGCGGGATGGGAAGGCCGCCAAGTGACCCGACGTTGGCGTTGGGCCGTCCACAATAGGCAGGTCACCCGGCCAGCGCCAGCAACCCGATGCCGGCGAAGACGAGCAGGGCTCCGATGGTGCGAATACGTCCGAACCGCTCTCCCAGAAGGAGCCATCCCGCCAGCGCCCCGAAGACGATGCCCACCTCGCGCGCGGCTCCGGCGTAGCTGATGGGGGCGATCTGGAAGGCCCGGAGAACGAGTGCGTAGGCCACCAAGGTCATAACGGCGATCATCGCGATGGGACGGAAGTGCGTGCGCAGGACCCGAAACGTCCGCTTGCCGTCACGGGCCGCCAGCATCCCCACGAACGCCAATCCGGAGATCCCGAACACGAGCACGAGGTACGGCAACGGGAGCCATTGCCGGACCGCCGCACCATCCAGGGTGGAGTACACGGAGATGAAGAACGCGACCAGGAAGGCGGATCCCGAGCCCCGCGCGTGGGCGCGCAACTGGCGCCAACGACGTCTGGCGGGCGTTCGGATGGAGGAATCGGACCCGGGGCGGACGTCATTCCCCGCTCCCGCCCTCGCCCCGGCGACACGCGACCACAGGGGCGCCCCGCCGAGCACGATCAGCCCGCAAAGGATCGTCGCGATCCCGAGCACTCCGCCCGGCGAGGGTCGCTCGCCCAGGAAGAGGACCGCCCACAGGGCGAGCATCGCGGGGGCCGTCCCGCGCGCGACCGGATAGACCAGCGAGAAATCGCCGTCTCCGTACGCCCGCGCCAGGCACCCGTAGTACGCCACGTACACGACCGCGCTCGCGCCCACGAAGGGCCACACCCCCGCCGGAGGCGGCCAAGCGGGCACCAGAGTCGGGATGAACACGACGGCACCGAGCAGCATCGCCCACGCCGCGACCAGAACCCGCTCGGTGGAGCGCTTGAGGATCAGGTTCCACGAGGCGTGCAGGAGTCCTGCGGCGAGGACCAGGGCGAGGGCGGTTACGGGCACGGCGTGGATCGCTCCTTCAGTGCGGCGGGTCCGTCTTGGCAGGGCACGGCTATGCGAAGCGCGCGCCCATCCACTCCTTCCAGACGGCCTCGCCGCGGGCGGCCGCCACCGGGCCGTCGCCACCGTAGAGGTAGATGCTCATCACCACGGTCGCCCGCTCCGCGATCTTGTAGGCACTCGCCGCCGCGATTCCCGGAGCCGGCCGGTCGAGCCGGAACAGCACGCAGGGCTGACGCCCGCCGGGCCGATTCTCCGCGAGAACGCCCGCGAGGTCTCCGCTGCCCGAACCGGGGAGCGCCCATGAATCGCCGGGCGTGAGCCCGCCGGAGGCGAGCGCGCCGGAAAGCGCGGTCCAGGTCTCCTCCACGGACCCGTCCATTTCGCCGTACGCCCGGACGATCGTGGCACGCCGGCCCCTGAAGTGGGTGAGGTACAGCCCCAGGATGGCGAGGGCCTGCGGCCAGCCGGCTTCGAAGTTCCTGAGCTGGTCGTCCCAGTCGTCGGTGCTGGCGAAGAGGCTGTGCACCACGCGGACGAGGCAGCGGCCGCCGGCGCGCGCCTCGATGGTCCACTCGGTGGCCGTCGGCGGCCCGTCCGCGCCGCAGTCCCTGCCCTCGTGGCGGAATCGGTGCGGCGGGTCCCACCCGGTCACCTTCGCGGGGACGTGGTCCATCTGCGAGTCGGTGTGGTACCGGAGCGTTCCCCCGATCCGCTCGTCGACATCCGTCGGATAGAACCACGACGAGATGCCGGGGCCGGTGGCGATGGCCTCCCAGACTTCCTCCGGGGATCCGGGAACCTCGGCCTCGGCCTGGATCGAACGGTGGCCGGATGGATCGTGCTTGATGCTCATGATGCCTCCTGGGCGGATGGATCCCCCGGCGCCGGATGGGCGACGACCACCAGGCGGTGAAGCCGTCCGCCGGGGGCGGAATCGTCGTGATGGCGCCGGACCAGTTCGGAAACCGCAGCGACCAGCTCCTCGCTGAACCGGGCGCGGGCTTTCGGAGACCGGAACCGGATCTCGGTGTCGATGGAAAGGGTGGCGAGCCGTTTTCCCGTTTCGGCCGAACGGCGCAGCAGCGCGCTCCCCTCGCGCACGATGCGCGCAGCGAGCGCAATGAGGTAGCTCGCGGACAGCCGGTCGCGCGTCCGCTCCGGGTCACTCGCCACCGGCCCGAGCGCCGCCGGACTCACCACGTAGGAGCGGGCGGTCGCCACCAGCAGGCGCTCGGTCAGGCCGCCCCACCGGCGTTCCTCGGCGACCCGCACGAGCCCGTGCTTCTCCAGCGCCCGGAGGTGGTAGTTGACCTTCTGCCGGGGGAGTCCGAGCCGGGCTGCGAGCGCGGCCGCCGAGGCCGGCTCCACCAACTCGGAAAGGAGCCGGGCCCGCTTCGGGTCCAGGGTGACGACCGCGGCGGCGGGCTCCTCGATTACGGCAACGTCGAGCATGGCTGGAATAAAAGCCTTGACAAGTTTGTTTGTCAAGAGCCTCGTAATGGATCCGGCACCCCGCCCAGGAGCGCCAGCGGGATGCCGAGGAGAAAACCGGGCATCGCCCGCGAAGATCCAGGAGTTCCAGTCCAGAAAAATATAATTATTATTGCGTTGATGTGTAATTGATAGTCATCTTTATTGTCACTCCTCACATATTATGAACTGTGATGGTCAGGTGTGCGGAATATCGCCTTCTCAAGAAACGGGTTGCGGAACACACCCCGTGGGTCGAATCCCTTGCATACCGCTCTGAATTCCCGGATCCCGGGATAACTGCGCTCGACCTCTCCCGAATTCAGGGGGAACCACTTCCCCCAGTGCAGGCGGGCATTGAAGAGGAGCGCCATGGTGGTTGCGAGGAATCGGGCGACGTTCTGAAAGGGCAACCGTGGCTCGGTGAAGGTGATGAGGCTGATTGCGTACCAGTCGTGCTCTTCCATGCCGTGACAGGATGCCATCGAGATCAGCGTGTCGTCAGGAGGGACACGTCGGACGCAGATCGGATAGTGATGGCTGTAGGATCCGCGAACTTTCTCCAGTGCATCCTGCATGTCCAACGCCCGGATCCGGTCGTGTACGCTGGCCGATACCTCGTAGGCGGCGTTGTCGGCCGCGCGCAGAACCTCCGACACGACGTCAAGGGCCGGCCTGAGCTTCGCGCGCTGCACGAAGACTTCCATCTCCAGATGACGGAAGAGGTCGTGGCGCATAAGGAGCTGCCGGTCGCTGCGGTCGGTGACCTGCCACTTAGGGAAGATGCAGGCGGGGAGAAGATGCCGATACAGGATGTCCACCGTGCGCCGGCTTCGCAGCAGCGAGGCGGTGAGCTTGATGCCCAGATGAAGGAGGAGGTCGATCACGATGAGCCAGTAGGCCCGGTAGAGCATGGCAGCGCCCGACCGGCGGTTGTCCGGGGCAACGCTCCGCTCGTGCTCCAGGTACGCCCAGGTGTGCGGGATGAGGTAGAATTGCTGCAGGGGCGCGGCTGATTCGTTGTCAAGGACGGCGTCCAGATCCGGGTGCCAGACGCATCGTTCGTGAACGTAGTACTGCGGCACGCACCGAAGAGTGACTTCCAGGACGATCCCGAGCGCCCCAACTGAGCATCGGGCCGCCCGCAGGGCCTGGCCGGAATCGACGATGCGCACTTCCGCCTTCCCCACCGAGCTGTAGCAAGCGATGCGCATGGATTCGACGTAGTGGGACATCGAGTGCCGTCCCGATCCGTGGGTTCCCGTGGCGACCGCGCCTGCCACGGTCTGGCGGGCGATCAGGCCAACCGACGGGAGGGTGAGGCCGCGGAGTGCGAGATGCGCGAGGAGCTCGGCGATTCGGCATCCCCCGCCCACGGCGACCCGACGGCGATCCGAGTGAACGCGTATCCACCGAAGGTGGCGCAGATCCATGAGCGCATCGGATGTCTCGATGCCCCCGTTCCAGGAATGGCCCGCGCCGATGACGCGGACGGTCCCGGTCCGGTGTTCGTCGAGGATGCACAACACGTCCTCTTCATCCCTGGGCAGGTATCGCTTGCGTGGGCGGAAGCGAATGTTGCCGCCGAAGTTGCGGACGTGCGATATGCCTTTCGGCTGCACGGCTAAGACCGCCCGGGCCTTCTGGGCAGCGAAGACAGAAGCGCGCGCGTATACGGATGCCCCGGTTCGCGGAAGAGTGCATCCGCCGGAGCCATCTCGACGATCCTGCCTTCATTCATGACCGCGACCCGGTCGCACAGGTGCCTGACCATCCTCAGATCGTGCGAAATGAAGAGATAAGTCAGCCCGAACTCTTCCTGAATATCCGCGAGAAGGTTGACGATCTGGGCCTGGATGGAGATGTCGAGCGACGAAATGGGCTCGTCGCAGATGATCAGGTCGGGCTTCAGGGCGAGGGCACGCGCGATTCCGACCCGCTGGCGCTGGCCACCCGAGAACTCGTGCGGCAGGCGTCCGGCGAGCTTCGGATCCAGCCCGACGATGCTCATGAGTTCCCCGACCCGGTTCTGTCGCTGCCCGCGGGTCATGCTCATGTGCTCGAGCAGGGGCTCGGCGATGGAGCGGCCGACGCTCAGGCGCGGATTCAGCGACGAATGAGTGTCCTGGAAGATCATCTGCATGCGCGGACGAAGTGCGCGTAGCTCCGCCGGGGACGCAGCCGTCAGATCGATGCCGTCGAAGACGATGCGCCCCGACGTGGGCTCGGTGAGCCGAAGGATGGCGCGGGCGACGGTGGTTTTTCCGCAGCCGCTCTCTCCCACCAGGCCCAGCGTCTCGCCGCGATTCAGTCGGAAGCTGACGCCGTCGACCGCGCGCACCGACCCGGTCCGGCGCTGCATCGTTCCGCGCCGCACGGGGAAGTGTTTCTTCAGGTCCACGACTTCGAGGAGGGGAGTCATCCGTCCCACCAGCAGGCAGCGCGCGCTTCCTTCCCGGCCGGTAGCAGGGGCGGCCGCTCCTCGCCGCAGCGGTCGAAGGCGTGCGGACATCGCGCCGCGAATGCGCACCCCTCGGGAAGCCGCGTCATGTCGGGCGGCTGACCCGGAATCGCAGTCAGGTGCCCTCCGCCTTCCCCGCCGAGCGCGGGCAGGGAGGCCAGAAGGCCCCGGGTGTAGGGATGGGCCGGCGCGTCGAACAGGCGCCGGGCTCCGGCGGTCTCCACGATGGACCCTCCGTACATCACCGCGACCCGGTCGGCCAGGTTCGCCACCACGCTCAGATCGTGGGTGATCCAGATCATCGCCATCTCGCGCGTTGCCCGCAGCTCGGAAACCAGGTCCAGAATCTGCGCCTGGATTGTGGCGTCCAGCGCGGTGGTCGGCTCGTCGGCGATGAGAAGGCTGGGCTCGCAGGCCAGCGCGATGGCGATCATGACCCGCTGGCACATGCCGCCGGAGAACTGGTGCGGGTAGTCGTCGAACCGGGAGGCGGGGCGCGGGATCCCTACCGATTCGAGCAGCTCGATGGCGCGGTTGCGGGCGGCGCGGCGCCCCAGACGGAGGTGCACCTCCAGGCTCTCGGTCAGTTGCCGGCCGATGGTGAGCACTGGATTGAGGGATGCGCGCGGGTCCTGAAAGATCATCCCGATCTCGGGTCCGCGCACACGTCTCATCTCTTCATCGTCGAGCCCCAGCAGGTCCCGGCCCTTGAAGCTCACCTCGTCGGCGCGGACGCGGGTGCGGTGCGGGGGAAGCAGGCGGAGCACGGAGAGCATGGAGGCGGTCTTGCCGCACCCGCTTTCGCCCACCAGGGCAAGCGCCTCGCCCCGGCGGACGGAGAAGCTCACGTCGTTGACCGCATGCACGAGGCCCCGGTCAGAGAGGAACCGCGTATGGAGGCCACGAACCCGGAGCAGGTCGAGGGAAATGTCTCCGGGAGGCTCGGGTGTCATGAGGGGAAGCCCGTTTCTTCATCGGAGCGCCCGACATTCTCGGCGATCTGTCGCCGAGCAGAGCCCGCATCGGCATCGGAGCGCCCCTCGCCCGTGTTGGTGTTGACAGGCGGCGCGGACACGCGGAAGCGCTCCTCCATCTCACGCAACGCGACCCATCCCCTTCTCTGCGCTGACTCGATGCAGGCCTGAACGACGAGAAGCGTCTTTAGATGATCGCGGGCGGTGGTCACGGGCTCGGCTTCGTCGCGGACGGCGCGCAGGAACTCGGCCAGCAGCTCGCGCGTGTCGTCGATGAACGCCGTGCACGGCGCGAGCGGCTCCGGGACCGGGATCTCCGCTTCGGCGTCTCCCTTGAAGTTGCTGCCGCGGAGTCCGAGGCCACGATCGAAGTCGACGCGGACCAGGTCCTCGAACTGCTCGTGCTGAATCAGGGCCCCGTCCTCGAACTCCGTGCGCCAGCGGAAATCCATGCGATTCCAGGCTGCGGTCCAGGTGCCCAGGTAATTCGCGCGCACTCCGTTCTCGAAGCAGAAGAGCACGGAGACGCAGCAGTCGTCCTCATAGGTGCTCCACGACGGCCGCCAGGTGTCGCACACCAGCGACTCGACCTCAGCGTCGTAACAGTAGCGCAGCAGGTCGAAGTGATGGATGCTCTGCTCCAGCAGCATTGGATGCGCCATCGTCATCACGTAATCGTTCAGGTCGTGGCGGTTGCCGTCCCGCTGGCGGTGGTAGGTGAAGTGCCCGTAGCTGAGGGCGCCGAGGTCGCCGCTCAGGGCGTAGTGTCGGATCCGCTGTGACGTCGGGAGGTAGCGGAAGTTCATCCCGATCAGGAGATGACGTCCCGCGTCGTCGGCCCTGGCGATGAGGTCCAGGACTTCGTCCATATCGTCCGAGAGGGGCTTTTCGCAGAGGACGTCGAGGCCCCGGTCGAATGCCTGGCGCACCAGGGAATGGTGGCTGTCAGGCGGGGTGGCGATGACGACTGCGTCGGCCCCGATGCGGGTGAGGGCCGAAGCGAAGTCGCGTTCAACCGGGGCGTCGGGTGCGCGCTCGTCCCGGGCTCGCCGCGCACGTGCTTCGTCAAGATCCACGATGCCGGCCAGTGTCGCGTCCGGGGCCTCGGCGATGACGCGTGCCCATTTGGCGCCGCGGACGCCCGCGCCCACTAGCAGCACGCGCACGTTCTCGGTCCCTGCCGGAGACATCAGGGCGCCCCATCCCGTGGGGAGGAGCTCCACGGCGGAAGCGAGCCCGATTTCACGACTGTCGCGTCCTTTCGACGAAACGCTTCATCCGCCCCAGGGCCTCTTCCATGGAGGTGTACGGCGAAAGCAGCGTGATGCGGATGTGCCGGTTGGCGGGATCCGCGAACATCGTGCCCGGGAAAACCATCACCTCCTCTTGCCGCAGCAGCTCAAGGCAGAAGGTCTCGGCGTCGAGCCCCGTGCTCGAGATGTTGGCGTAGACGTACATGCCGCCGCCCGGCCGGCCATACGAAATCCCCATGCCGTCGAGGCTCCGAAGTACGAGGTCGAGCCGCCGCTCGTACTCGGCCAGCATCGAGGCCACCGCCTCGTCTCCACGCTCGAGCGCGGCGAGCGCCCCACGCTGGAGGGCCGGAGGCGTGCAGATGCTCAGCGTGTGCTTGATCTCGACGGCGGGCTCCATGAACCACGCGGGCGCGGCCAGGTAGCCGATGCGCCACCCGGTCATGGCGTACGCCTTGGAGAAGCCGTTCACCGTGACCGTCCGGCCGAGCAGGTTGCCGAAGGTGCCCAGACTGACATGCTCCCGCCCGCCGAAGATCAGCTTCTCGTAGATCTCGTCGGAGATGACGAGGAGATCGTGCTGCTCGGCGAGCAATGCGATGCGCGCCAACTCCTCGCGCGGCGTAAGGCCGCCGGTGGGATTGTTCGGGTTCGCGATGACGAGGAGCTTCGAGCGCTCCGTCAGGGCGTCGCGGATGGCGTCCGCCCTGAGCGCGAAGTCGTCCTCCTCCAGGGTCGGCACCTCGACCACCCGGCCACCGGCCAGGTTGACCATGTAGTCGAAGGCGTTGAAGCGCGGGGCCTGGAGCACCACTTCGTCGCCGGGATCGACCAGCGCCAGGATCGAGATGAGGAGCGCTTCCTGAACGCCGTTGGTGACGATGATCTGGCTGGCCGGATAGTCGAGGCCGTTGTCGCGTTTGAGCTTCCCGGAGATGGCCTCGCGGAGTTCGGGGAGGCCCGGCGGGGCCGTATAGTGGGTATAGCCACCCGCCAGGGCTTCCGCCCCCGCCGCGACGATGTCGGGTGGCGTGTCGAAATCGGGGTCGCCCCGGCCAAGCGCGATGATGCCGTCGAGGCCGGCGGACAGCTTGAGCATCCGCGTGCGGAAGCTCGATTTCACGCTGACCGCGCGGGCGGCCAGATGGGATTCGCGGACAGCCTGGGGCATCGGAGTCACGCCCTGCGTCGGTGACTGGGGCAAACGCGCATCACACCGCCCCGGCCGATACCGGCGGTCGCGCGTAAAGGCAGCTTCCGCGCACGAAGGTCATCTGCACCCGTTCCAGGTCGCGGAGATCGTCGAGCGGGTTGCCGTCCACCACGATCACGTCCGCTTCCTTGCCCTCCTCCAAGGTCCCGATGCGGTCATCGAGCCGGTTCATGATCGCTGCCTCGCGGGTCGCGCTCATGATGGCCGCGTGGTTGTCGGCGACCACGCCCACCTCGATCATGAAGTCCATCTCCGGCACCACCACGCCGTGGCGCACCGCAGGGCTCCCCGCGTCCGTCCCGAACACGATGCGCACCCCGGCGCGCGCGGCTCTCAGCAGCCCGTCGTAGCGGCTCTTGTCGGCGACCAGCCGCTGGCGCTCCCTGATCTTCCATTCCGGGATGTTGTACTTGCGCGCGATCTCCGGCTTCGACTGGAGCAGGACGGGCGAGAAGGTGGTGATGATGGGAACCCCGCGCTCGACCAGCTTGCCGATGGTCCGGTCGGACATGCTGCCGCCGTGCTCGACCGTGTCGATGCCGAAGTCGACCGCGCGCTCGATGCAGGCGTCGAAGGTGGCGTGGGCGGTGATGGGAAGGTTGCTGCGATGGGTCTCGTCGACGATGGCCTCGAGTTCCTCGTCGGTGAACTCCAGGAGGTCGTGGCACATCATGATCTTGATGAGGTCGGCCCCGTCCTTGACCTGGTCGCGCACGGCGCGCCGCATCTCGTCGGCCCCGGTGGCCTCCCGGCAACACCAGTAGGTGTGGCCGCCGGTCTGGACGATCGCCTCGGCGACGATCAGCAGGCGCGGGCCCGCGAACACCCCCTGCTCCACCGCCTGCTTGGCGAAGGAACCGCTCCGGTTCATGCCCAGGTCGCGCACCAGGGTGATCCCCGCGCGCAGGCAGGCGAGCATGTTGGCGGCCGCCTTGTAGGCGCTGATCTCGGGTGCGTCTCCGAGCGACTGGGCGGCCAGGTCGTGTATGCCGTCCCAGGCCAGGTGGGCGTGGCTGTTGATCAGCCCGGCCAGGATGGTCCCGCCCGTTTCGACCACCGCGCGCCCATCTCCTGCGGCCCCACCACCCTCGCCTACCGACGTGATCACACCGCCCTCGAGGGCCACGTGACCGTTTTCGATCACCTCGCGCCCGACCCCGGTGATCACCCGGCCCCGTAGCGTCACCGACGCGGGTTCCCTCGGGGCCAGGTCCTGCAGGACCGGCTGGAACTTCCAGGCTGGTGCTTCGGGCATGGTTTCTCCTCCTCAGATCCCCAGCTCCGCGAGCGCCCTGGCACCTCCATCGAGGTTGGTGAGCTTCATGCTCGCGTAGTTGGGCGAGTAGATGACGCCGGCGGCTCCCGCCCCGTACGCCGCGTGCACGCTCTCGTAGACGATCTCGGGGGTACAGGCCGCCTGATCCGGGGTGGAGCGGGGCGCGTCCACGCCGACGCCCATCAGCACCGGAAGCTCCCCGTCCAGCGCCTCGATCGTGTCCCGGCACTGCCCGCCAACATAGCTCGCGGGCGACATGCCCACACCGAGCAGCTCATCCCACGGCGCCTCGCCGAGTCCCAGAATCCGGTACATGATCGGCGTCAGCTCCGCGGGCGCCAGGTCGCGCAAAAGGGACGCGTGCAGCTGCGTCATCTCGTTGATGTAGATGCCGCCCGACTGATGCTGATAGGTGATCGGCTTCACCCAGTCGGCGTAGTCCTTCGTCTCGGCCCACGGCCACTGCGCCTTGCGGAACGGGTTGAAGTGGTTGCGGTTCCACACGTTGAGCCCGAACTCGAGCGCCGGATCGCACCATTTGACGAGGCCGTAG
The DNA here is from genome assembly GCA_009840525.1 of Gammaproteobacteria bacterium. GTDB lineage: Bacteria > Gemmatimonadota > Gemmatimonadetes > Longimicrobiales > Gaopeijiaceae > BD2-11. The sequence continues at coordinate 19,959 of VXNP01000153.1, forward strand.
AGCTCGCGGTCCAGGTCCTTGTTGCGCTCCACCCAGTGCCGCTCCAGCAGCAGGAACTCGGGATTGTCGAGGAGAACGCGAAGGCCGGTGATGAGCGCGCCGTCCGTGAAGCGCTCTCCCGCGCGCGCGTTCCTGAAGTAGTCGTGAAGCGCCGCGCACGCCCGTCGCGCGGCCTCGGCATCGACCCCGGCCCGGTCCATGCTCGCGAGGCAGTGCGGGCAGAAACACCCCGGCGCCATCCCGGTGACGAGCTGGTCCAGAGGGCTGCGGCGCTCGTTGCACCACATGATGCCGTCGATGTCGTAGCTCCGGCAGTGATCCTCGATGAGCGCGTGCCACCAGCCCCGATAGTCGGGATGCTCGAGACACGGGGCGCCACCGATCCGGCCCAGGTAGTCCACCTCCATGAGCTGCACCAGGTTGGGGATCTGCACGGTGTTGGCCGAACCGTGTCCCGCGTACTTGAAGAGGGGCTCCATCAGCTCCGGAATCACCTTCATCCCCCGCTCCCGGGCACCGGGAACGACCATCTCCAGGATGTCCCGTCCGCGCATCGCCTCGTCCGGCGCGCGGAAGTTGGTGACGCTGGTGTTGCGGTAGAACTCGGGATGATGCGCGAGATAAGACCCGCCCTGGACCTCGAGCGGCTCCGGGACGCCGTGGTCGGGCCATCCGTCGAGCTTCCACGAGATGCTGCGCCCGATCTTGAGCCCGAGCCAGCTCACGGTTCCCAGAAAGACCACATTCACGCCCACGCGCTGCTGCAACGTGTCCAGCACGGCGTCCACGCCCTCGTCCACGAAGCTCGCGGGCCCGATCTGGACTCCTACGCACCTGTCGCTCACGGTCGATGATTCTCCTCTTCTCTCATACTGGTGTCTACTGATGACTTACCGATGATCTACTGGTGTCTACTGGAGATATGTCGGGCGCTCACCGCCCCTTCAGCCTCGGGTCCAGCATCTCCTGCAGGCTGTCGCCCAGGAGATTCGTGGCCATGACCACGGTGAATATGGCGAGCCCGGGGAAGGTGGAAATCCACCACGCCCGCCCGAGCACGTCCCGTCCCACGGCAACCATCAACCCCCACTCCGGCGTCGGGGGCTGCGCGCCCAGTCCCAGAAAGCTCAAGCCTGCGCCGACCGATATCGCGTGTCCGAACTCGAGCGTCGAGAGCACGAGCAGCGGGATCGCCGTGTTCGGGAGGACGTGCCGCAGGATGATTCTGAGGTCCGGCACGCCCAGGAGCCGGGCCGCGTCGATGTATTCCTGCTCGCGCACGGTCAGCACCGTCCCCCGCACAAGGCGAGCGTAGCGCGGGATCGTGGACACGCCGACCGCGACCATGACGTTGGTGATGCTAGGGCCCAGGGCCGCGATGACGACAAGGGCCAGGAGGATGCCGGGAAAGGCCAGCATCGCATCCACCATGCGCATCAGCACGGTGTCCACCGTGCCGCGGTAGTAGCCGGACACGAGCCCCAGCGCCGAGCCCAGCACCGAGCCGATGACGACGCTGATGAACCCGAGGATGAGCGACACCCGCGCGCCGTAGATCACGCGGCTGAACACGTCCCTCCCCAGCCGGTCCGTCCCGAACCAGAACTCCGCGGACGGCGCCTCGCGTGCCCCCGAGACCGTGACCAGCGGATCATGCGGCGAGCCCAAGGCGGCGAAGAAGGCCAGCAGCACCCATCCCGCGAGGATGCAGCTCCCCGCGATGAAACCCGGGGTCAGGGTCCGGCCCGCGACCGTCATGCCGGGGTCACCGTGCGGCCCGCGATGCTCATGCCGGGGTCGCGTCCCGAACGCGCGGATCGAGCCAGGCCGCCAGCAGGTCCACGAGCAGGTTTACGAGGACGTAGGCAGTGGCCATGAACAGGACGATTCCCTGTACCAGCGGATAGTCCTTCCAGAGAATCGCGCTCACCACCAGGCGGCCCAGCCCGGGGCGGCTGAAGACCGTTTCTGTCACGACCGCGCCCGCGAGCATGGCCCCAAACTGGAGCCCGAGGATGGTAAGAACCGGGAGGAAGGCGTTCCGGAGCGCGTGCCGCAGATACACGATCCGCTTGGGCAGGCCCTTCGCCCACGCCGCGCGCACGTAGTCTTCGACCAGCACCTCAAGCAGCGAGGCCCGCGTCAGCCGCGCGATCACCCCCGCGGACAGAAGCCCCAGCGACAGGCTCGGGAGCACGAGCGAGCGGAGGCCCTCCGAGCCCGCCGGCGGGAACCACGGCAGCCAGAATGCAAACACGAGGATCAGCAGGAGACCGAGCCAGAAGAGCGGCAGCGATACCCCCGCGTAGGCGAGCACCCGGCTGAACCCGTCGATCCATGAGCCCTGTTTGAGCGCGGCCATCACGCCCGTGGTCACCCCGATGATCACGGCGAACAGGATGCCGCCCAGGCTGAGTGCGAGCGTCGAGCCCAGGCGGTCGAGGATCAGGTCGAGGACGGGTGCGCGCAGCCGGACCGAGGTTCCCAGATCGGTCGTCACCGCGCCCCGCAGGAACCGGCCGTACTGCACGTACAGCGGGTCGTTAAGCCCCATCTCCTCGCGCAATTGCTCTTGCCGCTCCGGTGTCACCGATCCGCTCTCGGCCCCGGAGAGCATCAGCTGCACGGGGTCGCCAGGGAGGGCGTGCATGATCGAGAAGACCGCCACCGACACCAGGAGCAGCACGATCCCAAGCTGGGCTATGCGTCCGGCGAGGTAGTTGGCGAACATGCGTGGTTTGGCGGCAGTCCGGCGTGTGGCGGTGGTGGTTTTTCCGGCGGGAAACTACCGTGCGGCATGGGCACGTGCGAGAATCACCGCGCCCCAGCGACATCGGCGTCGCAGGCAGCTCCAAGCGGAAACTCGGAATCTCGAAACGGAGAACAAGGGAGTGAGTCAGGACGAAACCCGCATTTCCGAAGAAGAGGCACGCGCACTCTGGCACCGTGCGGCCGAGTTGCAGGCCGAGGCTGCTCGCCGTCTCGAAGAGCGTTCGCGGCAGTCGGCTCCGCGGGGGCGTCCCTCCGACACGCCGGAGGTTGAAGGGTACCGCCTTGCGGATGTCCGGGCCGCTGCCGAAGAAGCGGGAATCTCGCCGGCGTTCGTCGATCATGCGCTCGTGGAGGCTCGCAATCGGGCGCTCGCCGAAGGAGGCCAGGCCCGGCCATCAAGGATGGCAGCCCGGTTCCTGGGCCAACCGCCGCTTGCGCTCGAGGTCTCCCGGGTGATCCACGCACCGGCGGAGGAGGTCTACCGCGCCATGCAACGGATCCTCCCGGAGGACCCGTTCCGCCTGAGCCTTGTCGATCAACACGGAGGCGACCTGCTCGACGGAGGCATACTGGTCTTCAACGTGCCCGCATACTCCTACTCGACGACCCCGGGAGATCAGTCGTTCGCGTACGAGATGGCGTTCGTCGACCTCAAGCAGCTGCTTTTCAGCCTCCGGCGCGTGGACACCGATCCGCCTGAGACCGAGTTGACCGTTCGCGGGAGCTTTATCCACAGCCACAAGCTCAATATGTGGGTCGGGGGCGGCTTCTCCGCGGTGGTCGCGTCGTTGAGCGGTGTCGGTGGCGCGTTTGCCGCCGCGGGCGCGGCCGCCGCCCTCGGGATCGGGGGTATCGCGGCCGGTGTGGCGGTACTGGGCTTCCTTGCCGGTGGAGCGGCAGGCGGTGGGCTGGCGACGCGGGGCTGGCGCGCGCTGTATCGTTACGGGTTGCGTCGCGGGGAGAAGACGATCGGCAACCTGATCGGCTCGATCGTCGCCGACATCGAGACCGGCGGAGGGTTCTCAAGCCCGCGGTTCTGAGATCCCTCGGCGGCATCATGCGAGTACTGAAGGTCGACTATCCGGGTGCCGGATCCCCTCGCTCGCCGGCGACGGTCTACGCTATGCGCCTCCTTCGCCATCTAGCTTTCCGTCGAAAGCGCCCCCACCAGCTCCCCGATATCCCCCAGCTCGTCCACCCGCTCAAGGGCCTCCAACGCCCCATCAATGCCCACATCGCCCATCACGAGGCTCGCGCAGTCCCGGAACTTCGCGTGCAGTTGCTCCCGGCTCAGGGGCCGCTCCGGGCCGCCGGGATAGGTGTCGGCCTCGGTGTGGAGTTCGGTGCCGTCGCGGAGGCGGACGTCGATGGCGCTGCGCATGCGGTCGTAGCCGCGCGCGTCGATGGCCTCGTCGAACTGGACCGTCACCCGGCGCATCATGTCGGCCGCCTCCTCGGAGAGGACGAAGTCGTCGTGGAACTCGCGGATTCCGGCCCGGCGCCGGAGGACCATGCTCGAGAGGACGAAGGGAATGCAGAACTTGGCCTCCAGTTCGTTGGTGGGGACGGGATAGCGCAGGGGCTTCAGGATGTTGTGGCCGGCGCGGAAGGTGATGCCGGCGATGTCTTCCGGCGCGAGGTCGTGCCCGGTCACGAGTTCGAGCATGGCGGCCATGCTGGGGTGGCCGAGGCTTCCCGAGGGGAAAGGCTTCACGGACACGCCGGGGTCGAGCAAGGTGTAGGGCGCGCCCAAGGCGCCGACCAGCCGCTCGGGCTCGAAGCCGCCGCCGAACACGCGGAAGAAGCCCCACGGCGCCTCCAGCGCATCGTTCCCGGCCGTGAACCCGCGTGCGGCAAGCTCGACCGCCACGATGCCGTTCTCGGCGGCGCGTCCGGCGTGGAGCGGCTTGGTCATGGTGCCGAACCCGAGCCGGATCCCGGACGAGAGGCTCGCCGCGATGCCGAGCGCCATGGCGAGGTCGTCCGCCTCCAACCCGGCCAGCTTGGCGGCCGTCGCGCAGGCCCCGAGCGTGCCGATGGTCGCGGTCGAGTGGAACCCTTCCCGGTAGTGCCGGGGATCGATCGCCTCGGCGATCTTGCACTCCACCTCGAAGCCGATGAGGAACGCCTCCAGGAACTCGGCGCCCGTGGCTCCGATCCGTTCCGCCATCGCGTAGCCCGCCGAGAGCGGCGCCACCGTGGGGTGGGTGAGGAGTCCGAAGATGCGGTCGGGGGCGTTCGAGAGCTGCGTGTCGTCGAAATCCATCGCGTGGCCCGCCGTGCCGTTGGCGCGCGCCGCGAGCGGGGCCGGGGCGCGGGTGCCGGGCAGCCCGAGGACGGTCGCCTCCGCGTGCCCCCCCTGGGCGGCGATCTGGTCCTGCACGATGCGCGAGCAGGTGTCCGTGGACCCGGCGAGGATCACGCCCGTGCCGTCCAGCACGCAGCGCCGCCCCTCGCTCAGCAGCCGCTCCGGGAAGTCTCGGATGTTCGTTTCGAGGATGAAGTCGATGACCGCGCGCGTCGCGCTCACTCTTGCTCCTTTGCCTGTCGTTTACCGGAAACGAGACGGTTCCTGATCGCCGGGGCCGCGAAACTGACCACCGCCAGCGCGAGCAGCACCAGGCCGATCGGACTCTCGAGGAAGATGGTGTGCGAGCCCGACGATAGCGTCAGGGCCCGCCGATAGTTGGTCTCGATCATGGGACCGAGGATGAGGCCGAGCACGGCTGGCGCCAGCGGATATCCGGCGCGCAGCATGGCGAAGCCGACGACCCCGAAGAAGAGCGCCACCCAGGCGTCGGCCGCGTTCCCGCGCAGGGCGAAGACGCCCACGAGCGAGATGGCGACGACCAGCGGCATCAGGATCGACGGGCGCAGCCGCACGACGCGCGTCCACAGGGGGATCCCCAGGCGCCCCACCGCCAGCATCAGCAGCACCGCCACCAGGAACCCGGCGTACAGCGCGTAGACGAGCTCGGCGCGCTCGGCCATCAGCAGCGGGCCCGGCGCAACGCCCTGCACGGTGAGGCCGCCGAGCAGCACGGCGGCGCTGGCCGACCCGGGAATCCCCAGCGCGAGAAGGGGGATCATGGCGGCGCCCACGCAGGAGTTGTTCGCCGCTTCGGGCGCCGCGATGCCGGCCGGCACCCCCGTCCCGAACCGCTCCCGGTCCTTCGAGACGCGCCGTTCCTCGTTCCAGGCCACGATCGAGGCGATCGTTGCCCCGGCGCCGGGGATGGCCCCGATCACGCCGCCGATCGCGGACCCGCGCAGAATCGTGCGCCAGAGCCCGAACAGCTCGCGGGCCTTGGGCAGCGCCCCCGTGATGCCGGCCCCGGGCGCCGTCGCTTTGCGTCCGCCGGCGGCCGCCTTCAGCGCCTCGGCGATGGCGAAGAAGCCGATCAGCATCGGCACCAGCCCGAGCCCGTCCATGAGCATGTTGGTGCCCAGCGTGAGCCGCGGCGCCCCCGTGAGCACGTCCAGCCCGACGAGGAAGAAGACGAGTCCCAGCAGCGCGCTGATGATCCCCTTCAGAGGATCGCGCCCCACGAGGTTCGCGACGATGGAGAGGCCGAACACGCCGAGCCCGAAGTACTCCGCCGGCCCGAAGGCGATCGCCGCCCGCGAGAGCGGCCCGAGCGCCAGCACCAGGAGAATCGTCCCCAGGAGCCCCCCGCTCATGGACGAGAAGAGGGAGATGCCCAGCGCGCGCCCCGCCTCGCCCCGGCGCGTCATGGCGTAGCCGTCGAAGGTCGTCGCGAGCGCGGGCGAGCTGCCCGGAACCCCGATCGCGATCGCCGTGATCGATCCGCCGTACTCCGCCGCCATGTAGATCGAGACCATCATCAGGAGCGCCGGCGTCGGGTCGAGCGCGAAGGTCACCGGGAGGACGAGCGCGAGTCCCACCGTCGAACTCAGCCCCGGCATCGCCCCCGCGAACACCCCGAGCAGGCTGCCCGCGAGCAGCGCGGCGAGGTTCCCTGGCTGGAGCGCCGTCAGAAGACCGTCGAGGAAGGCCGTCACGCGCCGCGTCGCCCGGTCAGAACCCGGTCGGCAGCGGCACGCCGAGCAGGACCATGAACACGAGGTAGATGAACCCGGCGAAGGCGAGCGGCACCGAGACCATCGTCCGCCACGAACGCTCGCCCGTCAGCCACATGAGGCCCACGACGAGGAGCGGCACCGAGAGGACGGTTCCGAGCGGCGGCCAGATGAGGAGGAAGGTCGCGATCCAGGCTACGGCGATCCACACTCCGAGGAGCGGGGTTCGGCTCCCGGTGCCCTCGCCCGCGGCGGAGTCCGAGGAAACGTTTCCGCGGGAACGTGCGGCGCCCGCGGAAGAGTCCGAAGAGACGTTTCCGCGGGAACGCCCCACGCCCGATTCGTCGCCCGAGCCGCCAGCCGATCCATCGCCCGCCCCTCTCTCCCTGGCACCGCGCCAGCCTCGGATCGCGAGCGAGGCCGCGCAGGCGATCAGGAGCACCGCGAGCAGCCGGGGGAAGAAGGCCGGCCCCGGCGCACCGTCGGCGAGCGAAGGAGGATAGCCGCGCGAGTCGAGCAGGACCGCGGCTCCGATGGCGGCGAGCAGCCCCGTCTCCGTCAGGAGGCGCAGCGGAGGGCTCCCGCGCGCGGAGCGGCTACCCATCCAGGAATCCCAGCCGTCGCAGCAGGTCTCGGCTGGTCGTGACTTCCTCCGCCATCCAGGCCCCGAACGCGTCCGCATCCTCCATCGTCGCGAACTCGAGGGCGGCGCGCTCCATGTACTCCTGGAACCCGGGATCGTCGATCGCGGCCATGAGACGGGTGCGGATGTCGGACCGCGTCCCGGGGTCCAGCCCCGGCGGGCCCACCACCCCCCGCCAGTGGACGGGCTGGAGGTCGTAACCCTGGTCCGCATAGCTCGGGGTGTCCGGGAGCGCCTCGACGGGCATCGCGGTCCCAAGCACGCGCATCGTCCCCGCGCGCAGGTGCTCGCGCACGACGTTGTAGTTCGTGTGCGCCGCGTCGGTGTGGCCGCCGAGCGCCGCGACCACCGCGTCCGCCGACCCCTCGTAGGCGATCCAGCGGATATCCGGATCCTCCGCCGCCGCCCGCAGCCGGGCGAAGCCGAGGAAATGGGCTGACGCGGCCCCGAACCCGGACACCGACACCTCGCCGGGCCGGGCGTGGGCGGCCTCGAACAGGTCTCCCAGCGTGCGGAAGGGGCTGTCGTCCCGCACCGCGACGAGGAAAGGATCGATCTGGATCCGGAGGATGGGCGTAAAGTCCTCCGGTGCGAACGGGATCCGCCCGGTCGCCATGTTCACCGTGCCGCTCGCCGTGAACACGCCCAGCACGTGGGGGTCCCCCGCGCGGCCCTGCATGTACTGCATGCCAGCGGCCCCGGCCCCGCCCTGCCGCGTCATCACGGTCACGCGCTGCCCGCCGAAGTGCGGCGGCGCGGCATCGGCCAGCGCCCGCGAGAGGAGGTCAGAGGGCCCGCCGGGGGTCGCCCAGGAGACGATCTCGATGGGGCGGCTGGGGAATGCGGCGTCCTCCCCGCGTGAGGAACACGCAGCGGAGCCCAGCAGGACGAACGCGACGGCGAGGAGGCGGGGGAGGCTGGATGCGGACCGGGGCTCGCAGTTGCGCGAAAGGGCTGCGGCTTCGGGCCGAGGTGACGATGCGGTCGTTGGTCGATGTTTCATGCGGGGAATATGAGGTTCTCGTCGGGAGTCGGCCACCGGGAGGATTGGAGGGGGCTCGACGCGCTGGACCGTTTCGCAGTCCGTTCCATAGCCGCGCTGCCGCAGCGCTTCCGCCCACCAGACCCGGCCATTCGCCGCCGGTTATCGCGACGATGTCGTTGTTATGGACTTTGCAACTGCGCGTCGATCATGAAAAAAAATCGCACGTGACGAACTGATCCCTTAGATTGGTGCCGAATCCGATATTGGCCCGAGGGGCGTGATGAGATTTCCCGAAGAACTGCTCCTGCTGCTACACAGCGAAGAGTCGGGCTATTTCGTGGCCATCCCCGAGTGGAGGATGTCTTGCGCGATGGCGGGCGGGGTACTTCTGGACCTCAGCCTGGAGAACCGCGTCGATGCCGACCTGGACTCGCTTGTTCTGGTCGACCCCACGCCAACCGGAGATTCCCTGCTGGATCCCACGCTGGAGGAGCTTGCCCGGGAAGAGAAGGTCCGTGCGCCGCGGTACTGGGTCGAGCGCATCGCCCGGCGGGCTGACGAGATCAGTGACGAGGCAATCCGCCGCCTGGTGGACAAGGGGATCTTCGAGTCCGAGGCCGGCGGATTTTGGACACTGTCCAAGAAGGTGACGCGAACCGGCCACTACCCATTGGTGGACGGGACGGCCGGGGAGGAGATCAAGAGCCGGGTTTTCCGCGCGCTCTTCGACGGCGAGGTCCCGGAACCACGGGACGTGGCCCTCATCGGCCTTGTCAACTACTGCGGCGGTTTCCGGGCCATGCTGGAGCCCGAGGAATACGAGGAAGCCGAGGGGCTCATCGAATTGTGGAGCGGAATGGACCTGATCGCGCGGGCGATCGCCATGGCCGTGCGCGACTCCTACCTGCCCCCCCAGAGCATGCGCGCCGCGCGACGCCGTCCGATGCCCGGGGTCAGCCTCTGGGACATGATCCGCTCGAAGTCGTTCAGGTCCGGCAACCTGCCGAAGTTCGTGGCGGAAACGGCCAGCGAGCTTGGACCGGTCTTCCGACTCAACGTGCCGGGCCGCAACATGGTGGTGCTCGCGGGCATCGAGACCAACCGATGGGTCGCCAAGAAAGGGCGTTCCCACCTGCGGACCCGGGACTATCTGGAGGACTTTCAGGCCGAGTGGGGAACGGCACGGTCCATCGCCAGCATGGACGGAGCCGATCACTTCCGCATGCGCAGGATCGTGCGGGCCGGCAATTCCCAGTCGGTCGTAAAGGACCGGCTGGACGAAGTGTTCGCACTCGGACGGCGCTCGTTCGACGGATGGGGCATCGGGAAAGTGCTGCCGGGGGAGATGGCGTGCCAGAGGTTGCTCGGCGAACAGATCGCCCCACTCAGCGTGAGCATGGAGCCTTCCGGCATCCTCGACGACCTGCTCAAGTTCGAGTACCGGGCGCTGCTCGTCCACGGGCATCGGATGCTGCCCCGGTTCATGCTGCGCACGCCTCGAATGAGGCGCTACAAGAAGCGCGTGCTGGAGCTGTACGCCCGGATCCACGCGTCCCACACGCCGGGCCAGCGGGAGGGCAAGCGGCGCGATCTGGTTGATGACCTGATGGACCTGCACCAGGCCGATCCCCAGTTCCTGCCGGAGACCGACCTCGGATTCGCGTTCATCGCACCGATCATCGCGGGTCACTACCTCGGGAGCGCGATGGCGTTCGCGGTCTACGAGCTGCTGAAGAACCCGGGCTGCCGGAAGCAAATCGCGGCCGAAGCGGACGCGCTGTTCGAAGGCGGAGACCCGGCCGCCGAGGACCTCGACGCCTCGGCGACCGACGCGACCCGCCGGTTCGCCATGGAGGTGCTTCGGCTGCATCCGGTGATACCGGTGCACATGCGTACGGCGATGAACTCGTTCGAAGTCGAGGGGATCGAGGTGCCGGCGCACAGCACGGTGCTGGTCGCGTTTCCCGCGACCCACTACATGGAGGAGTATTTCCCGGACCCGGAAACGTTCGACATCGACCGCCATGCGGAGCCCCGCAACGAGCACCGGCAGACCGGCGCTTACGTGCCCTTCGGCGTCGGCACGCACGTTTGCGGGGGACAAGGCTGGACCCGGTTCCAGATGGCGGCCAACCTGCTGCTGGTCGCCCGTCACCTGGAACTCGAACTGGTGCCCCGCGACTACCGGCTCAAGCTGAGTTCACTGCCCAAGACGTGCCCCGACAGGAACTTCAAGTTTCGGGTGACCGGACACCGGCATCCGCTCGAACCTGCCACGTAGGACTTGCAGAGCCCGCTCCCGCGTCCCATGGCCGCGCCGGTCCGCCTTCATCCCCCCGGCACCAGCGGCCATACGAGCGGGAGCACGGTCAAGACCACCGCAAACACCAGGAGGAACAGCGGGAATCCCGCCTTTATGAAATCGACGAACCGGTATCCGCCGAAACCCATCACCAACAAGTTGACCGGATGTCCCACCGGGCTCATGAAGGCGCAGGAGCTCGCTATCGCCACCGTCATCATCAGAGCCTGAGGCGAGAACCCTTCGCTGGCGGCGGTGCTGAGTGCAATGGGCGACATGAGTACCGCCACCGCCGCAGTCGGCATTACCTGAGCTGAAAGAGCGGTGATCAGGAACAGTCCCGCCACCACTGCCAGAGGACCAAAGCCGGCTATGGACCCCAACACCGTCTCGGCCACCAGCGCGGCAGTTCCGGATTCCTGCATCGCCAGTCCCAGGCTGAGCATCCCCGCGATCAGGACCACTGCTTTCAACTCTATGCACCGATAGGCCTCTTCCATGTTGAGGCAACCCGTCAGCACCATCAGGACCGCTCCGATCGGCGCCGCGACATAGATCGGCAGAAGGCCCGAGACCACCGCGGTCAGGACGCCTGCCATGATCAGGGCGCTGACTGGAGCCTTCCGGCTTCGCACCACCTCCGCCGCTCCTTCGGTCATGACGAGGAAGTCCGGGTTTTCCACCAGGCGCGCGAGCTTGTTCCTGTCGCCATAAAGCAGAAACGCATCACCCGGGAGCAGTTTCATTTGCCGGAGCCCACTCCGGTATATTTCTCCATTCCGCCATATCGCAAGGATGGAAACACCGTAGTTCTCACGGAAATTGAGTTCCTCGATTGTCCTTCCCGCGAATGTCGTGCGTGGAGATAGCGAAGCCTCGGCCAGGCCGACGGTGTCGGACTCCAGTCGGCTCACGTCCAGGGGACGATTATCGCCCACCGTCAATTCCTGGAGCGCCCGCAGGATCCTGAGATCCTCGATTCGTCCCCGGAGCAGGAGAACGTCCCCTCCCTCGAGTATTGTATCCGGATCCGGCATGAGAAGCTCTTCATCAGCCCGCAGGATGCCCACAACCGTCAGGCCGAACGCATCGGCCAGCCGGGTTTCCGCGAGCAGTTGACCGGCCAGCAGCGATTCATCCGAGATTCTGACGCTTTGAATCCTGCGTTCCATCTGGTAGTGGGAAATCAGGTCTCTTGCCGACAGCAAATGAATCGCTCCAAAGGTCTTGTCCCCCTCCAGCGCGGCGAGTCGCCCGCTCTTCATCGCGACCACCAGGCGATCCCCTGCAGCAAGAGTCATCAGTCGCAATCCCGTGCGATGTACCCGATCACCCCGCACAATTGCGAGAACATGCAGGCCACGAGTCTGGCGCAGATTCGCCTTTCGAACCGTCTGCCCGATCAGCGGCGAACCTTCCGCCAACTCCAGTTCCGCTACCTCGACGGAGGCATCTGTAATCCGCTCAAGAGCCCGATCTCTCGACTCGATCTCCAGATGCTTCCATGCGCGCAAGCCTTCGAACCGCTCCAGGGTTCCTTCAACGACCATCTCGTCTCCCCCGCTCAGAACGAAGTCCGGGCCGGGAGCGAGGATCATCTGCCCGCTTCGTTGCACGGCGACCACGTTCAGACCCAGGGCCTGGCCCAACCGGCTTTGCTGCAACGTCTTGCCTGCCAGAGTCGAATGCCTGGGCGCTTTCAGCATTCCGACCAGGCCACCCAGGCCGTAGAGTCCCCCCAGATCCGCCGGAGCCGATTCCTTCTTCGGATCCCGGTTCGGAAACAGCCGCCGCCCCAGGAAGGTCATGTAGAGGATTCCCGCAGCAAGCGCCGTCAACCCGACCGGCGTGAACGAGAACATCCCGAACGGCTCAAGCCCGGCATCCCGCAACGCCCCGTTTACCAGGATGTTCGGCGCCGTTCCGATCAAGGTCGTCATCCCGCCAAGCAAGGATCCGAAGGCCAGCGGCATGAGCAGTTTGGATGGCGGCGTCCCTATGCGGCGGGCCATGTCCAGCACCACCGGCAGCATGAGGGCGGTGATCCCGATGTCGTTCATGATTCCCGACAAGAGGCCCACCGTGGCCATCATCACCGCAGTGAGACGGCCGACTCCACTACCCGATGCCGCCAGAACCCGTTGGCCGATGAAACGAGCGACCCCGGTCCGCGCGAGCGCTCCGCTCAGGACCAGGACCGAAGCGATTGTGATGACCGCTTCGTTGGCGAAGCCCATGATCGCCTCCTCGCCATCGAGGATGCCTGCCACCACGAGCCCCAGCATCACCATCAACGCCACCAGATCCACCCGGACCTTTTCGGTGACGAAGAGGACCACTGCGGCTGCGAGGATCCCGCCGACTAAGAGAACCTCCAGGTTCATTGGTGCCGGTCCCGGTTGTATGGATGAGTGGATGGCGTGGGCATCAGGCCGCCTTGGGGCTGAACTGCTGGCAAGCACGGGCCGGGGTCATGTACCCGTGCCGCTGGAGGAGCCAACCGTTGTTGTAGCGCTCGATGAAGGCCCCCATCACCTCTCTGGGCTCCTCAAGGGTTTCGAAGACGTGCAGATAGATGCCCTCCGGCTCGCCCACGAAGGCCGGTGCGGAGCGGATGCCAGGACATCGGATCTCGGCCTGGAACTCCTTGCCCTGTACTGCGAGCCCCAAATCATCCTGCTCCTGCCATTGCAATCATCCCATCCCTTGCGGATCCGTCAACCAAGATAGACAGCGTACGCCTCGGAGGCTTCGGAATCGAAGGTGATCGAGCGGGTGATCGGCACAGAACGGAATCGCTTGGCCGCCCCCACCACGGACTTGCGGCTACCGCAACCGACGAGTCGAACCCCTCATCCTTCCTGAAGCGACCCCGTCTCCTCACCGGACCCCAACGCGCGCCCCGCCTTGCGCGCGACCAGCAGGCTGGCCACGCCTCCTCCCGCACCGAGGAGCGGCAGAATGCTGAACGGGACGATGGCGCCGCCGTTGGGCCAGTCCCCCCAACTGCCGCCCACAACGAGTCCTGCCAGCAGGAGGCCGCCCAGCACGCCCACCGAGGCGACCCGTGAGTAGGAAAGCTCGTCCAGCGAGCGGCCGCGCGCCGCGATCGCCAGGATGGCCGAGAAGCTCGTGCCGATCCCGGCGCCCCAGACGGCGCCCGCGACGATCATGAAGCCCAACTCATCCTCGGCGCCGGGGAAGAACACCGCACTCACCAGGGCGACCAGAGAGAAGAACGCCGCGCCGATGGCGCCGAAGGTCAGCCCCATCCCGAGGACACCGCGGATAACCCTCTTCCAACGCGACATGGCGAACGTCCTGCTTGTGGTGAAATTGATGCCACCCGAGGATACCTGCGGTACGATCAAGCGTGCAAACGGGTTCCGTTGCTTCCAGGTCCACCCCCGAAAGGCTTGCAGCTAATGCCGGACGACAGTTCCAAGGAAACGCAGACGCCGCGTGAGGCCGACGACGAAAGCGGGCCTCCCGATTCCCCCGGCGACGCACGGGGTGGAGGCCGCGTGACCCATCGCATCCCCTTCGGCCGTCTTGCGCTCGAGTTCGTGGTGATCGTGGTCGGCGTTCTCGTCGCCCTCGGCTTCGATCAGTGGATGACCTCCATCGACGACCGCCGACTCGTCAACGAGACGCTCTACGCCCTGGCCGCGGAAATCGCCGAGAACACGGTCACCCTCGACCGTCGCATGGCCTATCACGACCGGATCCTGCCGGAGCTCGTCGAGAATCAGCGGGCTGCCGAAAGAGGCGAACGCCAGAGCATCTCGATCAGCGGAGCACTGCCCGAAGGACTCGGGCTCACGCCGTTGAGGAGCACGGCGTGGGAGTTGGCCAGCGTGACCGAAGCCGTGCGGCACTTCGATTTGCCCATTCTCTCCACGCTCTCGCTCACGTACTCCCTTCAGGAATCGCTCCACGAGTACGATCGGATCGTTTCCGCCGGGATCATCCAACCGCAGTTCTTCGCGGCCACGGACCAGCCCGGCCCGATCATCTACCTCGGCGTCATGGTAACCGACGTTCGGGCACGGGAGGACGAGCTTGGGCGATTCTACGCCGAGACGCTGCGGCATGTGCGCCAGCAGTTGGGAGATCCCGAGGCTGGCAGGGTGATCGAGATCCGTTGACGGAAGGCGCATAGTATCATCGCTGTCCGCGCCATAGTATCACCCCTCATCCCCGGAAATCAGCCTCCGCAGCACCGCATCCACCGCATCCTCCGCGAGCTGATCGAGTTCGTCGGGGCGGCGGTTCTGGACCGGGTGGGGCACCCACACGATCTCCGGCTCGAAGCCGAGCGAGGGGATCTGGAAGGAGGCCGCCTCGCGGAAGGCGGTGGTGGCGATCAGGAGGCCGGGGAGGCCGCGATCGTCGAGGGCCTTGATGTCGTGCAGACCGCACGATACGCACGACCCTCAGTCGGCGAGCGCCTCCACGACCACGTCGGCGCCGGCGGCGATGTCGTCGAGGATCGCGTTCGTGGCGGGCTTGGCGTTGGTCGGCTTCGCGAAGCGCGCGGTGGCGATGCCCCGGGCGTGGAGCCGTGTCTCGAGGCAGTCGAGGAACTCGTCGGCGCGGGACTTGCCGATGTCGAAGAGCGCCACCGTCCTGCCGTGCAGCGACGCAGGGGGCTTGCGCCGCGGGCGCGTTGCGGGCGCGGTCTCGGAGGTGGGGTCGTGCAGGGTGACGGCGGATTCGGTCATTCGGTGATCTCTCTGGTGACGGGGTGGGATTCCTCGAACAGGCGACCCCCCGGCCAGCCCGACAGGACGGCCGAGAACAGCCCGGCGGGACCCCCGGCGCGCACTAGCAGAAGGGCACCGGGATGGAACTTGGGGATGCGCTGGCCCGCGCGGGAGGGGGGCATTCCCTCGGCGACGCCGTCGGCGCCCGCGGCCACCTTCTCGCCCGGGAGCAGCAACTCGTCGTGGAGCGCGCTGGTGATCCGGGCTCGGTCCCATCCCGCCTCACGGTAGATGGCGTAGTGTTCGGGTGACAGGACCAGAACGGCGGCCGCCCACTCGCACAGCTTGGGGTGTCCCACCGCCTGCAGCCCCATGGCCAGGGAGCGGGTGAGTTCGCCTGGCGCGCGCGCCTTCTGGTCGGTCACGCCCTGGATTCCGTCGCCGGCGAACACCGTCACTGCGCTCCTTCCGGCAGCTATTCCGCGCGAGGCGGCCAGCGGTTCCCAGCCATCGTCGCCCTCATCCTCCGCGAAGCAGAACGTGTACTTGCCCGGAGAGCCCAGCGTCGCGCGGTCGATTTCGCCGGGCCGCCCTCCGCCCACGTTGCGGACCACGAGGTTCACCGCGCGGCCGATGGTGGCGTTGGCCCGGTTCCCCTGTCCGAGCGCGTTGAGTCCGGAGTTCATGCCGATGCGCTTCGCGATGGGGCCGTTGACGATGATCACCGGGCTCGAGAAGCAGGTGCTGCAGGTGACGCCGTGCAGGGTGAACCCCGGGTCCAGGGCAGCCTCGAGGGCCGTCAGCACGACCGGCATGTATTCGGGGCGGCACCCGGCCATGACGGCGTTGATGGCGACCTTCTCGACGGTGCAGGGCGCCAGCTCGGGGGGGACCCGGCCGATGATCTCGTGCGGGTCGCGGCGCGTGCCGCCCAGCATGCGCAGGATGCGCTCGGGCGTCGGCGGGACGACCGGGAGGCCGTCGCTCCAGCCGCGGTCGTAGCACGCCTCGATTGCGTCGGCGCCGGGCGCGACCTCGACCGTGCGGGCGCGGATTCCGGTTTCGCCGAAGCGCACCCGCAGGGCCTCCCCGACCCCCGGCTCCACCGAACGGGAGCCACAGCCGGGCCGGTGGAGCGGCAGTCCCGCGCCCAGCGTGGGGATGGCCGTGAGCGCACGCCAGTCTTCGCGACTCCAGCCCACCGTGCGGCCGGTTTCCGCACCGCCCTCCAGCCGGATCAGCGTCGGCACCGTCTCGACGGCGAGGTGGAAGGAGCGCTCAAGGGCGCGGTCGTCCACGGTGGCGGCGGCGAGCCCGGGGCCCAGGAAGGCGCCGTCGTCCTGCCAGCAGATGGTCAGCGGATGGCCGGCCTGGTGGATCTCGGCGAGGACGGGCACCGCCAGGTGGCAGGTCTCGCACTCGTCCTTCACGACGGCGACGTAGGTGGCGGATTCGGACATCCTTCACACCGCCTCGGTCCGGAAGAACGAATCGGGGCCCCGAATCCGCGTCAGCGGCAACGCAGTGATCCCTTCCGCGACCGGGAACTCACGGTTGCCGGGATAGACCACCCAGAGATGTGCCAGCTCGAGATCGTTCATGACGACGCGCATGGACTTCGTGGTGCGGGGCGTTTCCGTGCACTTGAACTCGAAGCCCCACCGTCGGCCCCGGCGCAGCAGGAGGAGGTCCAGTTCCGCCCCTCGCTGGGTTCCGTAGAAATACGCGTCGCGCTGGCCGTGGGCGATCAGAGTCTGCTCCAGGGCGAAACCCTCCCAACTCGCCCCGTACGCGGGATGCACGGCGAGCTCGTGGCTCTCTTCGAGGCCGAGGAGGAAGTGCAGAATCCCACTGTCGCGCAGATAGACCTTGGGTGACTTCACCAGCCGCTTGCCCAGGTTCGCGAACCAGGGACGCAGGACGCGGATCATGAACGCGCCCTCCAGGAGATCGCGGTAGCGGTTGACGGTTCGCGCGTCCGTGTCCATGGAGCGCGCCAGGCGCGAGGCGTTCCAGGTCTGGCCGTGCACGTGGGCCAGCATTCTCCAGAAGCGGCCGAGCGCGGCGGGCGAGACGGTCGATCCCAGTCCCGCGATGTCACGCTCCAGGAACGTTCGCGAGAACGACTCCATCCATCGCGTCCAGGCACCCGCCGAGCGGGCCTGATACGCTCGGGGAAAGCCGCCGCGCATCCAAAGCCGATCGAGAGAGTTCGGTTGCACCTCCTCCAGCGAGAAGCCGGTCGCGTCCACGAAGAGGATTCTCCCCGCCAGCGACTCCGACACTCCCTTCACCAGATCCCAGGAGGCGCTGCCCAGGAGCAGGAAGACCGCCTTCCGCTCCGGGTCGTCGCACACGGGCCGGAGGGTCTCGAAGAGCTGCGGGAGGCGTTGCACCTCGTCGATCACGACCAGTCCCTCGCGGTGCCCCAGCAAGCGGGCTGGAGTCCGAACGAGCGCCTCCCGGTCGGTGGCCACCTCGAGGTCGAAGATGGTGGCGGGGCCGGGCCAGGACGCCGCGATCTCGCGGGCCAGCGTGGTCTTGCCGACCTGGCGGGCACCCAGCAGGGCCACCGCGGGGGATTCTGCGAGGCCGCGGGTGATCTGGGTGGTCAATGCGGCGCGAGAGATAGTTTGTTGCAATTTCGTCTTTCCATAGCATGATTTACAACAATCTAGTCCGCTCGCTTGGTCGTCCGCAACACCAAGCTGCCCCAAGTGACCAACCCCGGGGTCCCCACCGCAAGGCGGCCACTGCCTGTTGCGCGGCAGCGAAACCGCGCAATTTGCCCGGTGCGTTCGACCACCAATAACCCTGATTCGCGACGGATCCTGTTCCGACAGCCCAAGGGAGGAGGAAAAGATGGCCAGGAATACTCTTGGGGCGTTGGCTCTGCTGCCACTGTGGATGAACTCTGCGGCGGCTCAGGAGTTTCCGCCGGGATACGTCGACCCCTGGCCCCTCCTGGCTGCTGCCGCCGAGGAAATCGGCGAAGCGAATCTCCGCTGCATCACCTTTTCGGGTAACGGGTACAGCGGAGCCGTCGGTCAGACGTTCGAGAATGCCGTGAACGTGGACTGGCCGCGGATCGGCAACCTGTTCAACTACACCCGAAGCATCGACTGGGAGACCCGGACCAGCGTCGAGACCTTCGACCGCGAACCGGGCATCAGTCCGGCCGCGTGGAAGTACGGCCTGGGCTGGGAGGGGGGCACGCCGACTCAGCGGGAAAGGCGGCAGACCCATGTCGTGAGCGGCGACCATGCCTGGCACATCGATGGGGACGGAGAGCCCGTGGCGGTTCCGCCGGATCTCGCGGAGCTGTACCAGCTCGATCTCTGGCTCAATCCTCCCGGCTTCATCAAGGCCGCGCGCCTGCCCGGGGCCGATCCCGTCGCCTTCTGGCGCTGGGAGCAGATCGAGAAGGGGCGGGACGGGAACGTGGTCCGCCCCGAGAAGATGCACGTCGTGGCGATCACGATGTTCGGCAAGTATCGCGTGGACGCGACGATCAATCCGCAGAACCAGATCCAGCGGATCAAGACCACGGTCAACGAACCCGCGCTCGGCGATTTCAACATCGAGCACGAGTCGACGGAACAGACGACCTTCGGCGACGTGAAGTGGCCGATCGCGTGGCACTCGCACCATGGCTGGGACGACAACTGGCAGTTCTACCGCCAGAGCACGGGTCACAACGGCTACGGCGGCCGGTTTCCGGATGTGCAGCCCAATGTGTGCCCGGATCCGGGCCCCGTGCCTCCGGCAGTCGCGGAGGCGTCGTTTGAAACGGAGGTGACCGTCACCGAGATGGCGGACGGCGTCTATCTCCTGGGCGGGAGCCCGGCGAACAGCTACATGGTGGAATTCGACGAGTTCGTTGCCGTGTTCGAGGCCCCGGGAAACGAGGAGCGGAGCCTCGCGGTCATCGAGGAGATCGTCCGTCTCGCACCCGGAAAGCCGATCCGCTGGATCATCACCTCGCACGCGCACTTCGACCACATCGGCGGGCTCAGGACCTACCTGCACATCGGGTCGACGGTCGTCACGCACATGATCAATCTCGATTTCCTGAACACCGACGTGCTGGCCTACGAGCCGCGCACCGTGGAGCCCGACATCGTCTCCATGTGGCCACCCACGGAGTTGGCCGAGGGCTACAACTACGAGGCGGTCCAGGAAAACTATGTGATCACCGACAACTCCCGGATCCTTCGCGTCTACTACGTTCAGCCGCTGCGGCACGTCTCGGGGATGCTGATGGCCTACCTGCCGGAGGAGGGCATCGCCTTCGAAGCGGATCTCTTCGACACGCACGAGCCCCCTCGGGCGGCGCAGCTTCCGGCGATGCGGAGCTTCTACAACCAGATCGAGAGGATGAGGCTGGAGGTGACGACCGTAGCGCCCGTCCACGGAGAGCCGGTGCCCTGGTCGGAGTTTGTGGCCGCGCTGAATTCGCTTGAGCGCAGGGATTGACGGGCACTCTACCCCGGCAACCTCAACGACACATGCAGGTGGTCGGCCGTGCCCACGTGGCGGAGCGTGTGAAAGCCCATCGACCGGAAGGCGAGTTCCGCCGTTAGGTTCCGCCATTCGGGCCGGTTGATGGTGCGAAGATCCAGCGCGTGCACGAATCCGTCGTCCTGGCGGAAGTGCAGTGAAGACTCGTTGGCCGGGAGCCCGGCACGAGCGTAGAAGTCCGGAGTGCGGTCGGCGTCGGTGATCACGGCGTCGGCGTCCGCCAGGACGAAGACCGACACGCCCATCCGCAACAAAGGATGAAGGGCCGAGTACTCGGCGCGCACCTTTTCCGACTTCACGTTGCCGCCCGCGATGACCACCAGCGAGTAGAGCACGAACGCGGCGGCACCGAGGCCCGCGATCCGAATCGCGAACTTCCTGAGCCACTTCCCTGCCCCCAGGCGCCGACTCGCGGCCCACGCGTAGCACGCCAGGAGCAGCGCGGTGGCGGCGGTCGAGACGGCCAGCGAGGACCATGCCCCCAGCCCCCACTGCTGGTAGGCGAAGACGCCTCCACGAACGAGGAGGATGAACGGGAACACCGCGAGCAGGACGGCCGTCACAGCCAACCGCACGAATCTCCGGAGGAAACGCCGCGGTTTCGGCCGGCCGCGCCGGTTCGTCGGCTGCGGTCCGGTGGCGGCCCCAGGTCCGGTCCCCGCCCCTCGTCCCGTGGCCGCCCCAGGTCCCGTCCCCGCCCCCGCGCCCGGATACTCGACTCTCAGATCACTCACACGTCCTCCCGTGACGCTGGCCTTTCTCCGTGCCTACGGAGAACGTCGCGCCTTGTGCCGTGATCCGCGGCGATATCTGATTCGCCTGCACTCCAACAGCGGAAAGACCGGCTCAGATGCCCGGAAGTGATGCAGTCATGCCCGCAAGTCCCAGAGGGGCCGCCGTGCGCCGCCATTCGCGCGGCGTCTGGCGGAACTGGCGACGGAACTCCCGACTGAACTGCGACGGACTGGAGTATCCGACCCGGAATGCAGCCGTGCTCACGTTCGCGCCTTGCGCGATGAGTCTGGCTCCCTCGTTGAGCCGAAGCGCCTTTACGAATTGGAGCGGAGAAAGCGAGGTCGCGGCCTTGAAGCGCCGGTGAAAGACCGCTTTGCTCATCGCCGCCCGGCGCGCCAGCTCGTCGATCGACAGGGACTCGGCCAAGTGCTCCCGAATGTGTTGCAGCACGCCGGCGATGCGTCGGTGTGGTCTGCGGTGGCCGCGAATAATCGGGCCGGCCGGGCCCCGAAGCATCGTGAACAGCAGCTCGCGGAGTCGAGCCCCGCCGAGAACCGCGAGGAGAACCGGATCCGCCAACGCCTCGAGCAGCCCTCTGACCGCACTGCGAAATGCCGGGTCACAGGGCACTGTGCCAAAGCCACCGAAGTCGTCGGCGGCGCCCGATGACACCTGGACCCCATCAGCCGCTTCGAAGGCCAGACAGACTTCCGCCACCGTGCGGGTCTCGAAGCTGACCAGCATACCCAACAGCGGTTCCTCCGCCGAGGCTTGCGGAACATCGCCCTCCACCGGCAGCGGAATAACACTGCAGAAGTACCTGCTCGGATCGTACACATGGGCCGCGCCGTTGAAGAACGCGCGCTTGGTTCCCTGCAGGACGATGCACGCGCTCGGCGGGTAGATGCCCGGAAGTCTCGGGACCGGTCGGCTCGCACGAAAAAGGGTGACGCCATCGAGCGGCGTTGTCACCGTCCCGTCCGTGGCGACGAGGCGTTGAAACAGCTCTCGAAGAGAGGGATCGTTCATGTGGAACGGAGGATCGAGGAGATGACAGGCAAGAACTAATCATAGCGGAAGTGAGACGATTAGGCAAGTATTTGAGAGGATCAGGTCTTCCAGGCATGATGCCGCGTCAGGTATCTTTCAGGTTACACACCTGCCCCTGCGGCATTCACACCAACCGAGGAAGCCCGAAATGACACAGCGAACATTCTCGCCCGGCCGGAACGACCTCGTCTTCTCCAGCCAGGACCACGCACTCGCGGGACACCTGTACCTTCCCGGCGACTTCGACCCTGCGAAGCCTCTTCCGGCGGTCGTCTTTTCCGGTCCCTTCAACCAGATCAAGGAACAGACGGGCGCCGTCTACGGCAGGGCACTGGCCCGGCGCGGCTACTCGGTGCTGGTGTTCGATCACCTGGGCTACGGGGAAAGCGAAGGAGGGGTCAGAAACAACGAGCATTCGTTCATCAAGATGGAAGGCATCCGCGATGCGATCAGTTTCACGTGCGCGCTGCCGTTCGTGGACCGCAGCCGCGTTTTCGGGCTGGGCGTTTGCGCGTCGGGAGGCTACATGGCGCTCGTCGCCACCACCGACAAGCGCCTCAACGCGGTCGCCACCGTTTGCGGGATGATGAGCAACAAGGCCAGCTACTTCGAGACCCTGGACCGCGAGACCGTTACCGCCCTGATCGCGGGGGCGAATGCGGCTCGCCAGAAGTACTACGAGACCGGTGAGATCGACTATGTGGACGCGCTGGGGTTCGAGACTCTGGACCTCGCTTCGCTGGCGCCGAACTCCACTCAGGCCGAGGGATACGACTACTACATGACCCCCCGGGCGGGCGCGGAGACCTATCCCGGGTACAGTCACATGTCGCCGGGATTCATGCTCGAGGCACCCATGCTGGCCGACGCGATGACGTATGCGCCGTACCTGTACACCCCCTACCTCGGCATCTATGGCGAGCTGGCGATGGCAGACACCGGCCCGCTGACGGTAGGCTACTACGACGCCGCCTCCGATCCGAAGGAGCTCTGCGAGGTGCCGGGCGCTTCCCATGTCTCGCTGTACGACGACGAAGCGCACGTGGATGTGGCCGCCGAGCGGATGCACGAGTTCTTCGGAAAACACGGAGGTTGATGGCGATCCTGTGCGGCGCGCCGTGAGCACCGGACGCGCCGTTTCGGGTGGAGATCCGCACCAGCGACGCGGAACGTCTGCCCAGTTGACATGCAAGCCCATGCTTGCGTATCATCAAGCCTTGACATGCAAGCGAACACTTGCGTAACCCTGGTACGTGGACATCTATCGCGCGATCGCTGACCCCACCAGGCGGGCCATCCTGGATGAACTCGTCGACCGGTCGGGTCAAACGCTCTTCGAGCTCTGCGCGCGCCTGATCATGAAACACGGCATCGGCTCCTCGCGGCAGGCGATCTCCCAACACCTGGATGTCCTGGAATCCGCCGGCCTCATTCGCACGAGGCGCGAAGGGAGGTCGAAGCTCCACTGGTTCGAGGGCGCGCCGCTGAAGGGCATCGGGGAGCGCTGGCCGATCTCGACAGACCGGGACGAATCGCAAGACCAGGACGCTTCACAAGACCGGGACACTTCACCAGACCCGCACACTTCACACTCAACCGACGAGGACATCGAGAAATGAGAATCAGCGCGACCAGCGTCATGGTAGACGACCAACAGAAGGCGCTTCGCTTCTACACGGAAACGCTGGGCTTTCAGTTGAAGCACAACATCCCTCTCGGAGAGCACTCCTGGATCACCGTGGTATCCAAGGAAGCGCCCGAGGGAACGGAATTGGTGCTCGAGCCCGATGCCCATCCCGCAGCGCGCCCGTTCAAGAAGGCCCTTGTGGAGGACGGGATCCCGTTTACCGGCTTCGCAGTCGATGATGTCGAAGCCGAGTACGAGCGCCTCGTGGCAAGCGGCGTGCGCTTCGTTCAGCCGCCAACCGACCTCGGGCCCGTCATTACCGCAGTTCTCGACGATACATGCGGCAACCTGATCCAGATCATGGAGGAGAAGGGCCAACCGTAGATCGACTCGCTGAGGGTCGGCAGCGGACGCGCAGTCGCACCGCGCCCGTGCGTTAGCGCGAGCGAAACCAACCCACCGGGCACTTCCGTACGCCTTCCAGAGTGCGCGAGCCCTCCCGCATAGGACGGGCGGGCCGCTTCAGGCGCGAATCAGGCGGGAGGCACCGGTCGCATGAGCAGGGGCGCAAAGGTAGTTGTCGGCACGATCGTGGTCGGGGGCCTGGGCGCCTCGGTGTTCGCAGTGCTTGCGGCCGCGGGCGGTGCCGAGACCGAGGTGGACACCGTCGCTGTGGAGAGGGGTGAGATCGTGGACCGCGCCCTCGCGGTCGGACGCATCGAACCGCTCGTCGAAGTGAGCGTGAAGTCGCAGCTCGCGGGCGTCGTGCGGCGGATGTTCAAGGAGCCCGGCCAATACGTCCGGCAGGGTGAGCCTCTGCTCGAAGTCCAGCCCAACCCGACGCCGATCGAGCTGGTCGAGGCGCGTCGCAACATCGAACTGCGCGAAATCGAGTTGCAGCAACTCGAGAGGCGCCGCGATCGGCTGGCTGCGTTGCGCGACCAGGACCTCGCGTCGGAAGAGCAGTTCGAGGACGCCGAATACTCGCTCAACGAAGTCACGCTCCAGCTCCAGATCGCCCGGGAGCGCCTGGCCCTGCTCTCGGAAGGCCGCGTGACCATCGGAGACGAGGCCGTGGAGACGGTCATCCAGAGCCCCATCCAGGGCTTCATCCTCGAGAAGATGGTGGAAATCGGAGATCCCGTGGTCCCGCTCACGACCTTCCAGGAAGGGACCGTCCTGATGACGATGGCCGAGATGGACGAACTGCTCTTTCGCGGCACGGTCGATGAAATCGACGTGGGCCGGCTGGCGGAGGGAATGCCGGTCGAAGTTACGATCGGGGCGCTTCCCGACACGCGCGTCGAGGGGCGGCTGACGAGGATTTCGCTCACGGGACGCGACGAGGAGAACGCGACCATCTTTCCGGTCGAAATCGCGGTCCTGCCCGCGGAGGGCACCTTGCTGAGAGCGGGCTATTCGGCGAACGCCCAGGTGATCATCGAGCGCCGCTCGGACATCCTGATCATCCCGGAGCGCGTGGTGAGGTTCGAGGAGGAGGGAGCGTTCGTGACGGTTCGCACGGGACCCGACGAGACCGAGGAGCGCGAGATCAGGACGGGTCTCAGCGACGGGATCAGCGTCGAGGTGCTCGACGGCCTGGCGGAGGGCGAGCGCGTCATGGAGCCCCCGCGGCGCGAGATCACCTAGGGCCGCGGGCAGAGGAGACGCCGTGAGGCTGGTCGACGCTGTCCGGCAACTGTGGTCGGATCTTTCCGCCCAGCGTCTGCGCACGGTCCTGACCATACTCGGGATCACCTGGGGCACGGTGGCGGTGGTCGTTCTGCTCGCTTTTTCGGTCGGGCTCGAACGGCAGACCATCAAGAGGTTTCACGGGCTGGGCGACCGGATCGTTGTGCTCTTCGGCGGACGCACCACGCTGGCCCACGCTGGGTTCAGGGAGGGGCGAACGATTCGGTTGCGCGAAGAGGATGCCCGGATCCTGGCCCGCCAGATCCCCGACATCACGATGATCAGCCCGGAGTACTCGACGCGCGAAGCCCCCGTCCGCCGCGGCCGGAACGGAGTGAATCCCAATATCACCGGCATTCATCCCGTGTATGGCGAGATGCGGAACGTCATCCCGCTGCCGGGCGGCCGATTCATCAACGAGCGGGATCTGGAAGAGCGCCGCCGCGTCGTCTTCCTCGGCGACGAGGTCGCTCGCGTCCTGTTTGGCGACGCGGACCCCGTTGGCGAACAGGTCAGGGTCGGGGATTCGCCATTCACCGTGATCGGCGTGCTCCAGCCCAAGATCCAGAACAGCTCCTACAACTCGCGCGACGAAGACCGGGTGTTCATTCCGGCGAGCACGCACGCGGCTCTTTTCGGCTCGCGCTTCGTCTCGAACCTGGTCTACCGGACGGCGGACGCCTCGCGCACCGAGGCGGTTGAGGAGCGAGTCTACGAAGTGCTGGGCAGGAAGTACCGCTTCAGTCCACGGGACGAGGACGCGCTTCAGGTCTGGGACACGGCCGAATGGGAGCGCATGTTCGGCTTCCTGTTCCTCGGGTTCAAGCTCTTCTTCGCGATCGTGGGCAGCTTCACGCTCAGCGTCGGCGGGATCGGCGTCGCGAACATCATGTACATCGTCGTGCACGAGCGCACGCGCGAGATCGGGATCAAGCGCTCGGTCGGCGCGACCCGAAGGTCCATCCTCTGGCAGTTTCTCGCGGAGAGCGTCCTCATCGTGGCTGTCGGGGCCGCGCTCGGCGTGCTCGTATCGGCGGGGCTTGTGAAGGTGGTGTCTCTGTTCCCGATGAACGACATCGTGGGCACGCCCGTGATCTCGCTCCAGGTGGCCGCCGTGACGATGGCGCTGCTGGCGTTCGTCGCGATGCTCGCCGGCTGGTTGCCCGCTCGTCGCGCCGCGGCGCTGGATCCCGTCGAATGCCTCCGTCACTAGCGCCGGCGTGCCGCACCCGCGGGGTGGTCCTCGCCCTCGCGGTCGCGCTCCCTGCTCCCGCAGTCTGACCGATGTGGAAGATCCTCCTCGCAGACGTTCTCGGTGACCTGCGGGCCAACCGCACCCGCAGCTTCCTCACCATCTTCGCGATGGTGTGGGGCACGATCTCCATCGTTTTGCTGCTTGCCTTCGGCCGGGGGCTCCGAACTCAGGTTTCGGAGGGCCTGCTCAATGCGGGAGAGCGAATCTTCATGGTCTACGGCGGCCAGACGAGCCTCGAGCACGAGGGTCTCGCGCAGGGACGCCGGATACGGCTGCGGGAAGATGATCTCGACCTGGTCCTGCGTGCGGTCCCGGAGTTCGAGTTCGGCAGCCCGTCCTACGGGCGCGGCAGGACCCATCTCAAGGCGGGCGAGAACCAGACCACGACCTACATGGAGGGCGTGAACCCGATCTTCTCCGAGCTGCGGCGCATGTTCCCCGCTCCCGGCGGACGGTTCATCAATCAGCGCGACCTGGATCAGAGGCGGCGCGTGCTCTTTCTGGGTGACGAGATCGCGGCGCGCCTGTTCGGCGACACGCCACCCGTGGGACAGACCGTCCTGCTCGACGGGCTCTCCTTCCGGGTGATCGGCGTGATGGAATCCAAGTTCCAGGATTCGAGCAACAACGGTCCGGACGAGAACCGCGCCATCATCCCGGCCTCGACGTTCCGGAGCATCTATGGCAACGAATTCGTGAGCCACCTCCTCGTGCGGCCGCGCACCGTCGCGGACGCCCCGTTCGCCAAGCGGGAGATGTACCGGGTCCTCGGTGGCCGGCACAGGTTCGATCCGGCGGACGAGCGGGCGCTCAGCATCTGGGACTTCATCGAGGATGAGAAGGTGGTGGGTCAGATCGGCTACGGCATCCAGGTATTCCTGGGGCTGGTCGGCGCCTTCACGCTGCTGGTCGCCGGGGTCGGCGTCGCGAACATCATGTATGTCGTCGTGCGTGAGCGGACGCGGGAGATCGGCATCAAGCTCGCCGTGGGCGCGCGCCGACGGCACATCGTCAGCCAGTTCCTGTCGGAAGCGATCGTCATCACGGTCGGCGGGGGCCTGCTCGGACTCGCCATCGCCTCGCTCCTGGTGATCGGCATAGACAGCCTTCCCAGCGACAACCCGGCCCTGGAGTACATCCTGAACCCGAAACTCTCGCTCCCGATCGCCTCGATCTGCGTCGGCATGCTCATGGCGATCGGGCTCGTGGCTGGAATTCTGCCTGCGCGCAGGGCGGCGCGGCTGGATCCGGTGGAGTCGCTGAGGTACGAGTAGAGGGGGGCTCAAGCCACCTTGGGGCTCTCCAAGGCCAGCTCCGCCACTAATCCCTCACTAACCTCGCATTGTGCACAAAGTAGAACTGTCCCTCCGACATCAGCTCGAAATCGCGCACCTCGTCTGACACGGCGTAGAAGATCGGCTCGCTGAGGGTAGGCAGCATCAGCGCGTTCTCCATGATGATCCGCTGCGCTTCCTGCGCCAGTTCGCACCGGGCTTCCCGGTCCGGGATGGTCCGGAGCTGACCTACGAGCCGGTCCAGTTCCTCGTCGACAAAACCGGTCCAAGCCCATCCCCCGACCACGTCGTGGGCCGAGTTCCAGAGCATGTCCATCAGCAGGGGATCGGGGCTGCGCTGGCGCTCGTACATCAGGTCGAAGTCGCGGTTGTTGACCATCTCGAGCTGCACCGGGCCGGGCACGATCTCGATGGCCACTTCGATGCCGACCGCGCGCCACTGGGCCTGGATCGCCTCTCCCATCTCCTCGCGGTCGAGGATCGTCCAGCGCACGCGCAGCGGGGTGCCGTCCTCCACGCCGGCGATGCCGTAGGCTTCGCGGATGCCGTCGCCGTCGCGGTCCGTGTACCCGGCCTCCTCCAGAAGTTGGCGCGCGGTCGCGGGGTCGTGCGGGTAGAGGTCCGCGTTCCCTTCCCAGTAGCAGGGATGGACCGTGTTCAGGGGGCCATCGGATGACAGAAAGTGCCCGTCGTAGAGCAGATCGTTGATGGCGGGCTGATCGGTTGCGTACAGCACGGCCTGCCGGACCCTGAGGTCGCTGAAGGGTGGGCGCCGCACGTTCATGACCATCTGGAGCCCCGTTCCGGCCTGGTAGCCGGTGAGCAGCGAGAAGCCCTCCGCATCGCGGTAGTCATCGATGTAGGCCGTGGGCAGATTCATGGCGATATGGGCATTCCCCGTGCGGACGATGTTGCCCAGGACCGCCTCCTCGCCGATGAAGCGGATGGTCACGCGCTCGACCTTGGCCGGGCCCGGCTCCCTGCTGATCGAGTTCCAGCCGCCGTAGCCGTCCCAGCGCCGCACGGTCACAT
This sequence comes from Gammaproteobacteria bacterium, assembly GCA_009840525.1. Classification (GTDB taxonomy): domain Bacteria; phylum Gemmatimonadota; class Gemmatimonadetes; order Longimicrobiales; family Gaopeijiaceae; genus BD2-11. The sequence continues at coordinate 48,615 of VXNP01000153.1, forward strand.
GGTCGTTGGGCACCCACTCCTCCAGCAGAAACGGTCCCGCGCCCACCAGATGGCGGTCGAACTCCTCGATGCCCCACTGCTCCGCAGCCGTTGGAGACCAGATGGGGACCCTGCGGAAGGCGTCGAGGACCGTCACCCACGGCGCCTCGTAGTGGAGCGTGACGGTGGTGTCGTCGACGACCTCCACCCGTTCGACCGGCCCGACGTGGGCCGCCATCTCCCCCGAGCGCGTCGCCGGGTCCAGGATGCGTTCGACGTTGTACTTGACGGCTTCCGCGTCGAAGGGCGTGCCGTCCTGGAACACGACCCCGCTCCGGAGGTTGAACGTCCACTCGTCCGCGACAGCGTTGGAGGACCAGCTCGCGGCCAGCGCCGGATGGAATTCGCCGTCCGGCCCGAGGATCAGCAGCGGATCCGTGATCTTGTAGTCGATGAGCCACGCCGTCTGGTAGGGCTCGATGTGGCCGTCGAGGGAGGCGGGTTCGCGGGCGGCAGTCCAGGCGATGATGAGTTCGTCGGCGGCGGCGCCCGGGCCGGACGCTCCACCCTCGCACGCGAGCAAGGTGACGGCGAGCAGTCCCACGGCCCCCGGCCGCAGGAGAGCTTCCAGGATCCCTGACGCTATATCGGCCAACCTGACCTCAACCGGCGCCCCCAAGCCCCCTCCTCCTAAGTGCGCAATGCGCCCGGAACCCCTCAATACGGCAGGAAGAACAGCGCCAGCGCGATGAAGGGGACCAGCAGGATCATCATCGTGATGCCGTAGCCGAACATGTCGCGGGCGCGCAGGCCCGTGATGGCGAGCAGCGGGATCGCCCAGAACGGGTTGAACAGGTTGGTGTGCGCGTCGCCCACGGCGTACGCGGCGATGGTCTGGCCGTGCGGCACCCCCAGTTCCGCCCCTGCCTGCATCATCGGGCCCCCGACGATGGCCCATTCGCTCCCCGCGGAAGGCACGAAGACGTTCAGGACGCCGCCCGTGATCCACGTCACCACCGGGAAGACGTCGGGGTTGGCGGCCGAAATGTCGAGCAGGCTCTGCGTCATCGTCTCCACGAGGCCGGTCCCGGTCATGATCCCGACGATCCCCGCGTAGAAGGGGAACTGGAGGATGATGCCGGCGCTTCCCTTCACGGCGTCGGTGAACTCGTCCTGGTACTTGGAAGGGCTGATGAACAGGAGCATCCCGATCATCAGGAACCCGAAGTTGAAGACGTTCAGGTCAAGCGCGCCCATCGGGTCCGTCACGAATTCCCGTACCAGCATCACGACGCCCGTCAGAGCGATGATTCCGCCGAGGATGCGGCTATGGTTGATGCGGTCGGCCGGGCTCGGCTTGGCGATGGCCGGCTTGGGGGGACGAGTGTCCTCCGCATCGGCTGCATCGGGAACGTAGCGCGCGATGCCCCGGCAATTCCGGTCCGGCGGGGCGAGCAGATAGAGCATCAGGCACCCGTAGGCCAGCGCGAGCGCCGTGAGCAGCAGCGGATAGGGATGGAAGACCCACTCGCTGGCGGGGATCACCCGGTCGACGATGCCCATCTGCATGAACACGTTGTTGTCCGTCGCCTGCAGGAGGCCCGCGGAGCTGGACATGCCCCATCCCCAGGTCAGGCTCATGCCCATGTATCCGGCCACGGCGAGCAGCGGATAGTGGACGGCCATGCTCCTGCGATGCGCCACCTTTCCCATCTCGCGCGCGAGGATGGCGCCGAAAATGAGCCCGAGACCCCACGAGATCCATCCCGTCAGCATCGAGCCCACGCCCACCAGCACCACCGCCTGGCGCCCGTTCCGTGGGAGGCGCACCAGCCAGAGTATTCCCCGCTTCACCACCGGGTGGTACGCCACCACGAAGCCGGTCACCAGGATGATGACCATCTGCATGGCGAAGGTGAGCAGAACCCAGAAGCCGTCGTACCAGGCGAAGGCGATCTCGGCGGGGCTCGATCCCTCGGACAGCCACGCCGTCACGGCGGCGACATAGGTGAGGATGATGGCGAACAGGAACGGGTTCGGCATCCATCGTTCGACGAAGTCCGCGATGACCTCACCGAACTTCTGTACGGGCGTAAGCTTCGGCTCTCCGGCGCTGGTCTGGGTCAAGGCGCTTCCTCCCTCTGGCGTCCTCGGAGTTCAACTCGCCCGCGGGTCCCGGCTGCGGGACGGCAACCCGGCAACATACGGAGCGCGTTGCCCCGGGGACAGTAAAGCGCGGGCGGGCAGCGCACTTGCGGCGGGACGCGCTCTTGCCCGGAGGGATGCGCGGGAACACGATGGAAGGATTCCCGACCCGCCATCTCATCGCCCGGCGGGTGCGGTTTTGTCCCGGCCGGAAGAGGTGGCCCCATGACCGTTCGTAAGAAGCTCCCGGGTGTCGCGTCTCTCGTCATCACCGTCGTTACCGCCGGTCTCATCGTCATGACGATGACGTGCGCGGCTCCGGACGCCGCCGACTCTCCGGCCGCCGTTGATTCCTCCTCCGGGATGCCGGATGGAGTCCCGCAGTTCGAGCCCGTGGAGGGGTGGTTTCAGTTGCCCGAAGGCTTCGAGTGGGGGCAGGTGATCGGCCTCTTCGCCGACGCCCGGGGACACGTCTGGACCTCCAGCGGCAGCCAGATCGGGGAATGGGACACCGAGGGGAACCTGTTGCAGTCCTGGAGCGCGGCCGGCCCGGACGGCAACTGGAGCACGATCCACGGCCTCTTCGTGGACCACAACGATTTCGTGTGGACGAACGCGCGAGAGAGCCAGATGACGCTCAAGTTCACGCGTGACGGAGAGCACGTGATGACGCTGGGACGCTTCGATGAAACGGGGGGCAGCAACGACCCCACGCTGATGGGGCGTCCCGCCGAGATCTGGGTGGATCCGGAGGACAACGAGGTCTTCATCGCCGATGGATACGGCAACCGGCGCGTGATCGTGTTCGATGGGGAGAGCGGGGAGTACCTGAGGCACTGGGGCGCGTACGGGGAGCAGCCGGACGACGACTACGAGTGGGATCCGATGTCGGGTGAACCCTCACAGCAGTTCCAGACCGCGCACGGGATCTTCGGGTCCCGGGACGGACTCATCTACCTCGCGGACCGGGCCAACAACCGGATCCAGGTCTTCCGGCAGAGCGGCGAGTACGTGATGGAGAAGATCGTGCGACCGTTGTGTCCGCCCGAGGGTGATCCGGTGCCGGACTGCGGAGGGTCAGCCACCTTTTCGGTCGGTTTCTCGCCCGACGAGGCACAGACCTGGCTCTACGTCGCCGACGGGGGCTCGCATGTGATTCTGGTCCTGCGGCGCTCGGACCTGGAGGTGGTGGACGAGTTCGGCGGGCCGGGGGTGGGTCCCGGGGAGCTGGGTCGGCCGCACAACCTGTCCATGGATCCCCAGGGGAACATGTTCGTGGCCGAGGCAGCGGGGCCGTGGATCTTCGACGCCGCGGGGGACAGCGTCCAGGCCGGATTCCGGGCGCAGAAGTTCGCGGTGCTCGGGGCGGGCGGGAGTTGAGCGGAGCGCTGTGATGACTGATTGGGACATCGCGAGGCGCGCGGCGGCGGTCGGTCTTGCATTTCTGGCCCTGGCTGGCCCCGTCGGCCTCGCGGCCCAGTCGACGGACGGCGCGCCCGGGCTCGATCGGGTGCTGGCGTTCCCCGCTGCGGTGGCCGAGGAGCGGCTCGATCCCGACCGGGGCGCGATGGGGGCCTGGCAGCGCATCCTCAAGCTCGGCACGACCGCGAGCCTCCTCCATGTGACCGCCCATCCCGACGACGAAAACTCGGGCATGCTCACGTTCGCCAGCCGCGGCTGGGGGGCGCGCACCGCACTTCTGAGCCTGAACCGGGGTGAGGCCGGCGCCAACGCGATCGGCCCCGAACTCTTCGACGGCCTCGGGTTGATCCGCACGCGCGAGCTGGTCCTGGCCGGCCGCTACTACGGCCTGGACGACCTCTACTTCACCACGGCCGTGGATTACGGCTACTCCAAGTCGGTCGAGGAAGCCTACCGGAGCTGGGACCCGGAAGCCGTGCTGGAGGACATGGTGCGGGTGGTGCGCCTGAACCGCCCGCTGGTGGTGGTGGCCCGATTCCACGGGTCGAGACGCGATGGACACGGACACCATCATGCTTCCGGATTGCTGACGCCGGAGGCGGTGGAGGCGGCTGCGGATCCGGCGCGGTTCCCGGGACAGATCGGGCAGGAGGGGCTCAGGCCGTGGCGGGTGCTGCGCACCTACCGCGGCGGGATTCGCGTGGACGAGCCATTTCACGTGCAGGTGGACGCCCGCGGGGAGAGTCCGTGGGTCGGTACCAGCTTTCAGGCATGGGCCAGCCGGGGGCTCGGTCTCCAGCGCTCGCAGACGGCGGGACGGGTGCGCGTCGGGGGCGGGCTCTATCGATACGAGCTTCGGGATGGGGGCGGGAGCACGGATGGGAGCGGGTCGGCGGACGCGCGCGGGCGCGGCGATGAAGCTTTGCCCGCGAGTCAGGCCGAGGAATCCTTCTTTGCCGGCCTGGACACTTCGCTGAACGGGCTCCCCGCTCTGCTGGGCGAGCCGGTGAGCCCGGAGACCAGCGCGTTGCTGGCGCGGCTTCAGGGACTGGTCGATGAGGTCGCCGCCGGGTTCGACTTCCGTGCTCCGGGACAGTCCGTACCGGATCTGGTGCGGGGTCTCGGTCTGTTGCGGTCCGCGATTGCGTCCTCGATGGGCGCACCCGAGACCCAGTTCCAGTTGCGGCTGAAGGAACGGCAGGTCGAAGACGCCATCGCCGCCGCGAGCGGCCTTCTCGTCGAGGCGGGACTGCCGGGTGGGGCGAGCGGCGCGGTGGTTGTGCCCGGCCAGAGTCTGGCGGTCGGAATCGCGGTCGAGGTGACCGTGGCGGCAGGTGTCGGGGTCTCGGAGGCCCGGGTCGTCGACCGGGCCGGGGTCGTGGTGGGGCGGACTTCCGACTTCGCTGCGACAGGGAGCGGCTTTGCGGCCGAGACGGAGCTGCGCATGCCCGAGGTGGATGCCGATGCGGACGCCGAGGCGAGGGCGGCCGCCCCCTACTTCGCCCGCGACGGGATCGCCCAGAACCACTACCAGGTGGCGGATTCGGCGGACCTGCACCTTCCGTGGCGGCGACCCGCCCTGTCGGTTGCCGTCGACCTGGTGGTGGAGGGGACAACCATAGTGTACACCGTCCCCGTCACCGCCCCGGTGCCCCGCCTGCCGTACGGGTCGGTGACGCGCCCGGTCGAGGTGCTGCCCGCCCTTTCGGTTGTGGTCGACCCCCCCGTGCGGGTGGTTCCCGTGGAGGTGCCGGCCGCGCCACCCGGCGACGCGCAACCGGGCAGTCCCACCGCCACATCCGACGGCCCCACCGCGCCGGCGAACGGACAGCCGGGCCGCCCCACCACCACATCCGACCGCCCGGCCGCCTCGGCGAGCCCCCAGGCGGTCGCCATTCCCATCCAGGTGCGCGTCTGTATGATATACAAAACGTACGCGTCCGGAGATGATAGGCGTGTAGAACTCGGTGGTAGACGTTAGAATAAAAA
>VXNP01000143.1 GCA_009840525.1 Gammaproteobacteria bacterium
CCACACCACCAGCCCCATCCCCGCGATCCGGCCGGCGACCGCCCCGCCCGGCACGACGTTCTCGATGAACACGACCGCCGCCAGCACGGCCATCCACAGCAGGTTCATTACACCCAGCGCGAGCGCCAGCGCCATCAGCGCCCAGCAGCACCCCAGGCACCAGAGGCCGTGTCCCCACCCCATGCCCAATGCCCCGCGCGGCCCGTCTCGCCAGCGGGTGAGGAAGTACGTCAGCGGGTTGCGGCAGTGGCGCAGACAGGCCGCCTTCACCGGTGAGAGCTGGTAGAGGCCCGCACTCACCAGAACGGCGCCCGCGAGCGGACTTCCCCCGGCGAGTGCGATGCGCTCCCCCAGCCAGAACTGCACGGCCGCCGCGGCCAGGCTGAACAGCAGCCACACCGACAGATAGCCCGCGAGAAACAACGCCCCCGACCGGATGTGGGTCCACGGCCCCGGTGCCGGCGCTAGCGGCGTCCCCGACCGGACCCGGCCGCCCCCGTCGCTCAATGAAACCAGCACCCGCACCCAAGGGATGGATACCGGTAGCATCATCGCCGCCATCATTCCGAACCACATGAGCGTGGCGAGGGCGAGGGACGTACTCAGAAGCGATGTCCCCTCCGCGTTCCGGCGGAAACGTCATTCATGTCCATTCTCGCCCACCCGCCACTCGAAACGCGAGTGCAGCCCGTGCGTCGCTTCGTTGCGCAGGCGGATGCCGCCGATGTCGCCACGGGTCTGGCCCCGGGCGATGGTCTGGCTGGGGGCGTGGATCTGGTTGAACATGTTCCGGAAGGTGACGGGCAGATCCCGGTCCCACCCGCGGATATCCTCGACGGACGCGTCCAGCAGCCGTCCCACCCGCACCCGCTTCACCTTGCCCTCATCCTCGATCTCGATAGGGACGAAGCGCGTGGGCAGCCACTCGGAGACGAAGCGCGCCAGCACCTCCCAGGGGCCCCCCGCCTCGCCGCGCAGGATGGCTTCCACGGCCTCCCGCTGATCCGGCGACGCTTCCTCGTCGATCAGCAGCACCTCGGTCCAGTCGCCTGCGATCATCAGCTGCGGGCACTCGAAGGCGACCACCGCGCGCACCCCGTCGAGGCGCGTGCCGCCGTATCGGCCCTCGTCGAAGCGGAGCGCCCAGTAGCCGATGCAGCGCTCGTGGGTGCAGTTCTGGCTGAAGTGGACGTGGCCCGGACAGACCACCTGGCAGTTGCAGCTCTCGAACAGGAGGCCGCGAGCCCACCAGCCGCGGGTGTCCGCCGCGTGTGAGCCGACCGTTACAGGCGAGCCGGACATGGTGGGTGAACCGGACGAACCGGGCGGGCCGGACGCGCCTGGTTCAGCGTTTCCGGCCCGCCCGCGAGACACCGGGTCTCGCCCGTCCCGGACCTCAGCTGGTCGGGTAGAGCTGGGTGCCTTCGAAGGTCCCGAGGCCCGAGGAGTTGCGGTACGTGAGCGTGCCGATGCGGCCGGAGCTTCCCGCCATGCGGGCGCAGCCGATCTCCCCGTCCCGGTTGATCGCGACGAACTTCTCGCTGGGCACGAAGTCGAGGTCGACCGCCCGATACCTGCCCACGATCATCTCGATCGCGTCCTCGCAGGCCTCCTGCGGCGAACGCCCCTCGCGCATGCGCCCGACGATGAAGTACGACGCGCACGACTTGATCACGTCCTCGCCGCGTCCGGTGACCGCCGCCGCGCCCACATCGTTGTCGACGTAGAGCCCGGCGCCGATGATGGGCGAGTCGCCGATGCGGCCCGGAATCTTCCAGGAGAGGCCGCTGGTGGTGGTAATGCCCGCCACGTCCCCGTTGGCGTCCACGGCCAGCACGTTGGTGGTGCCGTAGTTGAAGTCGTCCTCGCCGGGGAGCCCGCCGGTCTGCCTGCCGGGCCTGTCGCGGATGTGGTCGGGCGGACCCCAGTCGTCCCGCCGCTCGCTGTGGGTCTCGCGCCAGCGCACCCACGCCATGCGCGCGTTTTCGGTAAGCAGATTCTCGGCCTTGAAGCCGAAGGAGAGCGCGAACTCACGCGCGCCCGGTCCCACCAGCATGACGTGGTCGGTGCGTTCCATCACCAGCCGCGCGACCGACGACGGGGTCTTGATGTCCTCGATCGACGCCACCGCGCCGGCGCTGTAGGTCTTTCCGTCCATGCACGAGGCGTCGAGCTGCACCACGCCGTCCTCGTTGGGAAGCCCGCCGTAGCCGACCCCCGCATCATCGGGATCCACCTCGATCACGTTGGCGCCGCGCTCCACCGCGTCCAGCGCGCTCCCGCCCTCGGAAAGGATGTCCCACGCCTGCGCCATGGCGTTGCGCCCGGTCTCGTTGGTGTGGCTGGTGATGATGAGGGGGGCGCCCGCCTGCTGCCGCCTCAACAGCCCTCGGGGCCAGCGGCCGAGGGCCAGCGCTCCCGCGCCGACGCCGAAGCCCTGCTTGAAGAATCGCCGGCGGGATGAACCGGAAGCTGCTCTGGCCATGACTTGCTCCTTTCCGTCGATGGAGGGTGGGAATGCTCTATGCGGATTCGCTTCCCCGAGATTCCGTAGGATGATTGCAGGATCGTAGATGCCGCGCGGAAGGCGGGCAAGGCGGGCAAGCGGCGTCCCGGCGTGGAAGGCGAGCGCGGCGTCCCCGGCCCCCCGGGGGCATCCGACGCTCGACGGGATCACTCCGCGAGCGATGGCCGCTCCGGGGGAAGCAGGCGCTCGATGGTCGCGGCCAGGGCCAGCACCGCCTCCTCGCCTGCGGGAGGACCCACCACCTGGAGGCCCACCGGGAGCCCGCGGGGGTCGAGCCCGACGGGCACCGAGGCGACCGGCAGACCGGTGAGCGAGAGCACGAACGTGGGGGCGAACCAGTCCACGTAGGTCTCGAGCCGGCGGCCCGCGATCTCCGTGGGATGGCTCTGGTCGACGGGGAAAGGAGGGACGGCGGTGGTCGGCGTGAGCAGGTAGTCGAAGTTGCGCCGCAGCCGGGCGAAGCGATGCCAGATGTCGCTGCGCACCTGGTCGGCGCGGCCGAGCTGCCCCGCCGTGGCGGCGAGGCCCGCGCGGATGTTGCCGGACAGGTTGGGACCCAGTTCGCCGATGCGGTGCAGGCGGTCCTGGTGGTGGGCGACCATCCAGCGGCCGCGCAGGTCGAGGAAGGCCCGGCGGGCGTGCGAGAGGTCCAGGTCGATCTCCTCCACCGCGGCGCCCGCCCGACCCAGTGCGAACGCCGCCTCCCGGCACACGGCCTCCACCCCCGCATCCATCCCCATCCCCGCCAGGTCCGCGCAGTATGCGACGCGGGCGCCTTGTGCCACCCCTGCCCGGGCGGCGGCCGGGAAGTCCCGCCCCGCGACCGCCTGACGGAGGGGCGACCCCGCCGCCGGCCCCGCGATCGCCGCGAGCCCGAGCGCCAGGTCCTCCGCCGCGCGCGCCATCAGCCCGGTGACCATGATGGTGTCCCACACCCAGTCGGTGGGCTCGGTGGGGACCAGGCCGGGGGAGGGGCGTAGTCCGGTCACCCCGCAGAAGGCCGCCGGGATGCGGAGCGATCCCCCCAGGTCGGTCCCCTCCGCCAGCGCGAACATGCCGGTCGCCAGCCCCGCCGCCCCGCCGCCGGTCGACCCTCCGGCCGATAGCGCCGGGTTCCACGGGTTGCGGGTCGCGCCGAACACGTCGTTGAAGGTGTTGGCTCCCGCGGCGAACTCCGGCGTGTTGGTCTTGCCGACCACCACCGCCCCGGCGGCCCGCAGACGGCGCACCACCAGCGCGTCCTCCGTGGGCACGTGGTCCGCGTACAGCGGGGAGCCGTACGTGGTGCGCAGCCCCGCCACCGCCGTCATGTCCTTGATACCGACCGGCACCCCGGCGAGCGGCCCGGGATCCTCGCCCCGCGCCAGCCGCCGGTCGATCGCGCGCGCGTCGTCGAGAGCGCGCGGGGAGCGTGTCACCACCGCGTTGACCACCGGGTTGTGCCGACGAACGCGGTCGAGCGCCGCCGACACCGCTTCCTCCGCCGACACCTCCCGCGCCGCCACCAACCGGGCGAGCTCGACGGCAGGGAGAAAGGCCAGATCGCCGACAGTGCTCATGACATCGCTTCCATGGCCGACGTCCCTCGCCTCAAGCCCTCGCCCTTCGCTCGCATACTGTTACGCTCCATATCGAATCCCTATTGTTGCGACTGCGCCCCCCGACCGGAACCCTAACCCGGGAGCATCCATGAACGCGCGCCCGATCCTCCTCGCCACCGCAACATTGGCCATCATCCTCTCCTCGTGCGCGCCCGGCGCCGGGACCGCCGATGCCGCCCAGTCGCCGCAGGCCGACGACGAGCCGGGCTGGCGATGGAGCGACGAGCGCGTCTTCGCGACCGTGAACGCGGTAAGGGCCGGACGCGATCTTACGCCCGCCAGCTGGCCGGGCGGAGCGCGCGCCGCGGTGCTGCTCTCCTTCGACGTGGACAACGAAACCATCCCCATCCGCAACGGGCAACCCACCATCGGCGGCCTGTCGCAGGGCCAGTACGGCGCGCGCCGCGCCCTGCCGCGGATACTCGAGATCCTCGACGAGCACGACATCCCGGCATCCTTCTTCATCCCCGCGATGAGCCTCCAGTTCAACCCGGAGATGCTGGATGCGATTCAGGCAGCGGGTCACCACGAGATCGGAATTCACGGCTGGATCCACGAAACCAACTCGTTGCTCGAGGCCGACGAGGAACGGGCCCTGCTGGAACGCGCGGTCGCGTATCTGACCGAGGTCACCGGCGAGCGGCCGGTCGGCTACCGGGCCCCGTCGTGGAACTTCAGCCCCAACACCCTGGACATCATCCTCGACATGGATTTCCTCTACGACAGCTCGCTGATGGCCGACGACCGCCCCTACGAGATCGTCGCCAACGGCGAGCCCACCGGGCTGATCGAGCTGCCCGTGGAATGGATCCTGGACGACGCTCCCCTCCTCAACCCGCGCGGCAATAGCTACAGCGCCCCCCGCGACGTCCTTCAGGTCTACATCGACGAGTTCGACCGCGCCTGGGAGGAAGGCACCATGCTCGTGCTCACGATGCACCCCCACTACATCGGCCACCGCTCCCGCATCCTGATCCTGGAAGGGCTCATCGAGCACATCAACGCACGCGGCGACGTGTGGTACGCGACGCACCGCGCGGTGGCGGAGTACGTGCAGGGAGGGTGACGGAGATCCCTGAGGCCGAAGGCTTCTCCGGTGAGATCGGCTTGGCGCCGCCGCCGCTCGTCGTCCGTTTCGTCTTTCCCGGACCTCGTCGGGACGTGCTTCGCCGAGCCGTAACCAAGGCCGGGGCCGCCGGGCTTCTCCTGTTGGTCCTGGGACCCGCGGCCTGCCGCCCAGGCACGACCGGACCCATCCTCGCCGACCGAAACCGGGCACCGGTCGCGGCAGCCTCCATTCCTGCCCTGACGCTGGTCGAGGGACAGGTGGTGCTGGTTGATGCGTCCCCATACTTCGCCGATCCCGACGGCGACAGCCTGAGCTACGAGGCGAGGACGGACGCGGCTGCTGCCCGGGTCGCGGTCTCCGGCACCTTGGTCACGGTCACCGCGGTGTCTTCGGGAAGGGCGATCCTGACTCTGACGGCCCGCGATCCGGGTGGGCTCGCGGCCACCCAGAGCACCGGTGTCACGGTGCGGCCGAACCGGGCGCCCATGGCGACGGGCTCGATTCCGGCGGTGAACCTGGCCTCCGGCGAGACGGTCCCCGTAGAGGTGTCCTCGTATTTCGACGATCCGGACGGGGGCGCACTCAGCTATCAGGCCTCGTCTTCGAACCCGCGCGTGGCCTTGGCTTCGGTGTCCGGCCTGACGATGTCGATCGCCGGCGTGGCGGCGGGCACGACAACGCTGATGTTGACCGCCACGGATCCCGGCGGCCTCACGGCGGCGCATGAGGTTGCGGTGACGGTGGTGCCGGGTCCGATGCTCGGCTTCCGGGAGGATTTCGACTCGGGCCTGGAGGCGTGGGGCGTTCAACAGGCGGACACGATGGTGTCCGAAGGGGTCCTGGCGCTCACCAATCTCGAACGTGGCATCGCGGGGCGTGCGAACCGCAACCTCGAAGCCCCCATCAACTTCTGGGAGGTGCGCGCCCGTCTGGGACGCACGCAGACCGACAGCGTGGTCGTCTCGGTGATCTTCGCGACCGGACACGAGCGGTACGCGTGGTACGCGCTCGACGTCGGATCCGGCGTCTCCGTCAACGGGAGCGACACCAACTACAGATTCTACGCCCTGGATCGGACCAGGTGGCCCCCGGAGAACCGCTGGGTCGTCATCGAGGGCACCTACGGGGTCTCGGATGCCGTCCGCGACGGTCCCGGCGAGTTTACGGAGATCGCCGCATCGCTGGATGACGGCGAGCTGCGTGCGTGGGCCGGCGAAACGGAGCTGTTCGCCGTCACGCTGGGCGACGACCATCCGGCTCGCCTGACCGCGATCGGCCTTTGGGTCTTTCCGCTGGACGGGGCCGAGGCGCGAACCGCCCTCTTCGACTGGGTGGAGGTGGGCGGGACGCACACGGCCGGGGCCGCAACCGCAAGCGCCGCCATGGCCGCACCGGCGGCCGCCACCGAAGAGCCCGCGACACCCAGCGCCGCAATGACCGCACCGGCGCGGATGTTGCGGCTGTCCGGATCCAGGCCGGGGGCGCGCTGACGCCAAACGACCGTCGCTTCGCTTTTTCGGGGCGCTGCCTCATGTTTCAGGCGCACCGACCTTGCGGCCGCGGGTCGGAAGCTCCAGCTCCTCCACGCAAACAGGTATGTCTGTAATGACAGGTTCGGGTCTGCTATCTGATTCGGGTGTCCATCCGTCCGGCGCGCTCCGGAGACGCCTCGTCCGTCCGCTGGCGCTGCTGGCCGTGACCTGGGCCGCCGCCTGCGGCGGAGAAGGAGGCACCACCGAGCCCGCACCGGCGCCGCAGCCCAACCGGCCGCCGGTGGCGTCGGGGTCGATACCGGCCCAGACCATGACGGCAGGCGAGTCGGCTACGGTGAGCGTGGGCGGCCTCTTCAGCGACCCTGACGGCGACGCCCTGACCTTCACCGCGATCTCGTCGAACGCGGGTGTGGCGAGCGTCGCCCTGTCGGGCACCAACCTCAACATCACGGCCGTGTCGGCCGGGAGCGCCACGGTCACCGTGACCGCCCGCGACCCCGCGGGGCTCTCCACCGCGGCCAGCGCCAATGTGACGGTGACGGAGCCCAACCGGGCGCCGGTGCCGGCCGTGCCGGTCGCGCCCGCGCAAACGGCCATCGTGGGCGACACCCTGAACGTCGACATGTCGCCGTTCTTCAGCGACCCGGACGGCGACGCGCTGACCTACACGGCGACCAGCGCCAACGCCTCGGTGGCAACGGTGACGGTGACGGGCAGCGTGGTGTCCGCCGCGGCGGTGGGCGCCGGTTCGACAACGCTCACGGTGACGGCGACCGACCCGGACGGCCTGTCCGGCTCCCTCAGCGTACCCCTGACCGTCGAGCCCAACCGCCCGCCGGAGGCGACGCAGGACTCACTTCGCTCGCTGAGCATCCAGGAGCGCAATACCGAGGCCGTGAACGTCGCCCAGTACTTCACCGACCCGAACGGACAGGCGCTTACCTACACGGCCGAATCGGACGACCCGGCGGTGGCGACCGTCTCCGTGTCGGGCTCGACGATGACGGTGACCGCCGTGGCCATCGGGACCGCGACGGTTACGGTCACGGCGACGGACCCGTACGGTCTGACGGCTTCGCTGAACGGAACCGTGACGGTGATTGAGCGGGTCAACCAAGCCCCCGAGGCGCAAGGAACGATTAACGATATCTCGCGGTCGGCAGGCTGGTCGGGCACGCTGGAACTGGAGGGAGACGATGTGCTCTTCGTCGATCCCGATGGCGACGACCTGACCTACTCGGCGGAGTCGTCGGATCCCAGCGTGGCCGCCCTGGAGTTGACGGGCAGCCTGCTGCGCGTCAGCACCCTTGTCGAGGGAACGGCGACGGGGACCGTGACGGCGACCGATCCGGGAGGCCTGTCGGCGTCGGTGTCCTTCGGGATTACCGTCCTCCCCGCTGCGGGGCTCATCTTCCGCGACGACTTCGACGATGAAAGCAGCCTGGAAGACTGGGGATTCGATAACGCGGAGGGCGAGGTCTCGGAGGGCATTCTGAGAGTGACCAATACGGCGGACAGTGTCTGGGGCATCGTGGGCCGTGAAGTGGATCCGCCGATCACCTCATGGGAGGTCCAGGCTCGCGTGGGCCGTCAGGCCGACACCATCCAGACGGCACTTTTCTTCGTGGTGACAGACCCCGGCGAGCGGAGCACCGAGGCCTTCCGAATCCTTATAGGCACAAGGGTGCTCGACTTTGGAGACGGTGATACGGAGACGATCAACTACGGGCTTCAGGTGTTCTTCGAGCCGGAGGGCCGAGAGGAAGGCTGGTACTTCATCGGTGGCGACGGAGTCGCTTTCCGCGGAATCTCCGACGCCATCAATGACGGTCCCGGGGAGTTCACGGACATGACGGTCAGGGTGCAGGACGGGCTATTCCAGGCCCTGGCAGGAGAAGAACTCCTCTTCTCGGCTCCCACGGCCGCGCTGAGTTTCGGCGACGCGATTGCGGAGATCAGCCAGGTTCACCTGTGGACCTTCGATCCGGCTCTCACCGCCCCGAGCCTCCTCGACTGGATCGAGGTCAACGGCGTGCCCACCGAAGGCAGCTCCGCCACGGCCGGTGCGAACAGATACCGCACGATCGCCCCGCTGGACGCCATGGACGATGCCGGCGCGCTCCGTGAGGTAGCGCCCCGGATTGTTGGTGAAGCGTCCCCGAGAGTTGTAGGCGAAGGACCGTCGCGGCACTCCCTGACCCCGAGTCGCCGTTAAGGGGTCACCGGCCCCTCCGCAGCGTGTTGCAAAACCGCAAATGCAACAAATTGTTGCTTTTTCGAAAATGCAACACCGTGCAGAGGGGTGCGCAGAAGGGTAGAACCGCGAGGAAAGGCCAAGCGCTCCTCACCCATCGAACCCTCCCGGCCCCACGCACCGGAGGTGCTCTCAGTCCAGGCCGGAGGTGCTCTCAGTCCAGCAGCGCCGGGAGCACCTCCCCCGCCGCCCCCCGCAGCGCCACCGTGGCGGATCGGGTGAGCGGGGTGTCCTCCAGGTTCACCTCGATGAGGCTGCCACCGGCTTCCAGAGTGGCCAGCGGGACCGCCGCCGCCGGGTAGACCACCGCGCTGGTGCCCACCACCAGGCAGAGGTCGGCGCGCTCGGCCAGCGAGTAGGCGCGGGCCAGCACGTCTCCGTCCAGCGACTCGCCGAACAGCACCACGTCCGGGCGGCGCAGGCCACCGCACGAGTCGCACCGCGGCAGCGCTTCGCCCAGCGGCTCCGCGGGAAAGCGCGCCTCGCAGCGGTTGCAGCGGTCCCGCCCGACCGCCCCGTGCAGCTCAACCGGAAGCGCCGCCTCCGCCGGTTCGTCTCCCGCCTCCTCCACCGCCGCACGGGTATGCAGGCCGTCCACGTTCTGGGTCACCAGCCCGGCCGCCCCGCGCCCGAGGAAGAAGCGCGCCAGCGCACGGTGCCCCGGATTGGGAGCGCACCCCGCCAGCACCGACCGCCGCCAGTCGTACCACTCCCACGCGGTGCGCGGATCGCGGGCGAACGCCTGCGGGGTGGCGAGGTCCTCCGGGCGGTAGTTGCGCCACAGCCCGTCCGCGTCGCGGAAGGTGGGAACACCTGACTCCGCCGAAATGCCCGCGCCCGTGAGCGCGACCACCCGCCGTGCTTCGCCTACGAGCCGCCGCGCCCGCTCGATGTCCACAGAGGCGCTCACAGGCCCCCCTGGATGGCCCCGCCTGCGGCGGCCGCCCCGTACGCCAGGATCGCGAACCGCGCCCAGCGCCCGGCGAAACCCAGCGCCAGGAACGCCGCAAAGTTGGTGCGCACGATGCCCGCTGCCAGCGAGATCACGTAGAAGGGCGGCAGCCCCACGAACGCGCTGACCAGAATCAGCGTCCATCCGGCCTGCTCGAGTCGCTTGGTCTTTTCGGAAGCGCGCTCGAGGTGGCGCGTCGCCCGGGCCGGCAGTTTCCGGGGCAGCCAGCGAGCCAGCGCGTAGAGGGCGGCCTTGGCGATCATCTGGCCCAGCGAACACACCGTAACTGCCAGCCACACCTGGGATCCGGGCACCGCGACGGCGGCCGCCGCCACCACGACCTCCGCGTTCACGAACGGCACCAGCCCGCTGGCCACGGAGGCTGCAAACGCCGATGACAGGAGCGCGATTTCCAAGGAGAGAGCCTCTGCGAGTGATGATTGCCTGACTCAACTTGACCGCCATGAGCCGGACGTACGATCTTTTAAAGCTATGGGTTCAAATGTAATGGCATCTTTGGAGCGCGGGATGAAACGGACCGGAGCACTCTTTGCGGCCATGGCGCTGCCCTCTCTGGGGGCGGCCCTGCCTGCGGTTGCGCAGACCGAGGAGCGTGTGACCACCCTCGACGGCGTCTACACCGAAGCGCAGGCGGCGCGCGGCGCCGAGGTCACCGAAGCCGTCTGCCGCGAGTGCCACGACGACGAGGAGTTCGTCGGAGCTTTCATCCGTTCCTGGGCCGGCGCGAGCGTAGCCGCGCTCTTCGACGACATCTACTCGCTCATGCCCGAAGACCAGCCCGGCTCCCTCCCTGTCCAGCAATATGCCGACGTCATCGCCTACATCCTGCAACTGAACGGCCTTCCCCCCGGCGAAGTCGAGCTCGGCGCCGCCCGCGAGTCCCTGGAACGGGTGCTGATCGAGGCCAATCCCCGTCGCTAGCCGCGCGTCCCCGGCGGGGTAGTGCCCTTCCTCGCGACGGGCGCTATCTTGGGCTCGGAATAGCGACGAAACCGCGATTTTTTTGCGACAGTTCTCCGACAGGCCAGGATGCTCCGGGTCAACGGCGAGGATGTCGCTCCGAGGAAAAGGGTTACGTCCGGGCTGAGAAGGAGGATGACGGCAATGGGTAGATGGCTCTCAGGATCACCGCGTGTATTCTTCCTGCTGGCGCTCTTTGGCGCTCTTCCCGCAGCTCCGGCTGCGGCACAATCCACGGGATCCATCGAGGGCGCCGTAACCGACATCGCCGACGGCCGGCCGATCGCGGGCGCGCAGGTGTTCATTGAGGCGCTCGGCATCGGGGCGGTCACGGACGCCGACGGCCGCTATTCGATCCAGGATGTGCCCGCGGGCGCGCACCAGTTGTCCACCAACATCCTCGGCTACCTGGCGGCGACCGAAGGCGTCACGGTAGCCCCGGGGGAAGCCACCACGGTCGACCTGCAGTTGAGCTTCACGGCGCTCGAGCTCGACGAAGTGGTCGTGACCGGCACCAGCGTGGAGGCGGCGGCCACGGAGCTGCCCTACTCGGTTGCGGTGGCTGCCCGCCGCAAGCTGGAGGAGCAGGGGTTCCCGCTCGTGACCGAGTTCTTCAAGGCCCTCGGCGTGAGCCACGGGGTGGTCGGCGAACGGCAGAGCTGGTACAACGCCAACGAAATCGCCGCCGTACCGGAGACCGTGGCCAACGTGAACCTGCGCGGCCTGGGGGCGTCCCGGACCCTGGTACTCCTCAACGGCCGACGCCAGGTGTATCTCCCGGCCCGCCTGATCGGCGGACGCTACGTCGACATCAACGCGTTTCCGTCGATCGCGATCGACCGCATCGAAGTGCTGAAGGAAGGCGCGTCCGCCATCTACGGGTCGGACGCCGTGGCCGGGGTCGCCAACTTCCTCACCCGCGGCGACTTCGAGGGAACGGAGGTTACCGCCTCGCACGAGTATTTCGCCGGAGCCGGAGACAGCAACGTGGCCGGCATCGTGGGACGGCGGCTGGGCGACCGCGCGCACGCGGTCCTGTCCGCCGAATACCTGACCCGCCAGCAGCTCACTCCGGAGGACCGGGACTGGGCGCTGCGGCGGTACGAGCCGGGCGCCGGCGCCTGGTCCTGGACCGGCAACCCGGGGGCGTTCCTGACGCCATACACGTCGGGCATGGAAAGCGCCGAAGATCTGGTCGCCACGCTTTCGGGCGCGCACTTCTCCGACGACGACATCTTTATCGATCCGGCCTGCCTCGACTTCGGCGGCTACCTCGAGAGCTACACCTGTCGGTTCCGCTACCAGCCCTGGGACAACCTGCTCGAGCAGTCCAACCACTTCCGCGCCTTCGCGGAAATCAACGGCGAGGTGGGTGACAATTCCAGCTACCACATCGAGGGCCTGTGGGCCGAGGCGACGACGCCCGCCTGGGTGACGACGCCTTCGTTCCCGCCCATCAGCCCCTACGACGGGCTCCAGATCGTCCCTCCGGCGAACCCGGGGCGGCAGGCCTTCTGCCAGCAGCACGCATCCCGCGTGGGGTTCATGGGCAGTGGCGATTGTCTGGAGAACGACTGGTACTTCTTCGGACGGCTGGTGGGACACTCGGGACCCGGCCGGACTCTCGAACGGAATTCCCGTACCCAACGGGTGTCCGCGTCCCTGGACACGGGCCTCGACGCCCTCGAAGGCCACGACAACCGGCTGAACCTCGGGCTCAGCTACTCTCGTTCCTCCGGGAACGTGAACCAGCCCGCCGAATACGCCTACCGCAAGTTTCTCGCCTTCCGCGGCTACGGCGGACCCGACTGCGGGGTGGACGTGGTTGCCGATCCCAGCTCGCCATCGGGCATGGCGCTGGGTCCCACGGGCGGAAGCATGGCGGGCCAGGGCAGCTGCCATTTCTACAATCCGTTCAGCAACGCGCTCCAGCATTCCCAGCAGCCGGGCGCGCGATTCGTCAGCGAAGCCAACCCCGACTTCTCACCGGGGCTGGCCAACGCCCCCGAGCTGATTGCCTGGATCAACGAAGAGGTCGATGTGGTCAGCGCGGCCGACATGGTGGTCTTCGACGCCACCTTCACGGGAAGCAGCGGCGCGGCCGAGAACTACGCCCTGGGATATCAGTTCCGCTGGTTCGACGTGTCGGCGGATCCGAACGACGCCGGCAATCTGAACCTGAACCCGTGCTCGGTGCTCGGCAGCAGCGCGTGTCTGGAGCGGGCCGGCCCGTTCACGTTCACCACCGGGGTCTATCCCTACGACGCCAGCCAGACGGTTCACCGGTTCTTCGGCGAACTCCCCCTGCACGTGGCGGACGATCGCCTGCACATGCAGCTCGCTGCCAACTACGAGTTCTACGATGTGGCCAGCAGCTTCAACCCGAAGGTGGCGATCCGCTACGACATCACCGACCAGTTCGCGTTGCGCGGATCGCTTCAGACGACCTTCCGCACGCCATCTGTCGACGACCTGAACGAGGACCGCACCACCGCGCTCGCGTACGTGAACGAGGCGGGCGTCTACAAGGCGGTCGATACCTACGGGAGCAAGGATCTCGAGCCCGAGCAGGCGCTGACCTACAACGCCGGCTTCGTCCTGTCGGTCACCGACGAATCGGGCTTCGTCCCGGTCCAGTTCACTGCCGACTACTGGAGCTACGACTTCAGCGATGTGATCGCGGTGGTGCCCTACAACGCCATCACCCGGCTATATCACGAGGGCGGCGGCGCCAGGGACGCGATCAAGGGGTTCGTGACCTGCTCCGACGGCCGCGGAACCGGCACTTGCGACGTGACCGGCATCGAGCGCATCCACGTCGACCTCATCAATTGGCCGGGCGTAAAGACCTCTGGCCTCGACTTTCAGTTGAACGCTCGTGCCCAGGCCGGAGAGGGCATCTTCAACGCCGGCCTGGAGGCGACGTACACCAACAAGTACTCGATCGAGGCGGTAAACGTCGGCGGTGTCGACATCGCGGCCGATTCGGAAGGCGCCGGACGCCTGAACAAGTACAACCCCATCGCCCCGCCCATCCCGAGCCTGAAGGGGAGGCTGTTCGGAAGCTACGGCTGGTCCGACTACAGCGTCGTCGGCTACGTGAACTACATCTCGTCCTACAAGGACCACGACGAAGAGGGCAGCGAGGCCGAGAACATCGACAGCTTCCTGACGCTGGACGCCACCGCGCTCTGGCGTCCCTCCAGGGGCTTTGGAATCTCGCTCTCGCTGCTGAACCTGTTCGATACCCCGCCGCCCTACGTGAAGTGGGAGCAGTCCTTCGACGGCTTCACCCACAGCGCCAAGGGCCGGCGCATCAAGCTTTCGGCGACGTATCGGGTGTTCTGAGAGCCTGAGGGACGAAACCTGTCCGGCACCCGGGCGGCAGGGGCGGCGCGGATTCCGTGGTCGGCCGCCCGAATTCGCATTCGTAGTCGCATGTTGCCCTGGACGGGTGGTCGCTCTGCCCATCGATGGGCAATTCCCTCCGCCACTGACTGGCAATCCCCTCCGCCACTGACAGGGATTCTCATCCGCCGTTGACCGGGGCATTCTCTTCTGCCGTTGACAGTACGGAGCGGGCGGTCCTGTCAGGTCTGGATCTCCCGCAGCGAGGCTGAATTCGCATTCGGTAGTCCCATTCTGGCATTGACGCGCGGTCGCTCGCGCTCTTTGGCGGGTAGTTCGCCGAGGGTCGGCCGCCCGCCCGCGCCACGTCCCGAATTCACATCCGGGTGTCCCATGCTGCCATTGACGGATTCAGGGCCCGTGATCTGGCGAACTCCGAGATCAGGTCTTCCCCGGCCCGTCAGAGGCGCTGGCGGGCTCGGTGACGGCATTCGCAGGCAGCTTCCTCCTCCGAGGGTCTCCCAACCCCGTTTCGGCCACTACAGGGCATCCTGAGAGGCCGATTTCAGTGCTGTTATATTTGTACGTAAGTCATTGGGCAATCTCACGTTGGGAGGAATGATGATCGCATCTGCGAACTCTTTCTACGGCACTCGCGGGAGGCCCTTTCCGGGACCCGCGATGGTGCGCGAGCCGGCGGCTGTGCCGCTCGCCGCCAACCTCGCGCCCTCCGGTCCCGAGAACGCCCCGAATCGCGTCGCGGGCGATGGTGACGACGACGAACTCCGCAGGCTGGGCGAGCGCATCGCCGAACTGGCGGCCCGCATCAACTCCGCCGAGGCGCGCATGATGACCCTCATCGCCGAGTTCGACCGCCGGGGCGGGTGGAAGGACGGCGGCTACTCCTCCTGCGCCGAATGGCTGGCCTGGAGGATTGGCACGAAGATCGGTACGGCCCGCGAACGGGTGCGGACCGCCCGCGCGCTCGAGCGCCTGCCACAGACGGCCGATGCTCTGAAGCACGGGACCATCTCCTACGCCAAGGTGCGGGCGCTCACCCGGGTTGCGACCCCCGAGCGCGAGGCGGAGTTGCTCGAGTTCGCGCGCGCGGGCTCGGCGGCGAAGCTGGAGCGGACGGTGCGCATGTTGAAGAAGTTGTCGCGCGACGCGGAGCTGACGGCCGAGCAGGCCCGGCGCCGCAGCCGCACCTTCTCGGTCTTCGTGGACGGCGACGGGATGTACGTGGTGAAGGGGCGGCTCGAGCCGGAGGTCGGGGCCGTGCTGATGCGGGCGGTGGAGGCGGCGTCGGATGCGCTGTTCCGACGCGAGGGCGATGCCCGGGACGCGGCGGAAAGTGGAAGGGGTGTTAGTCGCGAGGCCGCCGATGCGCGCCCGGAGCCGAAGCAGCGCCGAGCGGATGCGGTGGGGCTCTTGGCCGAGCGGGCGCTGACCGCGGGGTTCGGGGGTGGCGAGCACCGTGAATCGGAAGGCGATGTGGATGACGTGGGTGGCCACCTCGATGAACTGGATGCAGCTCAGACTACCGAATCAGATGCAGCCCCGCGGGGAGCACCCGTGGGAAAGCCGGGAGCCAAAGCGGAGAATGCGGCGAACACGTCACCCCGCGTCGGGTCCGGCACCCGGGCCGAGCGCTACCAGGTCATGGTCCATTGCGATGCCGCGACGCTCGCGGCCGAAGGCGAGCCCGGCCGCTCGGATCTGGATGGGATTCGCGTTTCCGCGGAGACGTCGCGGCGCATGGCGTGCGATGCCGCGGTGGTCGCGATGGTCCACGCGAAGGACGGCTCGATGCTGAACGTGGGCCGCCGGACGCGCACCATTCCACCGCACATCCGGCGGGCGCTGGAGGAGCGGGACCGGGGATGTCGGTTCCCCGGGTGCGGCTGCGGGTTCACCGAGGCCCATCACGTGAAGCACTGGGCCGACGGGGGCGAGACCAGTCTCCGGAACACGCTGCTCCTCTGTCGGCGGCACCATCGAGCTGTTCACGAGGGGCGGGTGAAGGTATCCGTCAACGGCGACGGAACCGTGCTGTTCTTCACGCCGAAGGGAAGGATGCTGGTGGACGCGCCGAGCAGGCCCAAGGCGGCTCGGGGTGGCGAGACACCGGGCTTGCCGCCGGTCCCATCGGTTCATCCCGGCGCCCCGGCGAAGGGCAAGGATCCCATCCTGTCGAACGGGGCTGCCCTTTACCGCGACTCAGCTATTCCCTGGGAGATCGAGGCCGCAGCCAGGGAAGCCATGGAGGAATCCTTGTAGGACTTGGCCCTGAGCTTGTGAGGGCCCCCGAAGCCCGGCCGCGGCTGCCCCCCGTGACAGCCGCGGCCTTCCCCTTGGCCCGGGATCCTCGGTTTCAGCGCCCTGCGCCGTCGTCCGAAATCGTCACCCGCAGCAACTGCTCCAACCGCGTCACGTGCTCTTCCAGCGCCGTGTGGAGCTGGTCGTAGCGGACGATCGCGTCCTGGCCGGGCTCCTGGTCGGCGCGCGTCAGGTTGCTGTACAGGTACTGTAACTGATCGACGAGCATCGGCCGCGAGTAGCGGATCGGCGCCGTGACCAGCTCGCGCTCGATCGCCTCGATCTCGTCGGCGAGGCTGCCGCCCCCGCGCTCCCGCGCCTCGTTGATGCGGTGCACCGCCAGCCGGCCCTCGCTCAGCGCGTCACGCGCCTGCAGGGCCAGCTCCACCTGCCGCTCCACCACCTGCACGCCGATCCCCTCGGCCGCGACGCGCGGATCCAGCATCACCTCGAAGCTGCGGCTCGCGCTCCAGTCGCCGGCCGCAAGGCGCGCCGTGTACATCCCCGGCGGCACCATCGGGCCACCCCGCCCCGACCGCGCCGGATTGGCATCCCACGGCCCCGGATATGTCAGGTCCCACGTAAACCGGTGGGTCCCCGCGTCCGACGGCAGCCGCGGCGTGCCGAAGCGTTCCAGCCGCCACTCCCGCATCCCGGGCTCGGCCGGAACCGTGTATTCGCCGGGGCTCTCGCTCGAGAAGGAGCGCACGACCTCGCCGCTCGCACCCACGATGTCGAGCGTGACCGGACCCTGCGCGGGCGAGGCCAGCATGTAGTCGATGTTGACGCCCGCCTGCGGGAACTCGGGCTCGTGGGGGAGCCTCCCGCCGAAGCCGGCGCGGTAGCGCAACCGGTAGGCGTCCCGGATCCCGAACAGGTGTGCGTCGGCGTTGGCAACCCGGTCGCCGAGCTCGTGCAGCGGCGTGAGGTTGTCCATGATCCAGAAGCCGCGACCCATTGTCGACAGCACCAGGTCGCTCTGCACCACCTTGATGTCCGTGATGGGCGTTGCCGGAAGGTTCAGTTGGAAGGGCTGCCACGAGCCGCCGTCGTCGAACGAGATGAACATTCCGAACTCGGTGCCCAGGTAGAGCAGCCCCTCGCGGTCGGGATCCTCGCGCACGACGCGCACGGGATGGTGGTTCGGCACGCCGTTGTCGCCCGTCGTGATCCGCGTCCAGGTCGCGCCGTAGTCGTCGGTGCGGTAGGTGTGCGGGGTGAAGTCGCCCAGCATGTAGCGGAGGATCGCCACGTAGGCCTTGGCGGGGTTGTGATGCGACACCGCGATTGTCTGGACGCGCCCGTAGGGGCCGATGCCGGGGGGCGTCACGTCGTCCCAGGTGCGGCCGTTGTCGCGGGTGACGTGCACGGGGCCGTCGTTGGCCCCCGCCCAGATGACGCCCGGCTCCAGCACCGATTCCTGGATGTCGTAGAGGACGGAGAAGTGCTCCTCGCCGGTGACGTCGAGGGTGATCGGCGCTCCCGAGACGACCTGGGTCTCGGGGGTGAAGGCGGTGAGGTCCGGGGAGATGGTCTCCCAGAGCTGGCCGCCGTTGGTGGAGACGTGAACGAACTGCGAGCCGTGGTAGACCTTGTTGGGGTCGTGAGGCGAGACGTGGACGGGGACGGTCCGCTGGAAGCGGTACTCCAGGTCCCGCGGGTTGTGCCCGTAGAGGTTGCCGAAACCGACGTAGTATTGCGCCTCCTGTCCCGTGCGCCGGTTATAGAGCCCGAAGCGGCCCTTGCAGTTGGCGTAGACGATGTCCGGATCACCGGGCTTGGGCACCACCGGACCGGTCTCGCAACCCCCGTGGGCCTCCCAGGTCGACTGTGAGCCGCCGGGCTCCGAGCGTTCGGGCAGGCCGGGCACCGAGATCGTCGAGTTGTCCTGCTGGCCCGCGTAGAGCCGGTAGGGGAAGTCGTCGGACACGTCCACCTGGTAGAGTTCGGCGGTCGGCTGGTTGTACTGCGTGGACCACGTCCTGCCGCCGTCGAGCGAGACGTTGGCGCCACCGTCGTTCGACTGGATCAGGATGTCCGGGTTCTCCGGGTTGATCCACATGTCGTGGTTGTCCCCGTGGGGAGTCGGCTCCGCCACCCAGCTCTGTCCACCGTCGACGGACTTCCAGTGGCCTTCCGCCATGCCCCAGAGGATGTCGGGGTCGGTGGGGTGCCCCTCCAGGTTGTTGTAGTAGAAGGGCCGGTTGCGGATCGGCTGGAAGTCGCTGATCTGCCGCCAGGTGGCTCCGCGGTCGTCGGAGCGGTAGACGCCGCCGGTTTCGGCGGGTGCTTCGATTAGCACGTACACGCGGTCGGGATCGGCCGCGCTGACCGCGAGGTCGGACTTGCCGCGCAGGCCGGTGGGGAGTCCGTCGGTCGCGCGGTCCCAGCTGTCGCCGCCGTCGCGCGAAATGAAGACGCCGCCCTGCATGCCGCCCGAGATGATCGTCCAGGGCTTGCGCTCGGTCTGCCACATGCTGGCGTAGATGGTGTTCGGGTCGTCGGGGGCGAACTCCAGGTCCACCGCTCCGGTGCTGTCCGAGACGAAGAGCACGTTCTCCCAGCTCGCGCCGCCGTCGCTGCTGCGATAGACGCCCCGCTCGTCATTCGGCGTGAAGGGGTTGCCAATGGCCGCGACGTACACGAGGTCGGGGTCGTCCGGGTGGATGAGGATCGCCCCGGAATTCCCGGTGGCCTCGAGGCCGATGTGCTCCCACGTGGCCCCGGCGTCGGTGGATTTGTAGACCCCGTCGCCGATGATGACGTTGCTGCGGAGGCCGTCCGAACCGGTCGACACGTAGACGATGTTCGGGTCGGAGTCGGCGACGCGGATCGCGCCGATTGAGCCGGTGCCGATGTAGCCGTCCGAGATGTTGTGCCAACTGTGGCCGTAGTCGGTGGTCTTCCACACGCCACCACCCGTGGCGCCCATGTAGAAGGTGGAGGCCTGGTCGACGTGGCCGGCGACGGCGGTGACGCGGCCGCCGCGGGAGGGGCCGACGTAACGGTAGCGCACGCTTCCGAAGAGGTCGTCGCTGAAGGCCGTGGCACCGCCGTCCTGGGCGGCGACGGGAGCCGGTGGGAGGAGGGCCGCGCCGGTGGCTGCGGCGGCGATCAGGGTCGTGATGGTCAGGAGCCTTCTCATCAGGGTCTCTCCCGGGTTGGGGCGAGGGTCGCAATCTGCCGGTTGTGAAACGGCCGGGCGTGCGGCCCGGACATGCATCAGAATGAGAAACTAACGCGTGCGGGGCGAGCCCTGCAGGTTCGCCGCGTGCTAGCGCGCGTCGCGCAGCTTGAATACGTAGAGGGCGTTTCCGGATGTGGGATGGCGAATCTCCGGGGCCAGCAGGCGCGGGACGATGCGCGGGCTGCCGCCGCCGAGGCCGGTGCTGACGGCCAGGTATTGTTCGCCCCTGACGGAGAACGTCACGGGGAAGCCCTGGACCGAGGTCCCCAGCCGGGTCTCCCAGAGCACGTCGCCGGTCGCGATGTCGTAGGCGCGGAAGTAGCGGTCCACGTCGCCCGCGAAGGCGAGGCCGCCGCCGGTGGTGAGGGCCGCGGTGAGGAACGATGCGCGCTGTTCGACGCTCCACACCTCTTCGAGGGTGCGCACGTCGTAGGCCGCCAGCTTGCCCAGCTTGCCGTCGGTGCCGGGCATCTCGGCCCAGTCGCGGTCGGCTACGGTGCCGCCCGAACCCACCTCCATGACGATCTCGCGGCCGGAGATCTCGAGGCAGCTCTGCGAGAGCGGGGTAACGAGCAGGTTCGTCTCCGGGCTGTACGCCATCGCGTGCCAGTTGTGGCCGCCCGCCGTGCTGGGGCAGACCGAGATCCACTCGCCCACTTCGGCCTTCATGATGTCGGCGCGGTAGGTCACCTCGCCGGTGTTGGGGTCGATGTGGTCGAAGACGTTCTGGTACACCGTCTCGCGGTGCGCGAGGAACTCGCCCGTCTCGCGGTCCAGCTTCCAGAAGATGCCGTGCTTGCCGATGGCAAAGAGGAGCCTGCGGCCGTCGACGTCCACGAGCATCTGCTCGAAGGACTCGTCCAGGTCGAGCGCCTCGGCCGGTACGTGCTGGCGATACCAGGCCAGCGAGCCGTCGGCTGCGTTCATGGCCAGCGTGGAACTGGTGTAGAGCGCCGGGTCGAGGGTGGTGAGGCCGCGGCTGGCGGGCACCCAGGGCTTGGCCTGTGCCGTTCCCCAGTAGATGAGCCCGAGCGCCGGGTCGTAGCTGCCGGTGGTCCACGCGTCCCCGCCGCCCCGCAGGTGGAGGGGCAGGTCGCCCCAGGTGTCGCCGCCCGGCTCTCCCGGGCGCGCGATGGTGTAGGTGCGCCACACCTCCTCCCCGGTGTCGGCGTCGTGCGCGGTGATGAAGCAACTGTCCTCGTAGAAGCGCCCGCACCCGTTGATGCCGTTGACCACCAGCCCCTCCACCACGAGGGGGCCCGCGACGTTTGTGTAGCCCTTGCGGGGATCGGCCACCTGGGTGTCCCACACGGTCTTGCCGGTGCGCGCGTCGAGGGCGACCACGCTGGCATCCTTCGTGGCCAGGAACACCTTGTCCTGGTAGAGCGCCAGGTTGCGCATCTGGTTGAAGCCGCCCGGCCGGACGTGGTCGGGGAACTGGCGCCGGTACTCCCAGAGGAGGTCGCCGGTGGCGGCGTCGAGCGCCTGGATGATGTTGCCCGGGTTGGCGAGGAACATGATCCCGTCGAGCACCAGCGGGGTGGGCTGGCTGGTCCCGTCGGCCATGGCCCACACCCAGGCCAGCTCGAGGTCGGCGACGTTCTCGCGCCGGATCTGGTCGAGCGGGCTGTACCCCCAGGCGTCGTAGGTGCGCCGGTACATGAGCCAGTCGGCGGGGTCGGGATCGCGCAGCATGGCGTCGGTCACGGGGGTGAGCGGGCCGATGCCGCCCTCCACGGTGGTGAGGCCGGTGGCGCGTACCAGTTCCCCGGTGGGGACTGCGGGACGGTTGGCGGTGGGGGCGGGTTCAGCGGCGGGAGCGGGCTCAGCGGCGGCAGACATCTCCCCCGCCAGCACATCCCCGATCGCCTGCCCGGACCCCAGCAAGCCCTGGTCGGCCGCCGCCCCGTTGGCCGAGAGCAGGAAGGCGGTCACAGCCAGGTACTGCGCCTCGGTCAGGGTGCCGGGCTCCTCCGGCGGCATGTCGCGCACTACCGCCAGCAGCTCGTCGAGCGGTGCCGTCCGCCAGGCGGCGAGGAAGTTCCGGCCCGCCAGCTCGGGCGCCTCGAAGTCGCCGCTCAGGTCGGCGCGGTGGCACTCCGCGCATGAGCGATCGTACACGCCGCGCCCGGCTTCGACCTGCTCGGGAACCAGTCGCACCGCCTCCTGCGCGGCGAGTGGAGTGGCCAGGGCGAGCTGGGCAGTCAAGGCGAGAGGGATGGCCCGGGAGCGCGGAAACTGCATCATATTATCAGTAGATATCAGTAATAATCACCAGTAATCATCAGTACATCGCCAGGTCGGTCAGTGCGTCAGCGCATACAGCACGATGTTGATGCCGAGCGCGTACGACTCCGGGGAGAACCGGAAGAAGAACGCCTCGTCCTCGCCCTCGCGCTCCCAGCCGTCGGCGATGTCGGTGTTGTGGGTCATGACCACCATCGCCCGCCCTTCCTCGTCGAAGATCGCGCGGAAGTGCACTTCGGCGCTCTCGAACCCGCGCTCCGAAGTCGCCTGCCGCCCGGTCCGGTACCAGTACTGGATCGAGGGCACCTGCGGTACGTTGCGCACCTGGTACAGCCCGTTCAGCAGCAGGTGGTCGCTCGGCACGTCCTGGATGAAGTGATCGGGGAGCACCTCGCGCATGGTCTGTTCCCAGTGCTGCCAGGCGCGGTCGCCCCAGAAATCGTCCACGTAGAGAAAGCCGCCCTTGAGGAGATAGGTGCGCAGGCGCTCGATCTCCTCGGGGTCGAAGCCGACCGTCCCCACATCCGACATGAAGACGAAGGGGCACTGGAAGATCTGGTCGTCGTCGAGGGTCACGACCGCGTAGAAGGGCTCGCCGTTCTCGGAGCGGCTGACCGCGCTGGTGGTGAGCTGGGAGAAGCGCAGGGAGAAGTTGGCGTCGGAGTTGGGATAGTCGGTGCGCCATCCCTGGCCGAGCGCCTCGTTGCGCACGCTGCGGTAGGCGATGCGGCAGAAGGTGAAGCCGAACTCGGCCGCCTCCCCGGGGTTGGCCATGGGCGCCCGCCGGGACCAGCCGCGTCCCCAGCGCTGCGCGCTCGCCGGGCTGGCAAGGACCGCCGGGGCAACCGTCCAGATCGTGGCCAGGACGAGCGCCCACATGCGCGCCCTGGTCGACGGGACGGCCGCCCTGGCGGCCCGAAGCGCGTCCCGGCCGCGCATCAGAAGGGAGCCCGCATCAGAAGCGTGCCGACATCAGCCAGACATCCGCGTTGGCCCAGTATTCCATGCGCTCGGCCAGCGTCTCGTCGGCCTCGGCGTCCCGGCCCTGGGCCCGCAGCGCGCGCTCCAGTCCGAAGAGCGACCAGCCGTTGTGCGGATGGTCGTCGAGCGCGGCGCGGAACACCTCTTCGGCCTCCGCGTGGCGTCCGGCGTCGTTGAGGATGGCGCCCAGCCAGTGGCGCGCCGCGAAGTTGAGGGGCTCGGGCTCGTCGTAGCGGAGCCCGTCCTCGACCTCGATGGCCTCCTCCAGCACGCGCACGGCCCCGTCGACATCGCCTTCGGTCGCGAGCATCTCGCCCTCGAGAATCGCGCCAACGATGGTGATCAGGTCGACCGCCGAGTGCCCGCGGAAGGGCGCCTCGTCGTCGAGTTCGCCACGCGCCTCCGTCAGCCGCTCCATGTAGAACGCGGCGCTGTCGGGCCGCTCCATGCGCAGATGGGCATAGCCGCGCCCGAAGTCCCAGAACCCGGCGAAGAGCGGCTGCTCGGGGCGTTCATCGATCGCCAGCACGTCTTCCCAGAAGCCGAAGCGGACGCCGGTGAGCGACTCGTAGAAGTTGCCGCCCGACACCAGTTTCCCGTAGTTGCGCGAGGCCTGCATGGCGACCGCGCCCTCGCCCGCCATGGAGGCCGCGAAGAGCAGCATGTGCAGGTTGTGCGACGGGTAGATGGCGTAACCCAGGTCGTGGTTGGCCTTCTGGTCGGAGTGCCAGGCGAGCGTGTTGGCGATCACCGCGTCATGCCAGCGCCCGATCCGGTTGTAGGTGTGCGAGGGCATGTGCTGGATGTGGCTCGCACCCGGGATCGACTGGCCGAGGTGATCCGCGCACGCCTCCGCCTTGCCGGGGCTGGTGGTGGGTTCGGTGGCGTGAACGTAGAGGTGGCAGGCGCCCGGGTGGGCGATGTTCAGCGCGAGGGTCTGCTCGAGCACCCGGTGGATCTTCTGCACCTCGGGCTTCTCGATGTCCCAGTAGCCGCGCCGGGGCTGGAGCAGCATGAGCGACTCACCGAAGAAGGTGCCGACCTCGATGTCGCCGGGATGCGCCTCCCACACCGTCTCCATGGCTGCCGCGTAGGCCTTGTCCAGCTCCAGGCGCTGATCGTCGCCCTCGTGCTCGGGGGCGTAGCGAACGATCATCGCGTCGATGAGGGCCCGCTCGACGTCGGTGCCGGATTCCGCCGCCAGTTCCTTCGCCTTGTGGATGGCCGCGTAGGCCGTGGGGGCGTCTTCGGGGAGCATAGCGCCGTTCAGGTAGCGGCCCAGCGACCACGCTTCGCCGAAGTAGCACATGGCGCACCCGGGATCGTGGCGCTGTGCCTCCTTGAAGGAGCGGTTCGCGTCCGAAGGCGTAAAGGCATACATGAGCTGCATGCCCTGCTTGAAGTACGCCTGCGCTGCTTCGGAGTCGGTGGTGATGGTGCGCGAGTAGGGCCCGAGGGCCGAGGAAATGAGCAGAACCTCTTCGCCATCGGGAGCCGGACCGGGCCCGTGCTCGTCGTGTTGGGCGGAAAGGGGCGCCGGTGCCAGGGCGAGCAGAACCGGCGCGGTGCTACAGATGCAGGCGAGAACGAGGCGAAGGTGTTTCCGGGTCATGGCGCAGCCTCCTGAGGATGGGTCCGATTCTCCTCGCAAACTGCCCCGATGAAGGGACGTGCGCCAGAGATGTCGACATGGGACCCGTGCTGGTGCCGTGCCTTGTCGTCTCAGCGCCCGCGCGACCTGAGGTCGCGGTCGAAGTCCTCGAGGTCGCGGTCGTAATCGGTCGTCTGCCGGCCCGGGGCTTCGTGCATGCGCCCCCCGGCCCGGCGCTGGCGCTCGATCATGTCGTCGAGCCAGCGCTCGGCGGACTTGCTCTCGCGCCGCGCAAGGTCCTCGACCCGCTCGATGAGGGTGTCGGCGTCGGATCCCAGCATGCGCCGCTCGCCGATTCCGGCGCCGGTCCCGGGCCGGTCCGGCCAGAGCAGCTCCCCCGTCTCGGCGAACCCCTTCGTGCTGTGCAGCTTGAGCCACCGGTCGAAGCGCGAGCACAGCCGGATGACCGCGTAGAAGCGCCGGGGACGCCTGCCTCCCCCGGCGATCATGTCGATCACGATCGCGATGACCGACAGGCTCATCAGGACCGCATCCTTGACCCCGTCCAGCGCGAGCTTGACCTGGAAGACCACGAAGTCGCGGAAGGCGAGGGAGCGGGTGACGACGGGGAGGGAAGGGTTGCCGAGGTGGTTCATGGGGCATTCATGTTGGAGTCAGAAGGAGGCGTGCCGAGGACGACCCGTACCAATGTCGTTGGGCCGCGGTCTCTACGCGAGCGATGCCGGCAGGTGTCGCCGGAAACCCCACCGGAGGCACGGCATGAGTCCGTTGCTGAAGACGGCCCTGTTCACGCTGGTGGTGCCCGGCAGCGTTGCGGTCCTCATCCCGCTACTCATCGTGGGCGACCGGGTGGCCGCGGGCGGCGTCACTCCCGTGCTCGGCCTCCTTCTCCTGGGGCTCGGCGGGGTCCTCTACCTGCGATCCGCGTGGGACTTCGCGTCGTTCGGCCGAGGCACGCCCGCGATCACGGACGCGCCGAAGCGGCTCGTGACGCGCGGGTTCTACCGCTACACGCGCAACCCCATGTACGTGGCGGTCCTGAGCGCGGTCACGGGGTGGGCCGTTCTCTACGGGATGCCGGTCCTCTGGGCCTACGGGGGCGCGATCTTCGTCTTCTTCTCGCTGTTCATCCGGCTCTACGAGGAGCCGCGGCTCACCCGGGAGTTCGGGGACGAGTACGTGGCCTACATGAAGCGGGTCGGGCGCTGGCTGCCGCGTCCTGGTCGCGGAGGCTCTCGCTGAAGGACCGCGTTTGCGGGATAATGTCGTATAATCATCCGTGATTCGTCGGTATATTAGCTTCCCAGATGGGGGGTATTTCGGCAACTTCCACTTGCCGGAACGCAGCCCCCCGATTTGGGAGGCGCGACAAAACCGGGATCATGCCATACTGGTATTGTCGAGATCATATTAGAGCAACGAGCTGACCGGGACGGTTGGTCGAGCGTGTTGCCTCGGGACGGTATGGCACGGACGCAATCGGGACCACTGGTCTACCTGCTGTATTGCGAGGACGGCGAACTGGGCGGCCGACTGGAGCGAGTGCTCGCCGGCCTGCCGATCGGGCGGGTGACTTCACGGGAGTCGCTCCTGGAGCCGTCCGTGGGCGCCTGCGCAATCGTCTTCGGGACCACGACCTGCTCTGACGAGGGTTTCGAGTGGCTGCGATCGACCCTTGGACCTGTGAGCCCCCCCTGCGTCGTGGTGGCGCCGCTTTCGGTGGAATGCCTGCGGCGACTGTATCCGCTCCGTTCCGGCAGGCTGCAGGTGGTATGGACGGACGAGGCCACGAGCCGCCTGGCCGAAGTGCTCGAGGACTTCAGGAGGGTAAGCCGGGGTCCGATGTGGCAACTCGGCCTGAACCTGCTCTCGGACTATTCCTTCAGATCCGCCATCAGAGAGACGATCAGCCGGGTCTGCGGCCTGCACAGTGATCGCGCCGGCGTCCCGTTCATTCCCGTGCACTCCGTCAGTCACCTGGCCCGTCATGTCGGCCTGGCTGCCTCTACTCTGAGTCGCTACTGGCGCAGGGAAGTACCTCTTCGGTGCAGCCTGAAGGAATTCCTGAGCTGGGCTGTTCTTCTCTGGGCCGTGCGCGCCCGCTCGGGGGACGCCTGGAACGCCATCGCCGATCAGGCGGGCCTCCAACGCCGCACCCTGGAGAGGAACTTCATGCGGATGGCCGAATGTACGCTCGCGGCGGCGGCGGACGATCCGGAGCGGGTCGTTCGGCGATTCAGTGAGTGGGTCGTTTTGGTGTGGCAGCCCCGCCTCGCCCACAGGTCGGGGAGGCACGAGTCCGTTGCCACGTCCGCGTTGCCTCAGCTACTTCCTGCGTCCCCCGCTCAACGGCCAAGATCGAGCGGCGTGTAGCTAACTTCACCGCCAGTCGCGTTCAGGTCTGCTCCAGCCAGAATCAAGCATTCGGGTTGGAGTCGCTGCCAATGCAGGCCGTGACCTCCGCGGCGGGCTCCGTTTCACAATGGGGAACTATCGGCTGTCGCTAGTGCGACGAAATTGTGCATAATAGGCGACAATACAGGGCAGACGGCGACCCGGCGTCATCCAGCTTGATTCGCGGGCGAGCATCGTGGGCGCGAACGACCGGGCGCGCCGCGTCCTGAGTGAGAGTGGAGCACTCTCCGACAGGGGTCGTGTCCTGAGCGCGACCGGCTTCGTGGAGAACGACGGGCTGCAGCGGCTGCTGGCCCGTGCGTTGCCTCCGCTCGGCCTCCCGGCGTCGGCCGGTTCGATGACGATCGCACGGCCCAACGCCCGCACGCGGTTGACCGTTCACGTCACTCCTGTGACCAGGCGCGAATGGGACCTTCGCGCACAGCGGGTGGCCGCGCTTGTGCTGATCGCCGACCCGGCGAGCCGGCCCCGGATCGATGCAGGGCTCGTGGCGGAGGTACTGAACCTGACTCCGGCGGAGAGCCGGCTGGCGACCATGTTGGCAGCCGGCCGAACCGTGCGCGAGATCGCCGCCACCGGGCGCACGGAGGGTACGGTCCGCTGGCACCTGAAGCGGATCTTCCGCAAGCAAGGCATCTCGCGGCAGGCGGACCTGGTGCGGCGGGTGCTGTCGCTGGAGGGCTTTCCCCGGTCTCGCCGTCTCTGAGGGACACCCGTCAGCTTCCATGCGCGTCTGACCCGCCTCCCCCTATTTGGGAGGCGCGCACAGTACACCCGTCCGGTATTATTCCGCAGACGTGTAGACGTCTTTCCCAAGACGTCAAGCGCTGGCGAAGGCGAAGCGGGTTTATCGAGGAGGTGGTAGGTGTGGAAGTTCCCTGACCCGTCCATCAGGGCAGGGCTTGCTTTCGCGGCGCTGCGATCCACGACGTGCTGCCTCGGAGCCCTGCTGCCCGGACTGATGGCCGGCTGCGGCGGGGGCGACGCGGATACCGTGGCTCCGGACGCGAATCAGGTTACGTGCCCAGCCGGCTGGAATACAAGCACCTTCTTCCGAACCGTAACTCCGGCGCAGATCGCGGCATGCCTGGACGCAGGGGAGAGCGTAAGGGCAAAGACCACGGACGGAGAGACGCCACTTCATCTGGCCGCATCCTACACGGATGATCCAGCGGTTATCCGCGCGCTGATCGACGCGGGAGCCAGCTTGGACTCGCGAAACAGCGAGAACCATACGGTCTTGTGTGTCGCGGTGATTCGAAACGAGAACCCGGCAGTCATCCAGGCTCTGATCGACGGGGGCGCAATTACGAGCGACAGTTGCGGCCCGGGGTTGCCCACTCAACCAGGACCGACACCGCTGCACTGGGCAGTAGGCGAAAACGCGAATCCCGACGTGGCGGAGGTCCTGATTCGCGCCGGAGCCGATATCAACTTCCGTCCCCTCAACGGGCGCACACCACTGGAGAATGCGGCCTTGCTGCAAGACAATCCAGCCATGCTGGAATTGCTTATCAGTTACGGCGCCGACTTGGGAGGAGTGACACGCTACGCCGCGTTGAACGAGAACCCGGAGATCATCAGGGTCGTGATCGCGGCGGGAGCCAGCCTCTCCTGGGGTCTGCATAGCTCCATCCGCAACCGGAACACGGCGATAACGCAAATCCTGATCGAGGCAGGCGCCGACCTGAAC
This sequence comes from Gammaproteobacteria bacterium, assembly GCA_009840525.1. GTDB lineage: Bacteria > Gemmatimonadota > Gemmatimonadetes > Longimicrobiales > Gaopeijiaceae > BD2-11. Next base: position 28,680 of record VXNP01000143.1, read on the forward strand.
GAGGGAGTCGTCACTGATACGCGCGAGGGGATTATCGAAGGAACAACACCCCTGCACTTTGCGGTGAGATTCCCCGATCCGAATCTGGAAGCTGTGGAAGCGCTGCTTGAGGCTGGCGCCGACCCGAACATCCAGGATGGCAGCGGCAGGACGCCACTGGACTGGGTACCGCAAGGTGTGCAATCGAGCGTGGCGGAGCTGCTGCGGCGGTATGGGGGACGAACCAGCGGGTGAGCGTCGGATGCGGAAGCCTGATCGCAGCAGGCGCGGATTGAAGGTGCTACGGGCCGGACTCCGCTGGATTGGGCGGAATCGGAAAGGAAGCCGAGCTTGGCGGAGTTGCTGCTTTCCTGACGTCGCGCTTGAACCGCGAGGAGCGGACGGGGGTCAGCATGTCAGATGTCGAGATCGCGGAACAACTCCTTGACGCTGTCGAACCGTCGGCCCGTGCCGTCGGCCAGTTCCTTCATGGCTTCGACGGTGGTCCGATTGGGCACCTGGATGGTGAAGGGCAGCCGCTTTTCGTCTGCTACGCGCAGCATCAGGAGGCGGATCGCGTCGGACACGGTAAGGCCCATGGCCCTGAGTGCCTCGGTGGCGCGTGCCTTGGTGTCGCTGTCGATGCGGGCGCGTACAACGGTGTCGGTACTCATCCCGGATCTCCTTTCTGGCATGCCTGCGTTGTCGCTACACGGACTATCGCTCGCCATTGGATCTCGGGCTAGAAGAACCAGTTGGCCGACACGAAGAGCACTCTGGGGAGGGCCCCGTATTCGGACCTGAGGGTTGGAGTCAGGTCTTGCACCACCGGGTCGCCACCGAAGCCGAAGAACGCCCCGAGGCGGAGCGCAAGGCTCTCCGTCGTGGAGTAGCTCAGTCCCGGCGACATGAGGAACGAGCCGTCGCGCAGACTTCCCAGCCACAGCGCGCTCGCGGATACCAGGGGATGCAGCGCATAGGAGAGCTGCAGCACGCCCGTGTCGCGGCCGAGCACCTGCATCTCGCTTTGGGCGAAGGCGCGGCTGGTTGCTGTGGCGACGAGTTCGTCCGGGGAGGTCGCGCCCAGGCCGTCGTGCTGGTATTCGATGACGACGTAGAGGTCACGGGCACCTGTGAGGAAGGTGCGGTCGAGCCCGATCGCCCCGCGCAGGGCCGTCCGGCCGTCCAGGTCACGCGCCGCCGCTTCGGCCCTGAACGCCCACGACCCCACCGCTCCGCTCAGGAAGGCCGCACCGCCGAAGGTGTCGTGGACGACGCCCGCCCATCCCCCCATATCCCAGCCCGCGGCGTTGGTGCTCGCGCGTCCCAGCAGGGTGAGCGTCTCGCGCTCGCCGATGCGGGCGGGGCGGGCGACGACCTCGAACTGCGTGAACGCGCCGCGGTAGTAGCGGAGGCGCGCCGCGTCCACCCCGATGCGGTACTCGCGGAAGGGATCGGAGGGATCGAACGGGGAGAAGGGGTCGGCGGGAGTGAGGACCAGGGTGGTCGCCCACGACACCGGCTGCCGGCCGACGGTGAGGTCCGCGTTGGCGCCCAGGTCCACCCGCACGCTCAGCCGGTCGAAGCGGTGCCGCCACTCCGCACGCCCACCGGAGTGAAGTTCGCCGTCCAGTGAGAGCCAGTCGCCTCCGGCAACCGCGCCCGCCGCGGTGAAGAGCTGAGCGCTGGGAGCGCCGGCCTGACGTAACGTCAGGGTGTGCTCGTAGGCCGCGTCCAAGCGCAGCGGCCCGGGCGACGTGTTCCACATGAGGCGTACGCGCTGCACGTCCGAAGCGCCCGCCGGCCCAAGCACGCTCTCCGCCACATGCGTGCCAACGTTCAGGTAGTAGCCGGAGAGCCCGGGCTGCTGGGCGGAGGCGGGATGGGGGAGGAGCAGGAGGGCCACCAGGAGGCAGGGAAGCGCGAGGCGTGGACAAGATCCGGGCCAAGGCCCGCGCCTCGTCCGTGCCCGACGGGAGGTCGAACACGTGGCATCGATGAGGCCCGGACCCTTCATGCCACTGCCCGTCCACAGGCCATCTTCGGCCGCCCTCCACTACCCCCACCCCGCGCCGGATTGCCTGTTATCCTCATCGCGTCCGCCTCGGGAAGCGCGTCGTCGGTCCAAAGCCGGCGTCGCCGACCCGGAAACACTATTGGCGCGTGCCGACCCGGTCCAGTTGCGCAGCGCGCCGGCCCCGGTCCCGTCCGAGCCATGAACGATCTTGCCCGATCGACTCGCCGAGGTCCTGTTCGGTGATCACACGGCATGGGCTTGCGTCTCAGTGAAGACCGCTTGCGTCTCGTTGGAGACCGACATCATGGTACCGAGGGGTGGTGTTTCTGAACCCCGCGCTGATCGGATACCCCATGAAAGCTGATATCAGGGTGCCTGGAGCCTACGCGGCGGGATTTGAAGCGGCCCGGGCTCGCGACCCGGAACTGGCCGAGGCCTACATCCGGCACACAACCGTCGGTGATCCGCTGGCCGACGCCGTGATCGGCGATCTGGGCTCTCTGACGCCGGAGGAGATTCACGAGACCCTGGCCGAGGCGCTCGAGGGACCTGCCACTCCTCGCGCCGGGATCCCCGAATCCCTTCTGGAATTCATCGCGCAGGCCAGTCAGGTACCGGACTGGTTCGACAGACGGCGCGCGCGTGTCGCTTCGCAAGCCTTCCTTCGCAATTCGGACATCGTCCTTGCGGGCCTCGTTGGCGGCAGCATCGTGGAGGGCTTCTCCACGCTGATCAGCAAGTCCTTCCGGATCCGGGGACGGCTCGTGGTCGCGGCCATACGGCGCCTCAAACACAACGGAATGCAGCTCGTCGAGCAGTACCTCCCGGGGGGGATGGAGCCCAGGGGGGATGGATGGAGGCTCACGCTCCGGGCCCGCCTGGTGCACGCTCAGTCCAGGTATCTCCTCAACCACTCCGACGAATGGGACCATGGACGGTACGGCATGCCCATCAGCACCGCGCACGTGCTGCTGGCCGCGAGCGCCTTCTCGGGCCGGCTGATGCAGCATGTCGCCACACTTGGGGGTGACTTCACGCGGGAGGAACGTGAAGCCTTCGTCCACGTCTGGCGTTACGCCGGTCTCCTCTTCGGCATTCCCGAGGAGCTTCTCTTTCGGGACCAGGCTTCGGCGGTTCGCACATTCGAGATCGGATCCATGTGCGAGCCCCCCGCCGACCTCGACGCGATCATCATGGCCAACAGCGTGGTGAACAGCGCGCCCATCATCGTAGGCGTCAAGGTCCCGGCGGAACGCCGAGTAATGGCCCGCACGGTCACGCAGGCTTCCCGCGAACTGATCGGAGACGAACTCGCGGACTCGTTCAATTTCCCGCGCCGGAAACGCAAGGTGCTTCCGTGGCTGCGGTTCAGGCACCGCACCCGCCGAATCGTCGCCAGGGTGCTTCCCCGTCTGGGGGCGAAACACGACCAGGACCGGTTCGAATCCTTGATGGAGTTCGCGAGCTTCGACGAGTTCGAGCACTCCTACAAGCTGCCTACCGCCCTCCACGACGAGCAGTCGTCGGACTGGTAGCAGCCGGCCCGCGCGCGGTGCGGGCTGGAATCCTATCTCCGGATCCGCTGCACCTCCAGCAGCCGGCGGCGCACCTCCTCGGCCGTCCCTTCCTCCTCCAGGTCGCTCCAAAGCTGGGCGATCGTGGCCGCATCGACATACCCCGGGACCGTCGTGCGCCATCCCTGCTCCGCCCGATAGCGGTCCACGGCATCCACGGCATCCTGCGTGTAGGCGTTCCAGTCGTCATCCTGGGGCGAGACGTCATCGGCATCGGGACGGTAGTAGCCCAGCTCGTGCAGCATGAGCTTGAGCTGGTACACGTCGCGTCCGATCTCCTGCTGCAGGATGCGGAAGCCCAGGGTCTCGGAGATGGCGTCGTAGATGCGGCGCATCTCGGCGAGCGGGTCCTCGTGCTCGCACACGTTGATCTGCACGGTGAGGCCGTCCTCGCGCCGGGCCATGCCGGGGCGCGGATCGGCGACGATGACTGCGGCGGACTGGGCCTCGCCGTGGCGCGCATCCCCGCCCACCAGGTGTCCGGCCTGCAGGGCCTCGATGAGCCGGTCGGCCAGGTGGCGGGCCGCCCCCTCGGTGGACTCGAAGCTCTCGCCCACGGCATCGACGACTTCCGGCCCGACCAGGGTATTGCCCTGCGCCACGTAGTTGGGGCCCGCGCGATGACCGGCCCATTGGCTGCGCGTCCCCGTGTGTTGGGCGGAGCGACCGTCCACGCCGATCACCCCGATCTGGCGGCTCGCGGCGTTGTCGTCGGCCGCCAGGCGCTGGGCGAGCGCGTCCTCCGGGGAGACGCCCTGCTCGATAAGGTCGAGGAGTTCGTAGCCGTACTCGGTGCGGGTCGCCGCCTGGGTCGCCACCGCGCCCACGCCCTTGCGCACCCATGGCACCCCGTTGCCCACGCACGCGTTGCGGGTGGTGACCGCCACCCCCGATTCTCCGGTGGCGGGGTCGATGGCCGCGATCGAGAAGGTGTTGAAGACGAGCTCCTCGCCCGTGCGCCACGCCGCGGGTTCCTGTGCGCCGGCGTCCGCCGCAAGCGCGAGCGCAGCGAGCGTCAAGGTCATCGTGCGTCGAGCGATCATCGGTCCTCCTCGGAGTGGTGTTCCACGGCCTGCCGCCGGCCGGGGGACGGCCCGACGCGCATCGCGCGAAGCGCCCGTCCCCGGGGACAGAGCAGGCTGCCGCCAAGGTAGGGCGGCGCGGCGCGGCAACAAAGATTGCGTCAGCGGCGATATCCTAGATAAACTCGGCGGGACGGGTGGCGTCGTTACGGCAAGGCGGCGTCCGTGGATCTGTGTAATCGATGCTTTGTTGATGCATCCTCATCTTGCGAAAGGAGGATCGATGCCCGCGGTAACGATGACGGTGAACGGGGTCTCGCGCTCGGCGGATGTCGAGGGCCGCACCCTCCTGGTCGACTTCCTGCGCGAGCAACTGGCGCTGACCGGGACTCACGTGGGGTGCGACACCAGCCAGTGCGGGGCCTGTGTCGTTCACATGAACGGCCAGTCCGTGAAGAGCTGTACCTCCCTCGCGGTGGACGCCGACGGGGCGGACGTGACCACGATCGAAGGACTTGCGAACGGGGCGGACCTGCATCCGATGCAGGCGGCCTTCCGGGAGCACCACGGGCTGCAGTGCGGGTTCTGCACGCCCGGGATGGTGATGAGCGCCATCGACCTGGTGAACCGGAATCCGAGCCCGAGCGAGGGGGAGGTCCGGCACTGGCTCGACGGCAACTTCTGCCGGTGCACCGGCTACCACAACATCGTGAAGGCCGTGATGGCCGGCGCGGCCGCGATGGGAGGTCGGTCATGAGCGACAACGGCAGCAACGGAACCGGCTTCATCGGCGCGTCGCTGAAGCGCAAGGAGGATGCGCGCTTCCTCACCGGACGCGGCCGCTACACCGACGACATCAACCTGCCCGGGCAGTTGTACGCCCATCTGCTGCGCTCGACGGTCGCGCACGCTGATCTGGCGAGCGTCGACACCAGCGCGGCGGAGGCGGCGCCGGGGGTGCACGCGGTGTTCACCGGGCCCGACATGGAGGGCGTGGGCGGCATCCCGACCGGGTGGCTGATCCACTCGAAGGACGGGTCGCCCATGGTGGAGCCCGCACACCCGCCAATGGCCGTCGGCAAGGTGCGCCACGTGGGCGAGATTGTGGCCATCGTGGTCGCCGAGACCCGCGTCCAGGCGCGCGAGGCGGCCGCCCTGATCGACATCGACTATCAGGAGCTGCCCGCCGTCGCGTCGCTCGCGGCCGCCCGTGCGGACGGCGCGCCGAAGGTGTGGGATGAGGCCGACGGCAACCTGTGCTACGACTGGGAGGTGGGCGACCGTGCGGCCGCGGAGGACGCCATCGCAGGCGCCGCCCACACGGTCTCCATCGACGTAGTGAACCAGCGGCTGGTCCCCAACGCGATCGAGCCGCGCGCCGCGATCGGGAGTTTCGACCCGACCACGGACGTGTACACCCTGTACACCACCAGCCAGAACCCGCACCTGATCCGGCTGCTGCTGGGCGCCTTCGTGCTCGGCCTGCCCGAGCACAAGCTGCGCATCGTGGCGCCCGACGTCGGGGGCGGCTTCGGCTCAAAGATCCCGCACTACGCGGAAGAGGCCATAATCACCTGGACCGCGGGCCGTCTGGGCCGGCCGGTGAAGTGGACGTCCGACCGCTCGGAGGCCTTCGTCTCCGACACCCAGGGCCGCGACCACATCAGCACGGCCACCCTGGGGCTCGACGAGGACGGCAAGTTTGTGGGGCTGAAGGTCTCTACCCAGGCCAACCTGGGCGCCTACCTCTCCACCTTCGCGACCTGCGTGCCCACCTACCTGTACGGCATCCTGTTCGCCGGGCCGTACACCACCCCCGCCATCTACTGCGAGGTCGAGGGGGTGTTCACCAACACGGTCCCCGTGGACGCGCTGCGGGGAGCGGGGCGCCCGGAGGCCACCTACCTGCTCGAGCGACTGGTCGACAAGGCGGCTGCCGCGACCGGAATCGACCGGGTCGACATCCGGCGCCGCAACTTCATCCGCGAGTTCCCCTACCAGACGCCGGTCGCCCTCCAGTACGACCAGGGCGACTACGACGCCACCCTCGATCTGGCGCTCGAGGCGTCGGACTGGGACGGCTTCGAGGCGCGCCGGTCCGAGGCGGCCGGCAGGGGCAAGCTGCGCGGCATCGGCATCTCCACCTTCATCGAGGCGTGCGGCATCGCACCCTCGGCGGTGGTGGGATCGCTGGGCGCGCGCGCGGGACTATATGAGGTAGGCAGCGTGCGCGTGCATCCCACGGGCTCGGTGTCGGTCTTCACCGGCACGCACAGCCACGGCCAGGGGCACGAGACCACCTTCGCCCAGATCGTCGCCGAGACGCTGGGCGTGGACTTCGAGGCCGTCGACGTGGTGCACGGCGACACGGGCGCCATCCCCTTCGGCATGGGCACCTACGGGTCGCGCTCGCTGGCGGTGGGGGGCACGGCCATCTACAACGCGGTCCAGAAGGTCATCGCCAAGGGCAAGAAGATCGCCGCGCATCTCCTGGAAGCCTCAGAGGAGGACATCGAGTTCGCCAACGGCAACTTCACCGTGGCGGGGACGGACCGGTCCAAGAGCATCGGCGAGGTCGCGCTGACCGCCTACGTCCCGCACAACTATCCCGAGGGCCTCGAGCCCGGACTCGAGGAGACCGCGTTCTACGATCCGCTCAACTTCACCTTCCCGGCGGGCACCCACGTCGCCGAAGTCGAGGTGGACCCGGAAACGGGTGTGGTGGAGCTGGTGGCGGTGACGGGCGCCGACGACGTGGGACGCATCATCAACCCCATGATCGTGAACGGGCAGTTGCACGGCGGCCTCGCGCACGGCATCGGCCAAGCGCTGCTGGAGCACTGCGAGTACGACGCGGAAGGCCAACTGGTGACCGGTTCGTACATGAGCTACACCATGCCGCGCGCGGGCGACCTGCCCAACTTCAACATCAACCACAACACCACCCATTGCACGCATAACCCGCTGGGGGTGAAGGGAGTCGGCGAGGTAGGCTCCATCGGCGTTCCGCCCGCGGTGATCAACGCGGTGGTTGACGCGCTGAGCCCGCTGGGGGTGACCCACATCGAGATGCCCGCGACATCGCAGCGGGTCTGGCAAGCGATTCAGGCCGCACAGGCCCAGGACTGACCGGAGGCGACAGTGGACGATTTCCAATATCACGCACCGTCTTCGGTTGACGGTGTCCTGAGCGCCCTCAGGGGCGCGGACGACGGCAAGGTACTGGCGGGCGGGATGAGCCTCGTGCCCGTTTTGAAGCTGGGCCTGGCGGCGCCGAGCGATCTGGTGTCGCTGCGCAACGTGCCGGGACTGAGCGACATCGAGGATCACGGGCACTGCCTCAAGATCGGGGCCTGCTGCACGCACGCGCAGGTGGCGGCGTCGAGCGTGGTGCAGGAGCGCATCCCGGCGCTGGCGGTGATGGCCGGCCGCATCGGCGATCCCCAGGTGCGCAACTGCGGCACCATTGGGGGCTCGGTGGCGCACAACGACCCGGCGGCGGACTATCCGGCGGCGTGCGTCGGGCTCGGAGCGACCATCATCACCGACCGGCGCAAGATCTCGTCGGACGACTTCTTCGGGTCGATGTTCGAGACCGCGCTCGAGGAGGACGAGCTGATCAGAGCCGTGTGCTTCCCCATCGTGGCGCGGGCCGCGTACGCCAAGTTCGAGAACCCGGCGTCGAAGTATGCCGTCGCGGGGGTCATGGTGGCCGAGGGTGACGACGGCGTGCGGGTCGCGGTGACCGGCGCGGGCGCGGGCGTCTTCCGGGTGGCGGAGATGGAGGCCGCGCTGGCGGACGACTTCTCGGCCGATGCGGTGGCCGGGATTGGCGTGTCGGCGGACGGGCTTCTGTCCGACAACGTGGCGGGCGCCGAGTACCGGGCCCATCTGGTCACGGTGATGGCGAAACGGGCCGTGGAAGCCTGCGGCTAGCGGAGTCCGGCGAAGCTCGGATGGACGAAAAAGAGAGGGCGCGGGGCCGCGCTGAAGCGAGCGGTCCTGCGCCCTCGCCGCGTTCGGTCGACGAGAGGAGTGGCTCCGCGCCCCTGCCCCGGTCCGTCGACGACGCCGTGGCGCTCCTCGGCAGCCAGGGCTACGTCGCGGACGCGAGTCTGGGGACCGCGCTCTTTCTGGCGCTCGAGCTTGGCCGTCCCCTGTTCCTGGAGGGCGAGGCGGGGGTAGGCAAGACCGAGCTGGCCCGGGCCGTGGCGGGCGCGCTGGGCAAGCCCCTGGTGCGGCTTCAGTGCTACGAGGGGCTGGACATGGCCGCGGCCGCCTACGAGTGGAACTTCGCGAAGCAGATGATCCACATCCGGGCCGCGGAGCATCGCTCTCTACCCTCGGCCGAGCGCGATGTCTTCGGGGAGGAGTTTATCATCCGGCGGCCCCTTCTACGAGCGCTTGATCCTCCCGGCGGCATCGCGCCCGTGCTGCTGATCGACGAGCTCGACCGCAGCGACGAACCCTTCGAGGCGTATCTCCTCGAAGTACTCGCGGATTTCCAGATCACCATCCCCGAACTGGGGACGATCAGGGCGGAGACTCCGCCGGTGGTGGTCATCACTTCCAACCGCACCCGCGAGATCCACGACGCCCTTAAGCGCCGCTGCATCTACCACTGGATCGACTATCCCACGGCGGATCGGGAGATGGCTATTCTTGCCTCGCGGGTTCCGGAGGCTCCGGCGCAACTCAGCGGCCAGGTGGTGGGCTTCGTGCGCAGGGTGCGCGAGATGGAGCTCTTCAAGCGGCCCGGCGTCGCCGAGACCCTGGATTGGGCGCGCGCGCTGATGGCGCTGGACCGCCGGGTCCTCGACCGCGAGACCGTGAACCGTACGCTGGGCGTGCTGCTCAAGTACCAGGACGACCTGGAGCAGCTGCGGCGCGACGGGGGTGTGGAGGAGGCGATGGCGGGGGCGGAGGGTCAGTCATGAAACGTCTGATGATTGCATGCCTGCTGCTGGCTGCGCCGATACAGGCCCAGGATGCGCCGGGATTGCTGATGCTTGAGGCAGGCATCGACGGCGGCAACAGCATCGCCTGTCCCGGGCACTACGTCGGCGTCCAGGCCCGCGTCGCCGACCCGGTGTCGGTGTACGCCAACGTCGACAACTGGCGCTGCATCGATGCCGCGGGCACGACCAGCCGGGGAGGCCTGTCCGTCCGGCTCGGACGCGCCGATTGGCTCGTGCGGCCAGCGGCGCGCGCGGGGCTTGCCTACGACGGAGACGATATCCTCGGTACTCTCGGCGCCAGCCTGACGCTCGGCCGGAGGTACGGCGGACGCGTGATCCTGGACCGGCAGTCGCTGGCAGCCAGCGACGATCCGCTCGTCCTGTTCCAGATCGGGGGCTACATCTCGTTCTGAGTTGGGCGGCGTGCCGTCAGATTGTTTGATGCTCGCCAGGTTGGCCCTTCAGCGCTCGGGCAGTGTATTCGGACAGGGTATGCCGGATTCCACGTAATCGATTGGACGGAGGACATATGGGCAGCTTGCGCCGAGTTCCATCTGTTTCCCCGGTGCCGGTGCTTGTCATCGCCGCTTCCGCTCTCGCGGGCGCATTCCTGTCCCCCGCCCTGGCCCACGCCCAAACACCGCCCGACATCCCCGCTCCGAGCGACATCATCTACGAGGTTCGGCTCGGCGACGGCTCCGTGATCTTTGCGCAGGTCGTGGAGCTGGATGAGGCACGTGTGGTCTTCGAAACCGTGGGCGGTGCCCGACTCGATGTGGAACGTTCCGGGATCGAAGCTGTCCGTCCCGCCACCGGGCAGGTGGTGGAGGGCGAGTTCTGGGCCGAGGATCCCGGCGGTACGCGGCTCTTCTTCACATCGACCGGGCGCTCGCTCAGGCGCGGGGAGTCGTACATCGGCACGTACGTGGTCGTCCTGCCGTTCGCCGCGGTCGGGATCACCGACCGTTTCACCATCGTTGGCGGGGCGCCCATTCTCTTCGGGGAGCTCGAGCCCTTCTATCTGGGTCCGAAGCTCCAGATTATCCGGCAGCCCGAGGTCCAGGCATCCGTCGGAACGCTCGCTTTCTTTTTCGATGACGAGGTGGTTGGGGTCGCGTACGGGGTTGCGACGTTCGGTGACACGGAAAGGGCCCTGTCCGCGGGAATCGGCTATTTCTATTCGGGAGACGAGGTCCTGAACGAGCCGGCGTTCATGCTGGGCGGCGAAACCCGGATCAGCCGCAGGATCAAGCTCATCACCGAGAACTATGTCCTTCCCGACGCAGTGGGTGTCGTCCTGTCCGGAGGATTCCGGATCATCGGCGACCGCTTCAACACCGAAGTCGGAGCCATGGGCGCCATCGCCGACGGCGACGGCGGTTGCTGCGTGCCGCTGATCAACTTCTCGTACTCGTTCGGGAGATAGACGGCGCGCATCGCTCTTGCCCCACATCTCTCCGGAATTACCTTGTAATTACAAATCCGCCCCAAAGACCCGAGGGACCGCGATGCGAACCCGACTCATCAGGATTGGCAATTCACGCGGCATCCGCATACCCAAGGCGTTGGTTGAGGCGGCCGGTCTCGACGTCCCCCTGCGGATGCGGGTTGTGGATGCGGGGCTGCTGCTGGAGCGGGTTGAGCATCCCAGGGCCGGATGGGCCGAGGCGGCCCGGAAGCTGGAGAACCGGGGTGAGGGGGGGCTGTTGGACGATCCGGTCCCGACCGTCTTTGACGAGTCGGAGTGGGAGTGGAAGTAGTCCAGCCCCGGCGAGGTGAGGTATACCTGATCTCGCTGGACCCCGCTCGCGGTTCCGAGATCAGGAAGACGCGGCCATGCGTCGTCGTGTCGCCCGATGAACTCAACGATCACATGGGTACCTTTCTGGTGGCTCCAATGACCACCGGGAGTCACCCATATCCGTTCCGAATCGCTTGCCACTTCGGGGGTAAGGTCGGCCACGTGGTCGCGGATCAGCTGCGGACCGTGGACCATGTCAGGATGGTGCGTCGTCTCGGTGTACTGCCGGGCAGCACCATGAAGGAGGTGCTGGGGGTGCTCCAACGCATGTTCGCGGACTGAGGTGGGAGGAGGGTTGTCCTTGCCGCGGATCCGCGCCATCCGCACCGCGCGCACGGCGCTCTCCATGGCGGGCGGAGGGGCCCGAACAGCCCGCTGGGTAGCCTCGTTGCTCCTCGCGCTGGGTGCGGCCTGCGTCGGGCCGCGGCCAGACGTCACCCCCGTCGCGTTCGACCGGGTTCAGCCGGAACTGTTCGAGACGCCCGGCGCTCAGACCAACTCCTGGGTCGACTACGACGGCGACGGCGATCTGGACCTGTTCGTGGGGATGCGCTACACGCCGAATCGCCTCTACCGTAACGACGGTGGGCACCTCGTGAACGTGGCGGCGGAGGTGGGGCTCGCAGACCTCGAGGACACGCGCGCCGGAGCGTGGGGTGACTACGACGGCGACGGCGATCCTGATCTCTACGTCGGGTATCCGGTCGCGGAGGGCACGCCGAACCGGCTCTATCGCAACGACGGGGGTCGTTTCACAGACGTAGCGCCCGGTCTGGGGGTGGATCTGGTGGGCACCAGCCGGCAGCCGAGCTGGATCGACTACGACGGGGACGGCGACCTCGACCTCTTCGTCGCGCTGCGCGATCAGCCCAACCGGATGTTCCGGAACGACGGGGCACAGGGCGAGAGCGGGGCTCCGGAGGACAGCGGCGGTGCCTCAGCGGCCGGAGACGCTCTCGCGTGGACCTTCACCGACGTGACCGCCGAGTCGGGCCTGGGCGACCCCCGCCGCACCGTGGGCGTCGCCTGGTTCGACTACGATCGGGACGGCGATCTGGATGTGCACGTGTCCAACCAGAACGGTGACGAGGACGCCTTCTACCGCAACGAGGGCGACGGCACCTTCGTGGATGTCGCCCCGGCGCTGGGCATGAACCACCCCGGCAGGGGAGCGGAATACGGCAGCGTGGCCGCGACGGTGACCGACTTCGACAACGACGGCGACCTGGATCTGTTCGTCGCCACCTACGGGCCGGACATCCTCTGGAGCAACAACGGCGACGGCACGTTCACGGACGTCACCGATCCGGCCACGCTGGGGGTCGACTACCATTCCACCTCGGCGGTCTGGGGAGACGTGGACCACAACGGCCTGCCCGACCTGGTCGTGACGTCCTACCTGTCCGGCATCGCGGCGGTCGAGGACCACCTGTTCATGAACGCCGGGGGCGGCCGCTTCCACAACGCGCTCCCGGCGAACCTCCTCGAGCACGGCCCCAGCCACGGCGTGGCCTGGGCGGACTTCGACGGCGACGGCGACCTGGACCTGTCGATCGCCAACAACGACGAGATCGGCGGCACCCACCACCTCTACCGCAACCTGCTCGCTCCCGACGCGGCCGCCCGCTCACTGCAGGTTGCGGCCGTCGACGCCACGGGACGGTCGGTGGTTCCCGGCGCGGAAGTCCAGCTCCTCGACCACGACACCGGGGCGCTGTTGGGCACCCGCCTGATCGACACGGGAGGCGGCTACTGCTCGCAGGGCGCCGCGCCGGCCCACTTCGGTCTTCCGCCGGGCGTCGAGCGCGTTGATGTCCGTGTGACCTTCATCGCCGGGGGGGAGCGGTCGATCGTGGTACGGGAGGGCGTCCCTCCGGCGGACTACGACGGTCGCTGGCTGATCGTCTCCCGAGGCGGCTGAACTACCGCCATCGCGCGGATGGGTCTCGCTCAAGATGAGGTACATCCTCTAGATTCGCCCGGCATGGCCCCCAAGCCCATCACTCCGCCCGGCAAGCTTGCCGACAACGTTGCCCATTTCGTGCGCATGCTGCGCGCGGCCGGCATGCCGGTGGGTCCGGGTCACACGCTCTCCGCGGCGCGTGCACTGGGAGCCGTTGACACCACCCAGCGGAGCCAGTTCTACTGGGCGCTGCACGGTACTCTGGTATCGGCCCCCGAACAGCGCACCATCTTCGACAGCGCGTTCCGCCTCTTCTGGCGTGATCCGCTGGGGCGGGACGAGGCCCTGCAGGCGCTCCTCTCAACGTCGCGCATGGGTGAGGCCGAGCCGGGCGAGAAGGCTCCGGTCCGCCTTTCAACCGGCACGGCCCCGGGGTACACCGAGTCGACGCAGGCGCGGGAAGGCGAGGAGATATCCATGCGCATGGCCTTCTCACCCTCGGAGGTGCTGCGCACCAAGGATTTCGAGCAGATGACCGCGGAGGAGGTCCGGCAGGCCAGGGAGGCGCTCCGCCACCTGAAGCTGGATCTGCGGCCGATCCTGACACGCCGCTTCCGCCCCGATCCTCATGGGCCGGGGATCGACGCGCGCCGCACCCTGCGGGCCAGCCTTCGTACCGGCGGATATCCCATGTCTCTGCGGCGCCGCTCACACGCCACGCGCCGCCCGACGCTTGTGGCCATCTGCGACATCTCGGGGTCGATGGAGACCTATTCGCGCATCCTGCTGCACTTCTTCCACACCCTGACCAACGCCGGCGAGCGCATCCACACCTTCCTGTTCGGCACCCGGCTCACCAACGTCACGCGCCTTCTGCGCGACCAGGATGTGGACCGGGCGATGGAGCGCGTGGGGCAGACGGTGCTCGACTGGTATGGCGGCACGCGCATCGGCGCTGCGCTGCGGGCCTTCAACCTGCACTGGTCCCGGCGCCTGTTGGCGGAGGGGGCGGTGGTGCTGCTGGTGACCGACGGGCTCGACCGGGAGGGTGCCGGCGGGATCGCCTTCGAGGCGCGCAGGCTGCGCAAGTCGTGCCGGCGGCTGATCTGGCTGAACCCGCTGCTGCGCTACGAGAAGTTCGCGCCCCGGGCGGCGGGCATCCGGGCGCTCCTGCCGGAGGTGGACGAGCACCGGCCCGTCCACAATCTCGCGAGCGTGGAGGCGCTGGCGAGGGCGTTGGGGCGAACGGAGCCGGGCATACCGGCGCGGGCATCCTGAAGAGTGGAGCGGCCGCCTCCTGACACGTCGAGGCGCGGTGTCGTGACCAAGCGTTCCCTCCCGGGCGAGCGGATCTCGCGACTGCTGCTCCTGTCCGTCCTCGCCGGTGCCCTGGCCGTGCCGGGGCGGGCGGCGGCGCAGAACGCGGGGAGCATTCTGGGCCGCGTCGTCGATGCATCTAGCGGCGTGGTGCTCCAGGATGCCCTCCTGGCTGTGGAGGGCACTGAGCTTCGGACCTCTTCCGCGCCCGATGGCCGCTTCATCCTGGTGGCGGTGCCTTTCGGGGATCGGGCGGTGACGGTCTCCCTGCTCGCCTACACAACCACGACGGTCGAGGGCGTTCGCGTGCGTCCCGGTCAGCCTGCCCGCATTCTCGTCGAGCTGGAGCCGGAGGCGCTGGAACTCGACGAGATCCGCGTCGAGGTGGAACGCGTCCGCCTGGTGGAGCCCGAGGTAAGCGCGACCCACGAGCTGATCCAGGCCCGGGAGCTGCGTGAGCTGCCGATCGACGAGGTCTCGCAGGCCATCGAGCTGGCGCCCGGGGTCAGCGACGGCCACTTCCGCGGGGGGCGCATCGGACAGGAGGCCTACGTGGTCGACGGTCTGGAGTTCAAGAACCAGTTCGAAGCGTCGTCCCAGGGTCCCGCGCTGGAGCACCCCTCCGACGCACTGGAGGAGATCGAAGTGGTGACCGGCGGGCTTGGAGCGCGCTTCGGATCGGCGCTTTCGGGGGTGGTGCACTACACGACCAGGCGCGGCGATCCGGAGCGATGGCGCGGAGCGGCGGCCGTGCGCACCGACCACTGGGCGCCGGAACCAACGTTTCGGGGCTTCACGGCGCTTACGGCATCCGCAGGGGGGCCGGCGCCCGTGCTCGGGCGGGGCTCGGTGGCGTTCGCGAGCGTGCTCGCCCAGGGCATGCTGGATGCGGAGCCGCGCGCCCGCGGCCTGACCTGCCTCCGGCCCGGCGACGGCGATGCCGAGATGGATGCGCTCATCGAGAGGGTGACCGGGGATCCGGCCACCGCGGGGCTGACCTGCCCCTACACTGCGGCCGCCTTCCCCCACCAGGCCGGCGACAAGCTGCTGGCCTTCGCGCGCGTCGACCGGCCGATCGCGGACGGGCTGGCCCTGACGACCACGCTCCTGCACAACCGGGTGCAATCCGGGCTGTACACCTCCGAGTTCAAGTACAACCCCGAGTACCAGCTGGGTCAGCGGGCCGACGGCACGCTCGCCACCGCATCGCTGGACTGGTCGCGGCAGGGGCTGGGCGGGGGCGCCCACGTGACGCTGCGGGGATCCGCCATGCGGCTGGACCGCTACCTGGGCGTGATCGATCCGGACTCCCGGGCCCGCCGCCGCACCGTCGCGGGGTTCGGACCGGCCCGGCTGGCCTTCCTGGGCGAGGAGTTCGTGCGCAGCCCGGTGCAGGACCAGTTGAGGTCCGCGGCTCCGGTGCCCGGGTACCTTCCTCCCGGCGGCTCCGTCGGATCTCCTTTCGGGCCTGCCGCCGAGGGCATCTTCCACACCGAAGGGACCCCCGGCATCGCCAACTGGACGCGCACCGGGTTCGTCGGCGCCGACCTCTTTGCCGAGCTGCTGTCGTCCGCGGGTCACGTCCTCAGCGCCGGAGGCGGGACCAAGCTCTATCGCGTCGAGTCCTACGAGCGGGCGAGGAGCTTTCTGGCCGGATCGTCACCCAACTACGCCCTCTTCTATCCGGGGTCGATGAGCGCTTTCGTCGATGCGCGACTCGCGGCGGAGGACGAAATCGCGGTCACGCTCGGAGCGCGAATCGATGCCTTCCGTGCCGGTCTCGACTATCGGCACGACCGGGTGAATTTCCTCGCCCCGGGGACGCGCGCGGGATGGAAGTTCGGCGTCACGCCGCGCATAGGCGTCTCGGGCCCCGTGCCCGGCACGGACGGACAGCTCGCCTTCCGCTTCAACTACAGCCAGGTCGCGCAGCCTCCGGACTTCCGTTTCTTCCTCGACACCACGCTCGGCGACTCGCTCAGAACAGATATCCGCCGGCAGGGAAACCCGGATCTGGCCTTCGAGAAGGGGACGAATCTCGAGTTCGGGCTCACGCGACAGATCGGCGAGAGCGCGGGCGTGGCCCTGGTCGGGTTTCGCAAGGAGTTGAACAATCTCGTGACCGGCAGCCTGCGTTTCGCCGGATTCGGGAAAGGCCAGTTCACGGGAGGAGATTTCGGAACGGTGCGCGGCGCGGAGATGTCGGTACGGGCCCGGTGGCCTTTTCTGCGGCTTCGTCTTGGCTACGCGCTGCAGAAGGCGGTGGGCGTGGTTTCGACGGCGCTCGACCCGGAGTTGGAGGATCCCGACGCGACCCGCGAGGAGTTCCCTCTGGCGTTCGACCGGCGCCACTCCGCGAACCTGGCCGTTTTCGCGGGCCGCGCCGCGGGGGAAGCCGATCGGCGCTGGGGCGTCGCCGTCGCCACGGCGGCGAAGAGCGGATATCCCCTGGACCGCCAGCTGCTCGCTGCGGAGCGCGAATCGGTCGCCGGACGCCCGGATCCCGCCCGCTTTCTGCCCTGGATCGTGCAACTCGACCTGCGGGCCACCCTGGAAGTCGGCAACCTGCCGGGTTGTTCGGACTGCCGCTGGCGCATCGTGTTCGACGGCCGCAACCTCCTCGACCGCGCAAACGTGCTGGCGCTCCGCCGCGATACGGGCACGATTGCGCCCCCTGCGGCACAGGTCCTCGATCTGGCGCGCGGCGGGGCGGGCGGCGCCATCCCGCGGGAATCACCGCGCTACAGCGCGCTCGCGGACCTGGACGGCAACGGGCGCATCACCGATCTGGAATACCGAACCGTACGGTTGGCGGCCGCTCTCGACCGTATGGATCCGTCGCTGTTCTTCGACGAGCCGCTGCAACTGAGGCTGGGCGTCGAGGTCGGGTTCCGATGATGCGCCGGGTCTGGATGGTGCGCCGGCGCTCGGTTTCGACGATGCGTCGAGCCTCGGTTTCGATGATGCGCGCGGGCGCCTGGATGGCACTCGGGGCGCTCTGGACTCTCGGCTGCCGGGAAGCCACGTCGCCGTTCGTGTCGGTGGATCGTCCGTCCATTGAAGTGACGGGGCCACTCCAGCTCACCTTCTCGGCGCTCGACGAGCGGACGCCGGTCTGGCTGGGGTCCGACTCGCTCGCCTACGCGGCCGAGGGCGTTGCGCCATTTGCGCAGAGCCCGGGCGTTCTGATGAAGATTGCCGCCACCGGGGGGGCCGCTGAGCCGCTGCTCCCGGCGTTCCAGTTTCCCGGCGGTGCATCCCACTGGCTCGCCAGCCCGGCACCCTCACCCGATGGAGTCCGGGCGGCCTACGTGGAGATGTGGGCAGTGGCCGACGAAGATCTCTGTCCGGCGGCCGTCGTCGTTTGCGATCCGTCCGGCGCGCCGCGGGTCGCCGCCCGCCTGGCCGAGATCCGGCTTCATCTCATGGACCTGGAAGGAGGAGGTTCGCCGGCCCCCGGACGCTCGCTCGTCGTATCGCTCGAGGGGCGGGAGTTCGTACCACTGCAGGGCGACCCTTTCCTGCCCGGCTACTTCCGCATCCGCTACTACCCCTTCCAACGCCTCTTCCACGAGGAGAATCCGCCCCTCTTCCGCCCCAGTTGGGATCCGGGCGGGACTCGTGTCGCGTTCAGCGACGGGCTCCAGGTGCTGCTTTGGGACCTCGCATCTTCCCACGCGGAAGCGGTGTCCGGCACGGACGGCGGCGTGACTCCCGCCTGGTCGCCGAATGGCGAGTGGATCGCGTTCACAAGGCTGGTACGGGGAGACTCGGCTGCCGCGAGCTGCACCCATTCCGGGTTTCTGGGGCCGGTCTGCCGGCAGGAGCGGGTGGACTACGAGGTGGCGGACCGGAGGATCGCGCTGGTGCGGCCGGATGGTTCGGAAACCCGCGAACTGGGCCGGGGGGAGGAGCCCGCCTGGACGCCCGACGCGGGCCGACTCGTCTTCCGGCGGGACGGACGCCTGTGGACCGTGCCGGTGGAAGGGGCGGCGGCGACTCCGATTCCCGACACCGAACGAGGCCGCGAGCCCGCGGTTTCGCCCGATGGAAGCCGGCTGGCGTATGTCCGGTTGCTGAGCGGCGGAAAGCACGATCTCTGGGTCGTCCCGTTCGAGGAAGGAGGATCGTGAACGCCGGCTGGAGAGGGAGGATGGTGAACGCCGGTTGGCGGGGGATCGTGATCGGCGGACTGTGCGCGGACGGCGGGGGGATCGTGGGGCTCGGGCTCGGAGCCGCGACGGGTGGCGGACTCGCGCTGATGCTGGTGATCGCCCTCGCAGGCTGCGGCGACCCGGTCGTGATTCTCGGAGACGCGCCAGGCGTCATGCGGGTCGTGGCCGGGAAGCCGGAGGACCTCGAGCCCGCGGAACGGGTGCCTGCCACCGACTTCGAGCTGTCTTCGCCGCGCGGACTGGCGCTGGGACCGGACGGGACGCTCTATATCGCCGACCGCCGGGCGGCCCGCATCCTCGCCGTGCGTGCCAACGGCGATGTCGCCGTGGTGGCGGATCAGAGCGGGTGCTCGGGTCCCGCCTGCATGCGCCGTCCCGAAGGCCTCGCGCTCGCCCGGGACGGCACGCTGCTGGTGGCGGACGGCCGGGCCGGAAGGGTCTTCCGGGTGACCCCGGGGCAGGCTGGCGATGAGGCGGTTGCCGTTCTGGCCGGCGACCCGGAAGGCGTGCCTCCGGCAAGCGGCCTTCAGGCCACCAAGGCCCGCTTCGGCGAGCCCGCGGGCGTGGCCGTATCCGGGACGGGCGACGTGTTCGTGAGCGACTGGCCCGAGCACCGCGTGTGGCGCATCGCCCGGGACGGCACTCTTTCCCCGGCCGCGGGCAGCGGACGAGCGGGCAGCTCCGGTGACGTCGGACCGGCGACCGAGGCTCGCATGCGCGCGCCCCGCGGGCTGGCGGTCGCGGATGGGCGGCTCTACATCGCCGACGCCGCAGACCAGCGCGTCCGCGTGGTCGACCTGGGAACGGGCATCATCCACCCGGTAGCTGGCTCCGGGACACAGGGGTTCGCGGGCGATGGCGGACCGGCCCTCCGGGCGAGGCTTGCCTTCCCCGAGGCCGTCGTGGCGGTCGATGGCGGTGCGACGGTCTTCATCGCCGACCGCGGGAACCGCCGGGTGCGTGCCGTCGAAACCGCCACCGGAGTCATCCGCACGTTCGCCGGCAACGGCGCGTCCGACTACAATGGCTCCGGCCTGGAGGCGGGCGAGACCGCCCTGCCTGCTCCGGCGGGCCTTGCCTCCGACCTGGGCTTCCTCTTCATTGCCGACGACCAGCTCGACCTGGTGTGGCGAACCCCGATCCGGTTCTGAGCCTCGCCGCGGCTCGCCGGGAAGGAATCATCCTCGACATGCGCCGATGGGTCGATACGTGAACCTTCCACCATCGCACACGCGCTCATCTGCCGCGGGATGCATCGTCCTCGCCTCCTTGTTCGTGGGACTCGCGACGGGATGCGCCCCGGGAGACGTCGTCCCCGCGCCCATCGTCCAGGACAGCGCCGGCGTGCAACTCGTGCGCCATGGACCCCTGGCCGACTACGGCCGGCCTGTCTATCCGGCAGAGTACATCCTGACCATCGGGGACATGGAAGGGCCTCCCGAGATGCTCTTCGCGGAGGTGGCCGGGGTCGAGTTGCTGGACGACGGGACGGTCGCCGTCCTCGACCGGGATGCGGCCGAGATACGGCAGTTCTCGCCGGAAGGCTCCTTCCTTCGCCGCATCAGCCGCAGGGGCTCCGGACCGGGCGAGATCAGCGGCGATTTCACGGTCGGGCTGGTCGGCATCGGCGCAGGGCGCCTCCTGGTGCCCGACGCCATCAACCAGACCGTCACCATCTTCGACCGCGAAGGCGGCCTTCTCGAATCGCACCCGTGGGACATCCTGCAGTCGTACATGCCCGAATGGAGGGCCGCGAGCGACACGACGCTGGCCGTGCACCTCTGGTCGGCAACCGCCCCCTGGCACGTCCTGGCGCACAGGTCCGTTACCGGCGCACTGCTCGACACCCTGGCTGTGTTCGCAGTCCGTCCGTCCTTCAACCCCGTGGACCAGCGCTTTCCGGTCTGGGCGGACATGCTCGTCTGGTCCGCGCGCGAGCCGGACCAGGCCGTAGCCGGCTGGATGTCCGAGCCCTGGGTCATCCTCTTCCGGGGGGGCACGCCCGTGCGCCGGATCTCATGGGAGCGCGACGAGGAACTGCTGACTGAGGAACAGCACGATATCCTCCTCGGCATCATCGCCCGGAACATGGGTCCGGACGAGATCCCTCCGGACCTGCGCACCCAGGTGCGCCTGCCGGAACGGCTGCCGGCGATGGCGGACATTGAAGCGAGCGCGGAACTCGTCCTTGTCCAGCGCGTCCGGTCGGTGGAGAGGCTGGACCAGCGCATCACCTACGTCAACCGGGGACCGTCGGGCTTCGGTGGGCCGCTGTGGGACGTGTTCAGCTCTGCGGGCGACTACCTGGGCGTGCTGGACCTGGGCGCCCCGGCCGATGTCTTCGACATCCGGGGCGACACCATTCTGGGCGTGCGCGAGGACAGCCTCGGGGTTCAGCAGCCGTTCCTGGCCCGGATACCGGCCGAACTGCGGGAAGGGCGCTGATCAGAGCAGCCGAATCGGTCCCGGATAACGCCCGATGACCGGATCGAGCGTTAGCAGCGTCAGCCCTTCGATCTGAGCCTGTGCCACCAGCATCCGGTCGAAGGGATCGCTGTTGATCGGGGGCAGGAGGTCCGCCGCCACGGCGTGGGAGCCGGAGACAGGCAGCTCCGTGTACCCGTTCTCGAGCAGACCCCGTCGCAGCAGGCGCGGCTCGACGCGGTAGTCCTCGCGTCCCAGCCCGTTCTTGATCGTGACCTCCCAGAGGGATGCGGCGCTGAACGCGAGTTCCGCATCGGGATCCTCCAGAATCGTGCGCGCGACGCTCGGAAGCCGCTCCGGCATGCCCGCGGCATAGAGCAGAAGGTGGGTGTCGAGAAGAAACGTCATGATCTGTCCTCGAACGATGCCTCGATCTGCTTCCGGCCCATGCGGTCGAAATCGGGTGGAAGCGTGACGTGTCCCGCGAGAAAGCCCAGACGCCGTGTCGCGCCGTCCTCGTCGTCCTCCACCGCGGTGACCTTGACCAGCGGCTTGCCCGCGCGGGCGATGATGAACGGCTCTCCCTCGACGGCCTCCCGTACCAGGCGCGAGAGGTGCGTCTTGGCCTCGTGCATGTTGTAGGTGCGCATGACGATGGCTCCCTGAAGGGGATGAACTTAGGTCACTAAACTAAGTCCGATCCCTCTATCGCGCCAGCGGCGATGCCCCCGGATTGCGGATGACGTCGATGATCTGCGCCAGAATGGACAAGGCGATTTCCGCGGGGGTGCGGGCGCCGATTGAGAGCCCGACGGGGCTGTGGATTCGGTCTACCGCCTCTGCGCTGAACCCGGCCTCGATGAGGCGTTGCCGGCGAGTCCGGCGGGTCTTGCGCCCCCCGAGCGCGCCGATGTAGAACGCGTCGCTTCCGAGGGCCGCGGTGAGGGCCGGGTCGTCGATCTTCGGGTCGTGGGCGAGCACCACCAGCGCGCTGCGCGCATCCAATCCGATCCGCTCGAGCGCCTGGTCCGGCCACGCCCGCACGAGCTCCGCGCCCGGGAAGCGTTCGGGGGTGGCGAACCCCTCGCGCGGGTCGATGATGGTGGCTGGAAGGCCGACCTCGGAGGAGGTGCGCGCCAGCACCTGGGCGATGTGCACGGCGCCCACCACCAGCAGCCTGCGTGGCACCGTGTAGGGCCGGAGGAGGACCGGGCCGTCGGCGGTCTCGGCCACCTGGGCTTCCTCGGCGCGCAGGGCCGCGTAGACCTGATCGGCCGAGACCCCCGCGATGGTTCGCGGTTCGCGCGCTCCGGCAGGCCCGATTTCCACCAGCTCCTGGGCGCCGTCGCTCAGCCGGGTCGCGAGGACGACGCTTCGCCCCGACCGCTGTGCTTCGAGAAGAGTGTCGAGGAGGGCGGGTCGCACGGATCAGCGCACCGCTTCGACGTATATCTCCACCTCTCCCCCGCAGGCGAGCCCGACTTCCCACGCCATCTCGTTGGTGACGCCGAACTTGAGCCGCTGCGGATCGCCCGACTCCATGACTTCCATGGCGGCATGAATGACCGCCGATTCCACGCATCCGCCGGAGACGGACCCGGTGAAGTCCCCGCCCTCGGCCACCGCCATGTGGCTGCCCGCGCGCCGCGGGGCCGAACCCCAGGTGCGCGTGACCGTCGCCAGCGCCACGCGGCGCCCCTCGCCAAGCCAGTTGGCGGCCTGCTCGAGGACCGGATCCGCGCTCGTGTGCCCTGCTGCAGTTGGTGTCATGACCCCAAGTTGCCCCGACCGCCTGCCCGCGCGCAACGTTTTCCTGCTCTGTGCTATCATATTTTCGGGCTACCTCGATTTCACATCCACAAGACCGAAAAACACATGACCACCTCGACCAGACACGACATCGCCGCCATCCAGGAAAAGATCCGGGAGGAGAGCGCCTTCGTGGATCGCCTGCTGGACGAAGTCGGGCGCGTGATCGTCGGCCAGCGCTACATGGTGGAGCGCCTGCTGATCGGCCTGCTCTCCGACGGGCACGTGCTGCTGGAGGGTGTCCCCGGGCTCGCCAAGACGCTGACCGTGCGCACGCTCGCGGCAGCCATCCGAACCTCCTTCCAGCGCATCCAGTTCACGCCCGACCTGCTGCCCGCGGATCTCATCGGGACCCTCGTCTTCGACCCGAAGGAGTCGGACTTCAAGACCCGCAAGGGCCCCATCTTCGCCAACGTCATCCTCGCCGACGAAATCAACCGCTCCCCGGCCAAGGTCCAGGCCGCGCTGCTCGAGGCGATGCAGGAGCACACCGTCACCATAGGGCAAAACACCTTCCCGCTCGAAGATCCCTTCCTGGTGCTCGCGACCCAGAATCCGATCGAGCAGGAGGGCACCTATCCTCTTCCCGAGGCCCAGGTGGACCGCTTCATGCTGAAGCTGGCCGTGGGCTATCCCGACAAGGATGAAGAGCTCGAGATCATGCGGCGCATGGCGACGGGGCCCACGCGCGACGTGACGCCGGTGGTGAGCCCGGACGAGATCCTGCGGGCGCGCGACGCGGTGGAGATGGTGTACATGGACCCCCAGATCGAGCGCTACATCGTCGACCTGGTGTTCGCGACCCGCGATCCTGCCGCGTACGGATTGGACGACCTGGTTCAACTCATCGCCTACGGGGGTTCGCCCCGCGCAAGCATCTGCCTGGCGAAGACGGCGCGGGCGCACGCGTTCCTGCGCCGGCGCGGCTACGTGACCCCAGAGGACGTGCGTTCGGTGGGGATGGACGTGCTCCGCCACCGGGTGCTGGTCACCTACGAGGCGGAGGCCGAGGAGGTCACCCCGGAGGACGTGGTGACCCGCGTTCTGGACAACATCGAGGTGCCGTGACGGAATGATCGCGAGCGAAATCCTCCGCAAGGTCCGGCGCATCGAGATCACCACGCGGGGTCTCGTGAACGAGGTCTTCTCGGGTGAATACCACTCCGTCTTTCAGGGACGGGGGATGAATTTCGCGGAGGTGCGCGAGTATCAGTACGGGGACGACATTCGCAGCATCGACTGGAATGTGACGGCGCGCACCGGCACCCCGTTCGTGAAGGTGTTCGAGGAGGAGCGCGAACTCACCGTCATGCTGGTGGTGGACGTGAGCGCGTCCGGCAACTTCGGGACGCGGATGCGCATGAAGGGCGATGTGGCGGTGGAGATCTGCGCCCTGCTGGCCTTCAGCGCGATCAAGAACAACGACAAGGTCGGGCTGATTCTCTTCAGCGACCGGATCGAGAAGTTCGTGCCCCCGCGCAAGGGGCGCCGGCATGTGCTGCGGGTCCTGCGCGAGCTTCTGTACCACCGGCCGGACCGGAGCGGAACCGACATCCGCATGGCACTCGAGTACCTCACGCGCGTGACCCGGCGGCGGGCGGTGGTGTTCCTGGTGTCGGACTTTCTGGCGGGCGGGTTCGGGCGCGCGCTCAACATTGCCGGCCGGCGCCACGACACCATCGCGGTGCGGGTGCGCGACCGGCGCGAAACGGAACTGCCTCCGATCGGCCTGGTGGAGTTCGAGGACGCCGAGACGGGCGAGCGATTCGTGGTGAACACCTCCGACCGGAGCTTCCGGGAGGCCTTCGGGCGCGACCGGGCCGCGGTCGAGGAGGAGCTCGAGCGGACGCTTCGCCACGGCAAGGTGGATCTGATCGACATCCGCGCGGACCGGCCCTACGTGCGCCCGCTGATGCGCTTCTTCAAGGAGCGGGAGCGGCGGCGATGAGGAGGGGATGGGCGAGGCCGGGCGCGGCGAGAAGCGTTTCAGCTGAAACGTGGACTCGGGCTCGGTGATGTCGATTCGGGCGAGGCGGGGCGCCGCGATGACGCCTTGGGACCGATGGGCCGGTGGGGCGCGGATTGCCTGTCGTGCCGCGCTGATGGCGCTCCTTGCCGCCGGCGCGCCCCCCCCCGCCGCCGCCCGGGGGGTTTAAAACAAAAACAAATGACACGTCCCACCAAATTTAGAGTATATATCTACGAGGGCGGCTGATAAATAAAA
>VXNP01000146.1 GCA_009840525.1 Gammaproteobacteria bacterium
GGCAGGGCGGGGGAGGGCGTGGTGGCGGTGCTGCTGGCGCTCTACGTCTTCGGCATCGGCAAGGCGGCGGTAATGCCCTTCCACCGCTGGCTTCCCGCGGCGATGGTGGCTCCCACGCCGGTCAGCGCGCTGCTGCACGCGGTGGCGGTGGTGAAGGCGGGCGTGTTCAGCATTCTCAAGGTCGTCATCTACGTCTTCGGCATCGACTTTCTCACGCAGTTGGGCGCGAGCGTCTGGCTCATGTGGGTAGCCGCCGCGACCATCATCCTGGCGTCGCTGGTGGCCTTCCGGAAAGACAATCTGAAGGCACGGCTGGCCTACTCGACGATCAGCCAGCTCTCATATGTGGTGCTGGGCGCGATGCTGGCCAACACCATGGGGATCATCGGGGGCGGCATGCACATCGTCATGCATGCCTTCGGCAAGATCACCCTGTTCTTCTGCGCAGGCGCGGTCATGGTGGCCGCGCACAAGACCGAGATCAGCGACATGAAGGGACTGGGGCGCACCATGCCCGTGACCTTCGCCGCCTTCTTCGTGGGGACGTTGTCGATCATCGGGCTGCCGCCCGCGGGGGGCACCTGGAGCAAGTGGTTCCTGGGACTCGGAGCCCTGGACGCGGGCCAGGTCGGACTTGTCGCCGTGCTGATGGTGAGTTCTCTGCTCTCCATCGGATACCTGATGATCGTGCCGGTGCGGGCCTTTTTCAGTCCGGCGGCGTCCAATCCGCACGGGCACGGGCACGGGAACGGAGGGATACACGAGGCGCCGCTCCCTTCGCTGATCGCGATCGTGATCACCAGCCTGTGCTGCTTCGCGCTCTTCGTGTACCCGGATCCCTTCTTCCGGCTGATGTCGATGGTGGCGGGGCCGTGAGCGCGGGGAGCGAGGCGATGAAGGGGACGATGCCATGAGCAGGCGAGACTCGGGGCGCGCCGGCGCCCGCGGATCGGGAAGCGGGGAGGCGGCCCGTGGCTCAGAGCACCACGGCTCCCATGACGGCGGTCACGCGGGGCATGACGACGGCCATCCGCCCTCCAGCGTCGGGCCGAAGGCCACCCGCATCATTCTGGGCATCTTCTTCCTGATCTCGGCCGGGCTGCTGGTCGCCGACTTCTTCGTGGACCGGTACATCGAGCACCCCTGGGAGAACCTCAAGGGGTTCTACCCGCTGTGGGGACTCTTTGGAGTGGCGGGCCTGATCCTGGCCGCCAAGGGGCTCAGGCGCATCGTGA
The DNA here is from genome assembly GCA_009840525.1 of Gammaproteobacteria bacterium. Lineage (GTDB taxonomy): Bacteria > Gemmatimonadota > Gemmatimonadetes > Longimicrobiales > Gaopeijiaceae > BD2-11. Next base: position 1,236 of record VXNP01000146.1, read on the forward strand.
TGCGGTCGGAGGACTACTACGATGCCGACTAGCCTTCCTCCGTTCGCGATCTTCTTCGCTGGCGCCCTGCTGGTGCCGTTCGTGCGAGGATGGCCGCGCTATGTCCTGCTGTTGGCGGTTCCCGTCCTGGGAGCGCTCAACGTGGCCGGCATCGAGGAAGGCTTCGGGCTCTCCGTGGGGATTCTCGGTTACGAGCTTTCGCTCGTCCGGGCCGACAGGTTGAGCCTGCTCTTCGGCTATCTGTTCCACCTCGGGGCGTTCATCGCCATCCTCTACTCGCTGCACCTGAAAAAGGAGGATTCCGCGACCCTCCAGCACACCGCCGCGCTTGTGTACGCGGGGAGCGGGCTGGGCGCGGTGTTCGCGGGCGACCTGATCACGCTCTTCCTCTTCTGGGAGGTGCTCGCGGTAAGCTCGGTGTTCCTCATCTTCGCGCGCGGTACCGAACGGGCGCGCAGAGCGGGAATGCGCTACCTGGTGATCCAGGTCGTCTCGGGTGTGGCCCTGCTCGCCGGCGCGATGGCGCGGGCGGCCCAGACCGGTGACATCGCTTTCAACCACATCGGCCTGGACGGCCTGTCGGGCTGGCTGATCTTCCTGGCCATCGCGGTCAAGGGCGCCTTCCCGCTGGTGCACAACTGGCTGACCGACGCCTACCCCGAAAGCACGCCCACAGGCACGGTCTTCCTGAGCGCGTTCACCACCAAGGTCGCGGTGTACGCCCTCGCGCGCGGATTCCCGGAAACCGAACTGCTCATCTACGTCGGGGCGGTGATGGCCTGCTACCCCATCTTCTTCGCCGTCATCGAGAACGACCTCAGGCGCGTCCTCTCCTACAGCATGATCAACCAGATCGGCTTCATGGTGTGCGGCATCGGGGTGGGCACGGAGAAGGCCGTCAACGGGGCCGTCGCACACGCCTTCAACGACGTGCTCTTCAAGGGCCTGCTCTTCATGTCGATGGGCGCCGTCCTGTACCGGACGGGCACCACCAAGGCCTCCGAGCTGGGCGGTCTGTGGAGGACGATGAAATGGACCACGGCGCTCTGCATCGTGGGCGCAGCCTCCATTTCCGCGGTTCCGCTCTTCAACGGCTTCGTGAGCAAGGCGCTCATCATGAGCGCGCTGCTCGAGGAGCATCACTACTGGATCTGGCTGGCGATGCTGTTCGCCTCGGCAGGCGTGGTCGAGCATGCGGGCATCAAGATCCCGTTCTTCGCCTTCTTCGCCCACGACTCGGGGATCCGGACGCGCGAGCCGCCCTGGAACATGCTGGCGGCGATGACCGTGGGCGCCATCGGATGCGTAGCGATCGGGTCGATGCCATGGCTGCTCTATGACCTTCTTCCCTTTGACGTCGACTACAATCCCTACGACGTGACGCACGTTGTGACCCAGCTGCAACTGCTGGCGTTCGCGATCGGCGCGGTCGTCCTGTTCCGGCTGGCGCGCATCTATCCGGACGAGATCCGCGCCGTGAACCTGGATGTGGAGTGGACCTACCGGAAGCTGGCTCCCGCGATAGTGCGGCGGCTCGGATTGGCGATTCGCGCGGCGGATGCCACCGTTCGCGGCGCGGTGCTGGGAGGAGTGCACTGGGCGCTCGGCGGCGCCTTCCGTCACACGGGGCCGCACGGCGCGCTGGCGCGTTCCTGGCCTACCGGGAGCATGGTGCTTTGGGTCGCCGTGCTGCTCGCGGCGTTCCTCATCCTGCGGGCGTTCTGACGCCGGGTTTCGAGTGTCGGCAGGTCCCTCGCAGCTCAGACCGGAGATGTCCCGACTGCGGCTGGGGACCCGGGGGTCCGCGCTTGCGCTGATCCAGAGCCGACAGGTTGCTTCCGCTCTGGAGGGGGAGGCCGGGGCGAGCGTCTCGCTGCATGTCGTCCGCACGCGGGGCGACGAGCAGGCGGATGCCTCGCTCGCCCGCATCGGCGGCGAAGGCGTCTTCACCAGCGCACTGGACGTCGCCCTTCTGGGCGGTGACGTCGACGTGGCCGTGCACTCCCTGAAGGACCTGCCGACCCGCATGGCGCCCGCCCTCTGCGTCGCCGCCACGCCCGCGCGCGAGGACCCGCGGGATGCGCTGGTGCTGTCGCCGGACGACCAGCGCACCCTTGCCACCCTGCCCGCCGGTGCCCGCATCGGCACCGGCTCCCCGCGCAGGACCGCGCTCGCTCGCGCCTTCCGCCCGGACTGCACCGTGGTGCCCATGCGCGGCAACGTGGACACCCGCCTGGCCAAGCTCGACCGGGGCGAATGCGAAGCGCTGGTGCTCGCGGCGGCCGGACTGGGGCGCCTGGGTCTCCTCGACCGCGCGAGCGAGCTTCTGGAGCGCACTGCGTGGCTGCCGGCCGCGGGGCAGGGCGCGCTCGCCGTGGTGGTCCGTCGCGACGACCAGCGGACGCGACGGCTGGCGGCGTCGCTGGACGACCACCCGACCCGGCAGGCGGTGCGGGCCGAGCGGGAGTTGCTCAACCTGCTGGGCGCGGGCTGCCACCTGCCCGTCGGCGTCCTGGGACTGCCCTACCCAGGCGGCCTCCGGCTGTGGGCGATGGTGCTCAGCCCCGATGGCCGCCGGGTGATCCGCGCCGACCGCACCGGCCGCCAGACCGAGCCCGAGCGCCTCGCGGCCAAGGTGGCGACGGTCCTTCTGGGCCGCGGCGCGGGTGACCTGCTGGCGCAGTTTCGCCGCGCCCCTGCTGCACCCCCGCCGTGATGGCCGTCCGCGGCCCCGTTGCCCCCGTGCCGGTCGCGGGCTGCCCGCGCGCCCTGGCGGCGCCCGCCGACCTGTGATGCCCGCCCCCGTCCCCCGGAGCCGCAAGGTGCTCGCCGTCGACGCGCTTCTCGCCCGCCACGGCCGTCCCCGCAACGGCCGCCTCGTGTTCACCAACGGGTGTTTCGACATCCTGCATCGCGGCCACGTGGACTACCTGGCCGCCGCCCGCGCCCTTGGCGACGTGCTCGTGGTGGGACTTAACACCGACGCTTCCGTCGCTCGCCTGAAGGGGCCGCACCGCCCCTACGCTTCCCTCGAGGACCGCGCCGCCGTGCTCGCAGCTCTCACCAGCGTCGACGTGGTCACCCCGTTCGACTCGGACACCCCCCGCGCGCTCATCGCGGCCCTGCTTCCGGACGTGCTGGTCAAGGGTGGAGACTACGCCGTCGAAGAGATGGTCGGCCGCGACGAAGTGCGGGCCGCGGGTGGGGAAGTCGTGGTGGTGCCGTACTTTCCGGGAAGATCCACGACCGAACTCGTGCGCCGCATCCGCCGGGCGCAACCCGCGCCATCGGAATGAACTTGGCTCATTCGGACCCGGCCATTCCAAGCTCGCGAATGCACGGCCGCCCCACAGCGTCCCTTGCGCCGGCACCGGTTCCCATAGAGAGTTTCTTCGCGAAACGTCATGGTCCGCTCCCGGCAGCGGAGCGCACTCGCAAACCACCCCGACGAGGAAATCGCTAAAGACAGGAGCGCGCGAATGAGCCCGTCGCACGCACTCACGCTGGTCGCCGCCACGCGAAGCCCCCACAAGCTGTACGAAATCCGGCGCATCCTGGGCAAGGACCCCGGACTGCGCGTCCTCAGCCTCGATGAAGCGGGCATTCCCTATTCCCCCGCGGAAGACAAGGTCGAGGCCTTCGACACCTTCGAGGAGAACGCCAAGGCCAAGGCCGCCTATTTCAACAGCCTCTGCGGAGCGGCCACCATCGCCGACGACTCGGGCCTGGAAGTCGACATCCTCGATGGTGCCCCGGGGGTGCGTTCCAAGCGCTTTGCGCCTGCAGCGGACCTCACCGGCGAGGAGCGCGACCGGGCCAACAACGAGCATCTGGTCAAGCTGCTCGCGAGCCACAAGCCGCATCGCCGCACAGGACGCTTCGTATGCGTCGCCGTGCTGCATTTCGGGATGGGCGAACCACTGGTGTTCCGGGGCGAAACGCCCGGGACCATCGGTCTGGAGCCGCGGGGCGAAGGCGGGTTCGGCTACGATCCGCACTTCCTGGACCCCGAAGCCGGCAGAACCTTCGCCGAGCTCGAACCGGAAGAGAAGGATGCCCGCAGCCATAGGGGCAAGGCCTTCCGGGCGCTCGGGAGGCACCTGCGCGAAACGCTTCACTACTGACGGTCCGGGACTGCCGCGCTCTCACCGGCTCGCGCGCGGTCCGGCGGGCACATCCGTTGCGAATGCCCCTCGACGGGTGGTCCGTTGACGCGCGGGGATTGAAGCGACCGCCGAAATCACCGATCCTTCCGGGACGACGAGACCGGACGGGGCGTGGCGCAGCCCGGTAGCGCGCCTGCTTTGGGAGCAGGAGGTCGCCGGTTCGAATCCGGCCGCCCCGATTGAACTTACGTGATTTGAGGGTTCGATGTTTGTCAATTGTGTATGTCAATTGGACGCCGAGCCAACCCCCCGGTACTCCTCGATCGCCTTCCTGAGCCGGCCCTCGTCGGGGCGCTGATAACACTGGAGGACGGTCTCGGCCGTCTTCCAGCCGCCGAGGTCGCAGAGCACCTTCAGCGGGAGGTCCATCAGGTCGCTGGCGAACTTCCGCCTGAGCGAGTGCCAGCCGCGCCCGCGCTTGGGTTCCAGCCCGGCGAACCTCTCGGCCCGCTTCCACCAGACGCGCGCAAGCGAGCGGCTCATGCACGCGAACGGATCCTTCGGCGCGGTCAGCAGCGGCGCGTCCCCGATCCCGGGATTGTGCCTTCGCGCTTCCTCACAGGCCGCGAGCGCCTTGGCGGTGACCGGCGTCCGGTGTTCGTAGCCGGTCTTCTCGTGCTCTCCCCGCCATCGGATGGTCCGGCCGTCGAGGTCGATGTCTGACCAGCGAAGCTGCCGGATGGCCCCGATCCGGTGCCCGGTTTCGTGGGCGAGCACCAAGGCCACGCGGAACCGCCAGTTCACCCGGGCGGACACCGCGAGCAACGCTTCATACTCCGCCTGGGTGAGCACGACCCGCCGCGGGTTCTTCTCCTTGGGCAGCTTGAGCCCTCGGAGCGGGTTGGACGCGAGGAGGAGCCTTCCCTCTTCGTCCCTCGACTTGGCAGCCCAGTTGAGCACGGCGAGCAGCATCCTCAAGTCGTACTCGATCGTGCGTTCGGACACGGGCTTCCGGCTGCCGCCGGCCTTGCCCGCGCGCCGCGCGCGGATGAAGCGGTCCCAGTCGCGCTGCGAAAGGGTCTCGGCCTTCCGGTGCTTCCCGAAAAACCGGAGGAACCTCTTCATCATGGCCTGGTCGTGCCTTTGCGACCGCCCGGTCTTGGTGGGCGTCACCTCTTCACCGTAGATGTCAAAAAGCGTTCCCAGCGTGAGCGGCTCGGGCTCGGCAGCAGCCGCGTCCTTCGTCGCGGGCTCGGCGAGCCCGCCAGCGATCTCGTCGGCCTGCCTCTTGGCTTTGGCCCAGTCACGGTGCTTCAGCGACCGCGTGAGCCTGCGCCCGTCTTCGCGCCACTGCACCTGCATTATGCCGGTCCTGGGATCGGGGAACACCCTCACCCGGTTCCGGCCCCATTCGCCGGCGCTGTAGGAGCGCCGGTCACTTTTCGTGCGTGCCATCATTCGATTCCCTTCCGGATGATGGAGTGCACGATCTGCGCGCCCGAAAGTTGGCGAGGACGGGGGCTCTCCGCCAGTTGCGGCTCGGCCGGAGCCTTCCTGGGCAGGTGCCCGTGCGCGATCCTGGGCGCGTTGGGTCTCCCGGCGTTGGGGATCTTCCCTTCGCGCACCAAGCGGCCGAGATGTTCCCGCGAGTAACCGCTTTCGCGTGCGGCTTCGACCAGAGAGTAGGTGATCTCGTCCCTATTGACGAGTGCCTCTTCGAGCTCGCCCGCGCAGAGTTCGAGTGCGAGGGCGGGCGGCTCGCTCCCGTACCTGCGGAGCGCCTTGGCCCGTCCGCGCCAGTCGGCGGGCAGGCCCTCGACGGTTGGCACCTTGGCCGGGCCGCCGCGCCCCCCGGTCACTCCCAGTCTCCGTCGGCGTCCCTGCGGAGGGCGTCGGCGAGGTCCCGGTCTCCTTCTCCGCGCCGTGCCGACCGCTCGGCGAGATCGACCCGGCTTCCCAGGTCGGCAAGTCCCGTGGTGCGGCCGACGCCGTAGATGCCGGCGGCGACGGTCATGACGGCGAACGCCGCGTGCAGGCCTGCCGCCACGCCGTGGCGGGCGAGGATGAGCGGCCAGAGGGGCGCGAGGTAGTCGAGGCGTGACCCGCCGAGCAGGAACGCCGATCCGGCGAGCGCAGCGGTGAGTCCGGCGCTGATCTTCCAAGGCTGCATATTGGTTGCTCCTTTGCGGTCAGAGTTCGACGGACGCGGGATCGCGGTCGGCGGGACCCTTGAGCCAGGATCCGCCGTCCCCGGACCCCAGACCGAGCTTGCGGAGCATGCCCGCGGCGGCCGGTCCGTTGGCGTGCATGGCGAACCCGGCGGCTGCCTTGGCGCGTAGCGCCGGTTCGCGGTAGTCGCCGGACGCGACCTCGATGTTGACGCGCCCGGTTCTCCCCTCGGCGTCCTCGTACTCGATCTGCGCGTCGGGATAGAGCACGCGGTCCGCCCCGTCGAGGGGAAGCCCCAGTTCCCCGGCCTCACGTCGCCGCTCGCGGTCGGCCGCGCGGTCGCCGTTCCTCCTCCGCTCCGACTCGCTCGCTCGCGCGACGGCGCTCTTGAGTTCGGCGTCGAGGCGGACGCGGCGCACCTTGGCCCCGCGTCGGCGGAGGCGCTCCCGTTCCTCGGCGCATGCGCGGTAGACGGCGGTGTCGTGGCTGGCTTGGGCGTCGCGGATTCGGGGGATGTCGATCCGCTGCCCCCGGTCCATCCCCCGCTTGGCGGCGAGTTCGCGCGCTTCGGCCAAGCCGGCGGGCGTGAGGGTGACGATCTTGAACGGATTGCCGTTCGGCCCGGGGGCCGTGCCCTCGGTGACGAGCCCGTCCCGGATCCACATGTCGACGGCCCGGCGAGTGGCGTAGGGATGTCCGCCGAAGCGGATCTCCGCGAGGTCGCGGTAGGAGACCGCGCCGTGGACGCCGATGTCGGTCAGTGCCCCGGCGCAGCGTTCGGGGAAGGAGATGGACCCGCGCTCGCGGTCCGCGGCG
>VXNP01000024.1 GCA_009840525.1 Gammaproteobacteria bacterium
ACGCGCGGGCGGTGCGGGTGCGGCCGAAGGGGCGCCGGGCCCGGTCGCCAATGCCAGCCATTCGGTCGGCGGGGTGCTCGGTGCGTTGAGCGCTTCCCATCCCGGCCTCTACGACCGCCTGATGACCGAACAGGGTGCGCTGCGGCCCCATGTGAACATCTTCGTGGACGGCGAGAACATCCGCTTCACGGGCGGCCTCGGGACGCGGGTCGGGGCGGGCAGCGAGATATTCGTGCTTCCCGCGATCAGCGGCGGATGAAGAGGTGGGCCGGCGCCAGGCCCGGCCAGGCGCGGACGGCTATGGTGCCATGACCTCGGCTCGCGCGCTCTCCATCGAGGTCGCCGGCGCCGCCGTCTCGGCGCTGCTGGTGCGGCCCCCCGCCGCGGGCGCGCTGCTCGTCCTCGGGCACGGCGCCGGCGCCGGCATGCGCCACGTCTTCATGGAGGAGATCGCGGGGCTGCTGGCCGAGCGCGGGGTCGCCACCTTGCGCTACCAGTTCCCCTACATGGAGGCGGGTCGGCGGTATCCCAACCCGCAGCGCATCCTGACGGCCACGGTGCGGCGGGCGGTGGCGGCGGCGCACGAGGCTGCGCCCGACCTGCCGCTGTTCGCGGGAGGCAAGTCCATGGGCGGCCGCATGACCTCGCTGGCGGCGGCGGACGCCCCGCTCGCGAACGTGCGCGGGATCGCCTTTCTCGGCTTCCCGCTGCACGGCATCGGCAAGCCGCCCGGCATCGAGCGGAGCGAACATCTCCACCAGGTCGAGCTGCCCCTGCTGTTCGTCCAGGGCACGCGCGACCGGCTGGCCAACCTGGACTTCCTGCGCCCGGTGGTCGAGCGGCTGGGGTCCCGCGCAACGCTGCACGTGGTAGAGGGCGGGGACCACTCGTTCAAGGTGCTCAAGAGAAGCGGCCGCACCCACGAGGAAGTGATGGCGGAGGTGGCGGATGCGGTGGCGGCGTGGATCCGGTCACGCTGACGGGGTGGATCCAGTCACGCTGACGGGGTGGATCCGGGCGCGCCAAGGGGGGTCCCGTCGCGGTGGCCCTTGATAACCCGACGCATGGCCAGCATCCAACTCCACCGAACCCTCGCCAGCGTGTTGCAAAACCGTAAAGGCAACAAATTGTTGCCTTTTTGAAAATGCAACACCGTGCAGAGGGTCTTGGAGAGGGATGTATCTGTCGCGGCAGAGGGTCCCATCGCTCGCAGCTGACATGCCCCCGGTCCGTCGCCGTCACTTGCCGAATGCAGCGGCGATTCGGCGACGACGTGGCCGCTAACTCAACCCCCCCATTAACCGCTCCAGCGCGGCCACCAGGTCGGGCTCCTCTTCCAGCACCGCGGCCAGCGGGTCCCTTCCCAGGGCGGCCATGCGAGCGGGCGCGGTGCGTATGGTGTGCTGCTCGATGGCCAGCCCGTCCTCCACTTCGCTCCACTCGAGCGGCATGGAGACAGGGGCGCCCGGCCTCGGCCGCACGCAGAAGGGAGCCGCGATCAGCTTGCCGTGGCCGTTCTGCAGGTAGTCCAGGTAGACCTTTCCCTCGCGCCGGCTCACCCGCCGCTCCACCGTGGCGATCTCCGGCAGTTGGACCGCGATCACGCGGCTCATCACCCCGCCGAAGAGCTGCGACTGCTCGTAGGTGCAGCGCCGCCCCAGCGGGATCATGACATGCAGCCCGGATGACCCGCTGGTCTTCACGTAGCAGGGCAGGCCCGCCTCTTGGCACACCGTGCGGATACATCGGGCCACCCGGATGACATCACTGAACGAAGCCTCCTTGGGATCCAGGTCCAGCACACACCAGTCGGGGCGGGAAGGCGTCTCAAGGCGGCTGTGCCAGATGTGCAGCGGGATGGTGCCCATGTTCGCGATGTAGAGGATGGCCTCCGGCGAATCGGCGACGAAGTAGTTCAGATCGCGCCCGGAGCTCTCCGAGAAGACGGTCTCGGTGCGCAGCCAATCCGGCGCCCATTCGGGCGCGTCCTTCTGGTAGAACGACTTGCCGTCGATGCCGTCGGGGTAGCGGGTCATGACCAGCGCCCGGTCCGCGAGATACGGGACCAGCCAGGGCGAGATGGCCCGGTAGTAGTCGATGAGGTCACCCTTGGTGTAGCCCTCCTCCGGCCAGAACACCTTGTCCAGATTGGTGAAGTGCACCTCCCGCGCGACGCTCGGGGCGCGCACCGGCAGGGGCTCGGCCAGCGCCTCGCGGGCTGCCGCGTCGTCCTCGAGGAAGCACTCGCGCGGCCGCTTGTCCTCGCGAAAGCGGACGAAGGACGGATGGCGCAGCAGACCCGCCTCGGTCCGCTCCCTGTAGCGCACCTCCGCGACCAGCTCCGGGCGGACCCAGCGCTGCACGCGGCCGGGCAGGAAAACTCCCTCTCCGGTGGCCGGACACTCGTCGACCTCGATCTCCCGGAGCATCTCGCGGATCTCGCCGAGCTGTTCGGTCGTGAACCCCGTGCCGACGCTGCCCGCGTGCACCAGCGTGTCGCCCCGGTAGCAGCCCAGGTGCAGCGAACTCAGCCCTGGTCGCTCGTCTCGCGGCTCCGACCATCCGACCACGACGAAGTCGCCGGTCTCCACCGCCCGGATCTTCATCCAGGAGCCCGAACGCGCCGACACGTAGATGCTGTCCGCCTTCTTGGCGACGATGCCCTCAAGGCGCATCTGCGTGACGTGTTCGTACATCAGCTCGCCCGCCTCCGGGATGTGATCGCAGTAGTGGAGCGGCCCCGCGGGGGGCAGCACCTCGCGCAGCACCTGCTTGCGCGCCAGGAGCGGCATGCCGCGCAGGTCGAGACCGCCCACCGCCAGTAGGTCGAAGACGTACATGCGCGCGGGCAACTCGACCGCCGCGCGCTGGATGTCGGCGTGGTTCTGCAGGCGGCCGCGCTTCTGCAGGCGGCCGAAGCTGGGCAGCCCGGCGGCGTCGTGGACCACCACCTCGCCGTCCACCATCACATGACCGAACGGGAGGCCGCGCACGGCCCGGGCGATCTCCGGGAAGGTCGCGGTCAGATCGTTTCCGTTCCTCGACCAGAGCACCGCCTCGCCCCCCTCGCGGGCGCCGATGATGCGGTAGCCGTCGTACTTGATCTCGAAGACCCATCCGGGGCGCGTGAAGGGGGTGTCGCGCGAGGTCGCGAGCATCGGCCGCACCGTGCGGGACTCGACCCGGACCTCGCGCGCGCCCAGCTCCCGGGCCCGCTCCTCCACCGCGGCCTGCCGCCGCTCCGGATGCGCGACCTCATTGACCGCGAGCCCCGAATAGACCGACTCGACCGGGTACGCCCCGATGCCGCGCTCGTCCACCCACGCATCGGACTCCTTGATCAGGAGCCACGAGTTCTCGGACTGGCGCGTCTTCACCAGCGTCCAGCGGCCGTTCAGCTTGAAGCCGCGCAGATCGAAGAGCAGCTTGCCGCTCTCGAGCCCCGCGCGCGGATCCTCGACCGGCACCCACACGCCCTTGTCCCAGAGGATGACCGAGCCGGCCCCGTAGTTGCCTTCGGGGATCACCCCCTCGAACTCCGCGTAGTCCAGCGGATGGTCCTCCACGTGGACGGCCATGCGCTTGTCCTGCGGGTTTGGTGAGGGCCCCTTGGGAACGGCCCACGAGAGCAGCACCCCGTCCAGCTCCAGCCGGAAGTCCCAGTGCAGGCGCGTGGCATCGTGCTGCTGCACCACGAAGAGGCGGCTCCCGGCCAGCGCGGCGCCGCCGAACGGCTCCGGGGTGCGGGACGCCTGCCGCTTGGCGCGATACTCGGCGAGCTTGTCGCGGGACGCGCGATCAGGCATCGGCCTTCCCTTTGCCGACCCTCGCAACCATCATGTAAGCTCCCCCGCCCATTACGGATACCGATTCCCCGGGGACATCATGGCCGCACGAGCGATCGGCACCTCCAGCATCTCCTTCGGTCTCGTCACGATCCCGGTCAAGCTGTTCGCGACCAGCAAGTCGGGCGCGCGCGTCAGCTTCAACTGGATCGACCGCAAGACCGGCGTCCGGGTGCGTCAGCAGTACTTCAACCCCGACAACAACCAAGTCGTGCCCAAGGACGACATGGTCAAGGGATACCAGTTCGCGAAGAACCGGTTCGTCGTCTTCGAGCCCGATGAACTCAAGGTGCTGGAACAGCCCAAGACCGACGCCATCGAGATCGCCGAGTTCGTCCCCGCCGAGCAGGTCGAGCGGGTCTACTTCGACCGGGCCTACTACCTGGGCCCGGACCGGGGCGGCGCCCGCGCCTATCGCCTGCTGGCAGCCGCGCTGGAACAGACGGGACGCGTGGCGGTCGCGCGCTTCGCCACCCGCGGCAAGCAGTACCTGGTGATGGTGCGCCCCTACAGGGACGGGCTGATGCTCGAGCAGTTGCGCTACGAGACCGAGGTCCGGTCCTGGGACGAAGTCCCGGTCGAGGAGGGGGAGATCAACCGCGCGGAACTCGACCTGGCGGTCCAGATGATCGAGCAGCGGACCGCGGAGGAATTCCAGCCCGACGACTACAAGGACGAAGTGCGCGAGCGCCAGCTCGAGCTGATCCAGCAGAAGATCGACGGCGAACAGATCACGGTGGCGCCCTCGGCCGAGCCCCAGGCCCAGATCATCGACCTGATGGCGGCATTGAAGGCGAGCATCGCGGGAGAGGGTGGCGCGGAAGGCGAGGGGGCGGCCGCGAAGCCGGCGCGGAGGGCGGCTACGGGCTGAGGGCCACCACGCGAACGACGCGACGGGGGATGGCGCTCACGGCCATTCCGGCATGACCCCTAGTCGATCCCCCCGCCGGGCTGCGCGGCGCTCTCCACCCGTATCGACAGGATGTCGATGTCGTGGTACTGCTGGTGGCGGATGGCCGAGGCGTAGTGGCGCAGGAGCCTCAGCGGGATCTCCGACCCGCCGCTCGGGGCCCCTTCGCTGAGCATCACCAGCTGGTCCTCGATGTTGGTCTCGTCGGTGGTCGCGATGAACTCGAGGTCGGCTGCGTCGCCGTCGCTTCCGGCGATGAGGAGCAGGCGACGCTCCGATGCATCCGTCTCCTCATCCTCGTCATCCGCTCCGCGCATGAGGATGTGCGCAGTCTCCTCGCCCACGGCACGCAGGCGCCGCTCCATGTCCTCGTTCCAGCCCTTGCGCGCGGCGAACGTCACCATGAACTCATCGATCTCTGACCAGGCCCCGGGCGTAAGCCTTGTCTTCAGGCGCGCCCGGCGCCCCCCGACCAGTTCCTCGAACATCGCCAGCAGGATGACGGTGAAGCCGCCGACGGTCATGCCGTTGCCAAGCAGCTCGGCCCAGATGCCCTGGAAGTACTCCGGATAGATCCAGTCGAACTGGAACGCGAGCCCGATCCAGAATGCGACGCCGACCACCAGGCCCTTGCGGTAGTCCAGGCCCTCCTGCAGCAGAATCCTCATCCCGAAGACGAAGATCAGGGCCACGATGATGATGAAGTAGGCCGCGACGACCGGCCCCGGGATCGCGATGATCAGGTTGATGAACTTCGGCAGGAACGCGAGCGAGACGAACACGATGCCGACGCAGATCCCGATCCGGCGGGCGGCGACTCCTGTGAGTTCGGCGACGCTGATGCTCATGCCGTAGGTGGTGTTCGGAACCGTCCCGGCGAGGCCGGAGAGCAGATTGCCCACGCCGTCGGCCGAGATCGCGCCCTGGATGGAGCGAAAGTCGATCGCGCGCATCCTGCGCCACGAGACCCGCTGAATGGCGATGGCGTCCCCGAGCGTGTCCAGCGCGCCCACCAGAGTCACCATGATGAAGGACGGCAGGAGAGCCCAGAACTCCGGCCGGAAGCTCAGGTCGACCCCGGGATATGCGAGTTGCGGGAGCCCGATCCAGGCGGCATCCGCGACCGACGACGTATCGTACATCCCGAACCCCAGCCTGGCGGTGAGGCAGCCCGCGACGATGCCGATGGCCGGGGCCCACAGGCGCAGCACCCCGGAGGACCGAAGCGGAACCAGGATCATGACCAGCAGCGTCACTCCCGCGATGACCGGGCCCGCGGCAGGTGAAACGTCCGCGGGCACCTCGCCCAGCTTGTTGACGATGAGGGGCGAGAGGGTCACCGGGATGAGCAGCAGCACGGTGCCCGCCACCGTGGGCGTGAAGATGCGCCTGAGCAGCGCCATCCTCGCCGCCAGGACGAACTGAACCAGGGCGGACGCGATGATCAGGGTCGCGAGCATGCCCGGCCCCCCCTGCTGCAGGGCCGTCACGCTCACCGCGAGGAACGCGCTCGTGCTGCCCATCACGAGGATGTAGCCGGCGCCGATGCGCCCGATCTTGCGCGCCTGGATCGCCGTCGTCACCCCGCTGATCACCAGCGCCGCGCACACCGCCCACGACAGGTAGTCGTCGCTCATGCCGGCGACCGTGATCATCACGGTGGGTGTCAGGATGACGCTCGCGATGCAGAGGATGGCGTACTGGATGCCCAGCCCGACCGTGATCGGCAGGGGAGGACGTTCGTCCGGTTCGTAGCGGACGTCCTGGCGGTCGACGCCCGGGCTCACCGGGCTTCCTCGCTGCGACATGTCATGCGGACTCCCTCATCGAGGCGGTCCCGGTTGGTGGCGGTGTCATGCTTCGCGCTGCGGGACCAGGCCGCGGGATCAGCTTGCCGCAGACCGCTCCGCGTCGACGCGCACCACCTCCCGCACGCCCCAGGCAACCGCCAGGTGCGCCGGCACCGCGACCGCCAGGTGGTATCCGTTCACCTGGTCGATCCCGGGAACAACCTGCATCACGAGGCCGAGAATCGACACCCCGGCCGCCAGCAGCGCCGTGCGGGCCGCAAGCCGGCGCCACCTGCCCGCGAAGACTGCCGGGACGAGCGCAACCGCCAGCACCAGCGACAGGGGATTCGCCTGGAGGAAGTTCTCGTTCCAGTGCATGAACTCGTGGGCGGTGAAGTGCGAGACGATCATCACCAGCCCCGACAGACCGGCGGCGAGAGACCACACACCGGCGAGCAGCACGAACTCCGCCCTGAGGAAGGCCTTCAGGGTCGGTCCGGCGGTGCGCAGCCGCGGAGAAGCGACCACCGCCGCCGCTCCGGCGAGCCATGCGGCGAGCATCACGCCGACCACGGCGAACCAGACGAAGCGCGAGGGCGGCTCGGCCGGGGGAACGCGGGCCGGCTCGTCCAATACGGCTGCGGACGTGACCAGGTCGGTCTCACCCAGGAAGTCGCGCACCATCATGGGAATGAACATCTCGTCCCAGGCGGTGATGGGACGATCGCCGCGACCGCCCATGAAGAAGTCGAGCGACACGTAGACCAGCGCATTGTCTGCCGTGAGCCGCCGGGTGTGGAAGCGGAAGGTCTCGCCCGGCACCTCGCCGAAGCGATCGCGCAGGCGCCCGCCCAGGACCATGTCCAGTGCGTCGCGCACGCGCGTTGAACAGTTGTCGAGGAAGTACTGGTACCGGTACCAGGCGTTTTCCGGGCGCGCGTTTAGTTCGGCCATGCCGAGAAGCGTCAGGCGCTGATCCGGGCTCAGGTCCAGCTCCTGCTCCACCACGCCGCGATCCGAGGCCACGTAGTGCGCGATCATTCCCTCGGAGGACAGGCCGGCCATCCAGTACTGCCAGTCGCCCAGCAGGAAGCGCCAGAAGAAGCCCTCCTCGCCGGTGTTGAACATGCCCCAGTTGTACGACACGTCGACGCCGCGCGCCGGATCCTGGATGCGGATGGCGTTGTGGCCGAACATCTCGTAGACCACGGGTCCGGCGCCGACGGTAATGAGCGAGACGCTCAGTTCGGAGCCGGGCGCCGGCTCCGGGAGACCCTGATCCTCCGGAGCCGCCTCCTGATCCGCGGCCTCCGCCGACACCGGCGCGGCCGGATGCGCTGCCGCCGCGGGACCAGGCCAGGCCGCGTCCGCCGCCAGGGCGGCCGCCAGGAACAGGCTCGTTCGGCACATCGTGTCTGATTTCGGCACCGGCGGTTACCTCGCTGGTGTGGACATGGCTCGCTTCCCCGTTGCGCCGTACACCGTCTGCCGCGCGGGGCTCCGGCGCAACCGCCCCCGACACCGGTCCGGTAGCCCGCAGCGCGCCCGCGGCCTACACTGGCGGAGGCATGGACGCCGCGCGCGACCGAGCCATCCACGGCCGCCCGGCAAATCCACCGACAACCCAAGGAGCAACCCGATGTCCGTGGCCCGCCTCCCGTATCGCCGCACCGCCCCCCGCCCCCCCCCCGGTGTCTTATACACCACTCCGCGCCCCCGACACGTAGAGGAATGGAGGATTGGGGGGGTGGGGTGGTAAAAGA
>VXNP01000042.1 GCA_009840525.1 Gammaproteobacteria bacterium
GTGCCATCATGACCGGAAGCCCGGTCCCGGAGGGGGCCGACTGCGTGATCCGGGTCGAGCACACCGACGCCGAGCGCCAGCCGGGGCGGGTGGCGGTCTTCTCGGAGGGGGACCGGGGCCGCAACGTGCGCCCGGCCGGACAGGACATGCGGGCGGGCGAGACCGTTCTCTCGCGCGGGACCACCCTGGGGGCCGGCCAGCTCGGCGTGCTGGCCGCGTGCGGGCTCACTTCGGTGGAGGTGCACCGGCGGCCGGTGGCGGCGGTGCTCGCCAGCGGCGACGAGATCGCGCCGGCAGAGCGGTTCGCCGACGTGGCGGCCGGGCGCGCCATCCCCGACACCAACGGACCCATGCTGGCCGCCGCGGTGGCGGAGGCTGGGGGGGAGGGGGTGCGGCCGGGGATCGCGCGCGACACCGAGGAGAGCGTGCGCGAACACCTGCTGCGGGGCGCCGCGCAGGCCGACCTGCTGATCACCATCGGGGGTGCGTCGATGGGCGAGGGCGACCTCTTCAAGCGGGTGCTCGACGAACTCGGGTACCGGTCCGACTTCTGGCGCGCGCGCATCCGACCGGGCAGCCCGGTCGGCTTCGGGCACCTGCCCGTGGAAGGGCGGGCGCCGGTTCCGGTATTCGGACTGCCGGGGAACCCGGCGTCGGCCTTCGTCACCTTCCACCTCCTGGCGCGTCCCTTCATCAGCGCGCTGGCTGGTCACCGCCACCCATTCCCGCCGGCCGTGCGGGCGCGCGCGGGAGTGGCCATGGGCGGCCCCAGGGGGCTCGCGGTCTACCCGCGGGTGCGTCTGCTGCCCGCCTCCGGAGGTGGATGGACGGCAGTGCTTTCCGGCCATCAGAGTTCCGCGCTGGTCGCGCCCACGGGACGCGCCGAGGGGCTGGCCGTCATTCCCGAGGGAGTGGAGCGCATCGCCGAGGGGGAGGAGGTCGACGTGCTGCTCTTCGGCCGGCCGGGCCTGCTTCCGGGCGAGACCGCAACCGGCCGATGAGGGCCTCGCCGGCGCGCGCGCCACGGCTGGCCCGCACCCCTACCAACGAACTCGACCTCCTGGCCCTCGTCGTCATCTGGGGGGTGAACTTCTCGGTGGTGAAGGTGGTGCTGCAGGAGGTCGAGCCGCTGGCCTTCAACGCGCTTCGCTTCCCCTTCGCGGCACTGACGGTGTGGGTCTTCCTGCGCGCGCAGGGGCGGCGCCTGTTGCCGCGCCCCCGCGACTGGCCAAGAGTCGCGTGGCTCTCGCTCTTCGGACACGTCGCATACCAGGTCTTTTTCATCTTCGGCCTCTCGCTCACCCTTGCCGGCAACGCCTCGCTCATGCTGGCTACGGTCCCGATGTGGATCGCGATCCTCTCGCCGGCGCTGGGCCACGAGCGCTTCAGCTGGATGATCCTGGGCGGAGTCGGCATCACAATGTCGGGATTGACGCTCGTCATCCTGGGAGGGTCCGCGGGGATGGCCCTCGGAGGTGTGACCCTGCGGGGAGACCTTTTCATGCTGGCCTCCGCGGTGGTCTGGGCGCTCTACACGGTGCTGGGACGCCGGGCGGTGCGGCGGAACGGTGCGCTCGAGATGACCGCCTGGACCCTCTGGCTGGGGACCCCCGCGATCGTTCTGATGGGTTTGCCGGGCCTGATGCGCACCGATCTGGGCTCGCTCTCGGTGGGCGCGTGGCTCGGCATCGCCTACGCCGGGGTGCTGGCGATCGGCCTTGCATACTTCATCTGGTACAGGGGCGTGCAGCGGCTCGGCAGCAGCCGGACCGCCGTATACTCCAACCTGGTGCCGGTGGCCGCGCTGCTCACGGCCTGGCTCTGGATCGGCGAGACGCCGCGCGCGTTGCAGGTGCTCGGGGCGGGCGTCATCTTGGCGGGCATCGCCGTGGTACGCCTGGCCCCGCCAACCAGGGCGGGCGACCGGGCCCGACGCCGCGCCGCGCGGGCACGCCGGCGAACCGAAAAGGCGGCACGATCAAGGAGGACGCCATCATGAATTCCGGCAAGATCGCTCTCGCCTTCTTCGCGACGCTGTTGACCGCGGCCCCCCTCGCCGCACAGGACTCCGCCGCAGACTACATCGCCCTCGTCGAGGGCGTTCAGAGCCCCAGCCGCCAGGGACTGGATGTCCTGACGCTGCCGGAGGCGATGGAGCGCTTCGGTGTCCCCGGAATGAGCGTCGCCGTCATCCGCGACTTCGAGGTGCACTGGGCGAAGGCGTATGGAGTTGCGGATGTGGTCACCGGCGCCCAGGTGGACACCGAAACCCTCTTCCAGGCAGCCTCGATCTCGAAGCCGGTGACCGCCATGGCGGCGCTGAGCGCCGTCCACGAGGGCCTGTTTTCGCTGGACGACGACATCAACTCGATCCTGCGTTCGTGGTCCCTCCCGGGCAGGGGCTTCACCGACGAGCAGCCCGTGACCCCGCGGCTGCTCTTCAGTCATACCGCCGGGCTGGGCGACGGGCATGGATTCCCCGGGTACGCACCGGACGCGCCCCGCCCCACCCCGGTGCAGATCTTCGAGGGACAGGCGCCCTCAAACGTGGGACCCGTCGAACTGGTGCGGCCGCCCCTCACCGCCATGCACTACTCGGGCGGCGGCACCACCATCATGCAACTGGCCCTCACCGATGCCCGCGACGAACCCTTCGCCGACCTCATGCGCCGGACCGTCCTGGAACCGGCGGGGATGACGCGGAGCACGTTCGAGCATCCTCTTCCCGCAGCGCTCGACGTTAACGCCGCGCGCGGCCACAGGGGCGACGGGCTGCCCATGGGAGTCGAGAAGTGGCACGCGTACGCGGCGCTGGCGGCCGCCGGGTTGTGGACCACGCCCACCGACCTTGCGCGCTTCGCGATCGAGGTACAGAAGGCGGCCCGCGGCGACCCGGACCGGGTGCTGTCACGCGCGAGCGCGCAGGAAATGCTGAGCCCGGTGGGCGTGGGTTCGTACGCTGTCGGCTTCCACATCGAGCAGCGCGGCCAGGGCTGGTACTTCAGCCACTCCGGAGGCAACTGGGGCTTCGTGTGCTACCTGGCGGCCCACAAGGCCAAGGGGTACGGAGTGGTGGTGATGACCAACTCGTCCGCCGGGGGCGGGCTCTACCGCGAGGTGCTGGAGCGGGTCGAGCGGGCGTACGGCTGGGATTCCCTGGACAAGCCGGTGTTGCGGTAGCGTAACCGGACGGATCCCTACCCGCTCTGGCTCTTCAGCCGCCGGATCTCCGCGGCCAACACGGGGGCCACCTCGAACACATCCCCCACGATGCCGTAGTCGGCGACGTTGAAGATGGGCGCGTCGGCGTCCTTGTTCACCGCGACGATGGTGCGCGCGGTGCGCATCCCGGCCAGGTGCTGGATCGCCCCGGAGATGGCGAGCGCGAAATAGAGCTTGGGCGCAATGGTCTTGCCCGTCTGGCCCACCTGTTCGCCGTGCGGGCGCCACCCGGCGTCCACCACCGCGCGCGAGGCGCCCAGCGCGGCGGTCGGCCCCAGGGCGTCGCGCACATCCTCGATCACAGCCCAGTTCTCCGGTCCGCGCAGGCCGCGGCCGCCCGACACCACGATCTCCGCCTCCGCCACGTCGACGCTTCCACCAGAGGCGGCCCGGAAGTCCACCGCCCTCCCGCCCGCCGGCGCTCCTCCGGCCGGGGTGAACACCTCCACTCGGCCGGCCGCCGGACGGGTGCCCGGGGGGAATACGTGGGGGCGGAGCGACACCACCGCCGGGCTGGCGTCGAAGGCGACGCGCGCGAACGCCTTTCCCCCGTAAACGGGACGGGTCGCGACCAGCCCGCCGTCCACCACCTCCAGGCCGGTGGCATCCGAGGCCAGGGGTACGTCGAGAAGCGCCGCCACCCTGGGCGCCAGGTCGGCCCCCAGCGCGCTGGCGGGAAAGAGCACCGCCTGGTATCCGCCCCCGGCGACCATGCCGGCGACGATGTGTGCGTAGCGCTCGGCCTGGTACTGCGCCAGCTCGGCGCCCTCGGCCACCCGGATGACCTCCGCCCCACGCCCGCCCAGCTGCCCGCACTCCGCGCCCAGGCCGGGCCCGCCCGCGGCAAGCGCGTGCACTTTTCCACCCATGGCGCGCGCCAGTTCGGCTGCCGCCCCCACGACCTCGTGGGCCGTGGCGCGGATGCTGCCGTCGCGCTGCTCAACGAACGCGGCCACCACTCCTGCACCCGACTCCATCTTCGCCTCCGAGCCGTACTCGGACATCGTCATCGGTTCGGTCAGCACTCCGGCGGCGCTCACAGGGCCCCCGCCTCCTCGCGCAGCAGCCGGACCAGCTCGGGAACCGCCTCCACTCCCTCTCCCACGATCCTTCCCGGCGGTCGGGGCGCCGGGGGTTCCAGCGCCAGCACGCGCAGGCGCGCAGGAGGCAGTTGGGCCGGTCTTCGCTCTAGCGGCTTGCGGCGCGCGGCCATGATGCCCTTGAGGGTGGCGTACCGGGGCTCGTAGGTGCCCTTGGTGATGGTGACTACGCTCGGCAGGGGCAGATCCACCACCTCCGTTCCGCCCTCCACCTCGCGGTGGCAACGGACATCCCCGTCCCGCACCTCGAGCCGGGTTACCGCGGTCGCGCAGGGCCGTCCCAGCAGCGTTGCGAGCATCGGGCCCACCTGCTGCTGATCGTCGTCCGCGGCCTTCACCCCGAGCAGGATGAGTGGGGCATCGGCTTCGGCGAGTTCCGCAGCCAGCGCCCTGGCGGTCGCCAGCCCATCCATCGTGACTTCGCCTTCGAGCAGCAGCGCCCTGTGGGCTCCCATCGCCAGGCTGTTCTTGAGGCTCTCCGCGGCCCCCGCGTCGCCCACGGTCACCACCGTCACCTGGCCGGCCCCCAGGCCTTCCGTCACCTGGAGCCCCGCTTCCACGGCGAACTCGTCGTAGGGGCTCACGATGTACTTCACGCCGCTGGCATCGATGGAGACACCGTCGTCGGCGACGCGGATCCGCGTCTCGGTGTCGGGCACCCTGCGGATGCAGACGGTCACGTTCACTTCCGGGTCGCTCCGGTTTGAGGATCGGGACGGGAAGGCGACCGCCGCGCGCACACGCTCACGCCCGCCAACCGGCCGCAGCCCAAGGAAAGTACACCGGATCCCGTTCAGGGGAATGGCGGTCCGGTTCGAGGGTGACGGCACCGGGTCCCGGTGCGCCCATGTCGTGATCCAACGGCATCAGAGCGTCGCCCCCAGCACCGCGAAGCAGACTGCCGCCGCCCCGCCGGCCAGCAGCGCGTAGGGCAACTGCGTGCGCACGTGGTCGATGTGATCGGTGGCGGCCGCCATGGACGAGATGATGGTGGTGTCGCTGATGGGCGAGGAGTGGTCGCCGAAGATGCCTCCGGAGAGGGCCGCCGCCACGAACGGGGCGAGCGGCATGCCCAGCGTCTCCGCCACCGGCACCGCGATGGGCAGCATGATGGCGAAGGTGCCCCAGCTCGAGCCGATCGAGAAGGCGATCCCGCCCGCGACCACGAAGACCAGGGGCAGGAAGAGCATCGGCGCGAGCACGCCCTCGGTGACCTGCGCCACGTACTCGCCGGCACCCAGCGTGCGCGCCACCGACCCCAGCGCCAGCGCCAGGAGGAGGATGAGCGCCAGCGGCATCAGTCCTCCGGCGCCCTTGAGCCCGGTACGGGTGAGCTCGTCGAGGGTCGCGCCCCGCTGGCCGAGCAGCAGCAGCCACGCGGCACCCAGGCCGGCCAGCACCGCCCACAACACGCTGGTCGACCCTGACCCCTCGAGCATCGATCCGCCGCCGGTCACGTACAGGCCGAGCGGCATGGTCACCACCATCACCGCGATCGGCACCAGCATGTTGCGGGCGCGCGGCGCGATGCGGCCCACGGGCGTGGGCGAGAGCACGGTCTCGTCCACCATTGGCTGGGCGTTGGGCCACAGCACCTGCCCCTCCGCCGCCCGCCTCTCGGCCCGCTTCATGGGACCGAGGTCGATCTTCCACACGATCGACGCGCCCGCGAGCAGGAAGGCGATGAGGGCATAGAAGTTCACCGGAATCGCGGCGATGAACACTCCGAGCGCATCCTCCACGCCCAGCTCGTTCAGGATCCCCAGGTTGAGGGCGCCCCAGGCGTTCAGCGGGATGAGAATGCAGATGGGCGCCGAGGTGGAGTCGACGATGTAGGCAAGCCGCTCGCGCGAGATGCGGAAGCGGTCGAAGAGGGGACGCGACACCGCCCCCGCCACGAGCACGGTGATGTTCGATTCGATGAAGATCACGATGCCGATGATCCACGCCAGAAACTGGGCGCGGCGTCCGTCGGTGACCCAGCGGTTGCCCTCGATCCAGCGCACGAACCCGCGTACGCCGCCCGCGGCTTCCAGGGTCGCGATCATCGCCCCGATCACCAGCGTGAACAGGATCACCTTGGCGTTCCCGGGGTCGCCCAGCACCGCTACGGTCTGCTCGATGGCGGTGGCGAGGCCGGTGAGCGGGTTCCAGCCCTCGAGGATCGTCCAGCCGAGCCAGATGCCCGCGGCGAGCGACACGTAGACCTGGCGGCTCCAGATGGCCAGCACGATCGCGAGGACGGTGGGAAGGAGTGAAATCCAGGAGGGTTCGTTCATCGGGTTCCGCCTGTGCGCCTGGAGACGTGAGGATTTCCGTGGACGAAGAAGCGCAATTCGCGCTCGCGCGCCCGGGTCACGCCGATGCGCGCGGACCGCGCGATGCTCCCTGCCGGAACCGGCTTCCGCGGAATCAGGCGGAGCGGCGCCCGGTCGAGCGTGTGCCCGTCGAGTTCGCCGGTGACGCCCAGCGCCTGGCAGAGGCGCGCCGGTCCGGAACACAGATCGCGGTGCCGGCCGCGCCGCGCCGCCATGGCGGCCTCACCCGTCACCGGCTCGAGCGCGCGCACCAGCACTGCGGCCGGAAAGTCCTCCCGGCCGGTCACGACGTTCAGGCACCAGTGCATGCCGTAGATGAGATAGACGTAGGCGATGCCGGGGGGACCGAACATGGAGGCGTTGCGGCGGGTGCGGCCGATCCGCTCGGCGGCATGGGACGCCGGGTCGTGCGGTCCGGTATAGGCCTCTACCTCCACGATGCGGCCCGATGTCGTCAGGCCGCCGACGGTGGACTCCACCTCCCAGCCGAGCAGGCCGGGCGCCACCGCGCCCGCGCCGCCCGACAGGAGGCCGGCGAGCGCCCCGTTCACGGCAGTACCGGATGACACCACCCGCTCGACGGGGCGTGCCCGGTCAGGAAGACCCGCGCCGCCGTCCCAGACGGGTCCGGCGCGCCGTGGCGGTTGCCTGCCTGTCGGCCTTCGATTCCGCCCTGGACCGGCGGGAGAAGTCGTCCTGCCAGGCTTCCGCGAGCTTGGCCGCCCGATTGCGCGGCAGAACCCCGTTTACCTTGTCCAGGGAGTCGTGCAGCACATGGAACACCCGGTCGCCGAAGGCCTCGATGAGGCGTTCCGCGGTCTTCTCGCCCACGCCCCGATAGCGGTTGGCCAGGTAACGCTGCACGGCGCTGGAGTCGGTGGGCAATCCGAGTCGGGCGGGATCGAACGCGGGCTTGGGGTCCGCACGCCCGTCCTCGCCGGCGCGCTCATCCCTGCCGCGCTCGCGGGCCCGCTGACTCTGCCGCCACATGCGCTGACGGGGCGAACGCGGTGTGCGGCGCCCTCCCTTCTTCGCCGAGGGCGACGCCGTCGTCTCCGCCGACTCTGCAGGCGCGGCCTCATCGACCGCCCCAGACCCGGAATCCCCTTCCCCCGCTTCGGCGGCCGCGCCCGGCGTACCGGCCGCAACCGTCGGCGCGCCGGATGCCGCTCCATCTGCGCCGGCGGGCGTTCCGCTCTCCTCGGGCGATCCCGCTGAAGCAGCGTCGGCCCCGCGCGCCCGGTGCGACCGCGGAAGCCGCACGACGAAGTTGCCTGCTTCGTTCCGGCGGATGCGCACGATGTCGTGCTCGTGGGCCTGCGTGAGGAACTTGCTGAACTTGCTGAACCCGAGCCCGGTCTCATCGAAGTTCCGGTCGAGATCCAGCATGCGGCGCTTCACGTCCGAATCCCGCGTCCAGTTGTTGTCGGGGCTGATTTCCGCCAGCGACCGGCGCAGGAGTTCGTACGCGTCGGCCAGCGGGTCCGTGCCCGTTGTCCCGTTTCCGGACGCGCTCTCGCCGCGGGGCTCGCTCTTCGGGGATTCCGCTTCGCCGGGAGCTGCAGCCGCCCGCCCGCGTTCCGGACCACCGCCCCCCAGAGTCCGGGCGCGCGCAGCCGGGCGGGGGG
>VXNP01000047.1 GCA_009840525.1 Gammaproteobacteria bacterium
ACCCCCCCAACACCCCTCGCCCCCCCGCCTGGGGGGCCCGTAGTGGTCAAACCCCCCCCGGGGGAGGGGGAGGAAGCGCGCGCGACCTCGATCGTCCGCGTTCTGCTGCGCCGCTACGGGGTGGTTTTCCGCAGGCTGCTGGACAACGAGCCGCGTACACTCCCCTGGTGGCAGCTGGTGCGCGCGCTTCGCCGCATGGAGGCGAGGGGCGACGTGCGCGGCGGCCGCTTCGTTACCGGGGTGTCCGGCGAGCAGTTCGCGCTCCCCGAAGCAGTGGGTCTGCTGCGGCGCATCCGCCGGAAGGCTCCTTCCGGCCGGCCGGTACCGGTCAGCGCCGCCGACCCGCTCAACCTCACCGGCATCCTCGCACCGGGCCCGCGCATCGCGAAGAGCACCAGAAGCCGGGTCGTCTACCGGGACGGCGTCCCTGTGGCGGCACACGAGGGGGGCGCCTTCGTACGGCTGGGCGAATACGACGACGCGGTCGCCAACCAGATCGAGCGCGCCGCGCGCATCGGATCGCTGCCCCCGGCGCTGCGCTCCTACATGGGCCGCAAGCGACGCGCGGCCGCGGCCGGACGAACGAACACCTGACACGGAACAGGACCATGCGAATCACGCAACACAGCGTACGACGGGTGCTGGCGCTGGCGGCCGTGCTGCTGCCGGCCTCGGGCCTGGCCCAGCAGACCCATCCTCTCCTCGTAACAGAGGACTGGCTCGCGGAGCGTCTGGACGACCCGGGCCTCCTGCTCCTGAACGTCGAGTACGACGAGTCGACGTTCCTCGAAGGGCACATCCCCGGCGCGCGCTTCCTCCCCTATCAGGAGATCGTGACCCAAGTGGGTGAACGGCTGGTCGAACTTCCGCCACAGGAGCAGGTCGTCGAGGTATTCCGGCAGGCGGGCATCTCCAACGATCTGCACGTCGTCCTCTACGGAACCCCCATTCCCGCCGCACGCGCGTTCGTCACCCTTGAGCACCTCGGGCATGAGCGGGTCTCCATCCTGGACGGCGGGCTCTTCGCGTGGCGGGAAGCGGGACGGGAGGTGGCGACGGGCTCTGTTTCCAGCGAGCGCGGCGCCTTCGAGCCTCGCCCGCAGGACGACGTTTTCGTGGACGCCGAGTGGGTGGACGAGCGCCGCAGCCAGGCTGGCTACGCCCTCCTGGACGGCCGCCCGGACAACGAATACACCGGCGCCGACAACGGGCGCGACGGCACCTATCGTCCGGGGCACATCCCCGGCGCGGGGCACGTCTACTGGGAGGAGTTCATGGTCTCGCGCGAGGAACCGCGCTTCGTCTCGCGCGAGCAGATGGAGACCCTCTTCCGCCGCGCGGGCATCGACCCGGACGAGACGGTCATCAGCTACTGCTACATCGGGATGCGCGCCAGCGTGAACTACTTCGTCTCGCGCCTGATGGGCCACGAGACCCGCTTCTACGACGGCTCGTGGAACGACTGGAGCCTGCTGGGGCTGCCCGCGGAGACGGGGCCGCAGCGCCCGCCGGGTTGAGGGGAAGGTCCGTCAGCGGCGTCCGTGGTCGCGAAGTACCTTCCAGTTCATACCGCGAAGCTTGACACCCTCGCGCAGCGAACGCAGCTGCTGGATCGTTTGCACGGCACCAACACCATCTGCCTCTTCAGCAGGCGCGTGTCGACTTCCGGCGCCGTTCCGTCGATTGATGCGCATCTTCTCTCCTCCAGCGAGTCCGCCATTCGCGGCCCGGCAAACTAACGGCTGACGTAGCAGCCTCCTACACCATGGCGACATCGAGACGCAAGCGAACGCCGCGTCCCGGCGCGACCCCTCCGCTGGGACGCCGGCCCTCCGGGCCTGGCGCGAAGCTCGGCTCTCAGGCTCCAGACCTCCGCCGCGTCTTCCTGTTCCCGCTCGTCCTGACGCTCGGCCTCCTTCTCCTCTCGCTTGCGCCGCGCGTCGCCGACAACGCCCGGCTCACGTTCGCGTTCCTGGCGGCGGTCGCCGGGCTGCTGGTCTGGCAGGGGGTGCTGTTTGCGAGGCTGTCGCGCGCCGGCGCGACCCGCGGCTTTCGGGTCGTCCTGCGCCCGCAGCATTATCTGCAGGCTCTGGTGCAGCTTACGGTGTTCGCCGTCTGGGGCTGGTACTGGCGTCCGGTCTACGACTTCGCCGGACTCCTGCTGGCGCAACTGATCTTCGCCTACGCGTTCGACATGCTGCTCGCGTGGTCGCGGGGCGAGCGCTACGTGCTCGGCTTCGGCCCGTTTCCCATCATCTTCAGCACCAACCTCTTCCTCTGGTTCACGGACGACTGGTTCTACCTGCAGTTCCTGATGGTGGCCGCGGGCTTCCTGGGGAAGGCGTTCGTGCAGTGGCGGCGCGAGGGACGGCGCACGCACATCTTCAACCCCTCGGCGTTCTCGCTGGGACTGTTTTCGCTGGTGCTGATCGCGACGGGGACGAGCGACTTGACGTGGGGGCAGGACATTGCCACCACGCTGACCTTCGTTCCCGCGATCTACCTGCTGCTGTTCGGGCTCGGCCTGGTGGTGATGTACTTCTTCCGGGTCACCCTCGTGTCGGGGTTCGCCGCGGCCGCGCTCTTCGGGCTGAGCGCGCTCTACGCGGCGGCGACCGGGGTCCCTTACTTCATCGACTCCGAGATTCCGGCCGCCGTCTTCCTGGGGCTGCACCTGCTGGTCACGGACCCGTCGACATCGCCGCGCACGCGCACCGGCAAGGCCATCTTCGGGGCGCTGTACGGCGCCGGGGTATTCGGGCTGTTCTGGTCTCTCGAGGCCGTGGGTGCCCCGACCTTCTACGACAAGCTGCTGTGCGTGCCGCTGCTCAACCTGAGCGTGCCCCTGATCGACCGCTTCGTGCGCTCGCTCCAGAGCCGTCCGCGCATTCGGCGCCTCACCGAGGTCCGATGGGCGACGGCCAACCTGGTGCACATGGCGGTGTGGACAACCTTCTTCGCCGCCATGACCGCGACCGGTCGCACCGACGGCCTCCACCGGGGCGACATGCTGCCGTTCTGGCAAGAGGCGTGTGAGGAGGGCCGGGCAGGCGCCTGTGAGCGGCTGGTGCAGATCGAGGCCAGCTACTGCGCCGACAACGCGGGATGGGCGTGCAACGAGCTGGGCGCGCACTACGTCGAGGGCCGGATCGTGGAGCCTGACGCGGAACTGGCGCTTGGCTTCTTCGCGCGGGCGTGCGAGGCGCAGTTCCAGGCCGGCTGCGTGAACCTGCTCGATCCCTCGGTGGTGAGTCGCGCCCCGCCGCGCCCGCTGGATCTCAGGCTGCTGTTGCGGCAGGGAGGCCTGAACCTGATCGACATGCCGGAACCGGCGCTGTACGAGCGCGCCTGCAGCCATGGATGGCAGTTTGCATGCGAGCGGCTCGGGATGGAGGTGCGATGAAGTCCGGAGTGGAGGTCCGATGAGACTCCTGGCGGTGTTTGTGGCGGCGGCCTTGATCTTCGTGGGCGTGTGGCTGGACTACCGGAGTCAGATGGCGCGGGCCGGATCCCAGCCATTGGATGCCGAGGGCATCGCTCCGGCGCCGGCCGAGTCCCCAGCCCCTGCTCCCGAGCTCACCGGCTACCGCGCCGATCTCGGCCATCTGCCGGACGCACCGCTGCTGGGGTTCGTGGAGGTACCCGAGGGACCCTTCCTCATGGGGAGCGATCCCGGCATCGATACCCTCGCCTACGATGTCGAGCGCTGGAGTGCGGCCCAGCCGCAGGGCGTCGTCGATGTGCCGGCCTTCCTTGTCGGCCGCAGCGAGGTGACCGTGGCACAGTTCGCGGCCTTCGTTGAAGCCGCCGGCCGTGAGGTCGACCCGCAGGCTCTCGCCGAGCCGCCGCTCCATCCCGTGTCCTTCGTCTCCTGGCCGGACGCCCTGGCGTACTGCCGCTGGCTGGAGGAGCTTCTGCGCGAATCCCCGGCGACGCCCGCGGAGCTACGCGCCCTGCTGGCCGATGGATGGCGCGTGACGCTGCCGAGCGAGGCGCAGTGGGAGAAGGCGGCTCGCGGCGGCGACGGACGCATCTTCCCGTGGGGAAACGAGTTGCGGCGTGACAAGGCGAACTTCGCGACAGGCAGGCTCGCGCCCGTGGGAGAGATGGCCTGCACGGAGTGCCCCTACGGGCTGAGCGACATGAGCGGCAACGTCTGGGAGTGGACCCGCAGCCCCTGGCAGCCCTATCCCTACGACGAGGCGGACGACCGGGAGGGGCTCGAGTCCGACCCCCTCTGGGTGATGCGGGGCGGGTCCTTCGCCGATCCGGTTCGCAATGTGCGCGCCGCCATCCGGGGCGCTGCCGGGCCGGACGTGAGGCGCCAGTTCATCGGCTTTCGGATGGTGATTGCACGGCGCTGACGTGTGGTGGGCCGCGCGATGGTGCTCGGGATGTCCCGGTCCGAGGCTCTCATGCGGCACCATCCCGCGCGTCGGTGGAACTACCCCCGTGGCACTCCCGTCACATGATCGCTATATTGGCGTCATGTGATGCAAAGGTCGAACCCGTTCCGAGGGAGCCGACTGTGGAACTGCTTGAGTCCTATGCCAACCCGGACTGTCCGCAGGCAAGCGAAACGGTACAGCTCGGCCGGCTCCTGATGTTGACCGATGCCGAGCGCCTGGACGAAGTAGCCTTGGCCCGCAGGGTCGCCGCGGGGCTGTCGACGCGCAGCCTTTCCGGGCTTTACGACCTGCTTGGGCGGTCACGGGTGGTCGGAACCGTGGTTTCGGAAGCCACGCTCCGTCGTCATCGCAAGAGTCGGCAGCCCCTTTCGCGGAGGCACAGCGAGAGGGTCTACGAGCTCGGGCGGGTACTCCACGCGCTGGGTCGCGCGTTTCACGGCGACAAACAACGGATGGACGCTTTTCTCCACCGCGCGCATCCACTGCTGGATGGCCTTACCCCGTATGACATGGCGGTGTCCTGTTCCGCGGGGGCGGACGCCGTAGTGAACCTGGTGCGACGCGCTGAAGCCGGCGTGGCCGTTTGACCTCTCCGCGGCTGCTGCACGAACCGCTGCACGCGTTCAGGATCGGTGATCCGCTGGGCAGGTGGAGGATCTACAGTCCTGAGGGAGCCAGGAACGTGGATGGCCGCTGGCACCAGCGCGGAACTCGGGTCATCTACGCCTCGGTGCACTACTCGACCGCCATGCTCGAGATGCTGGTTCGATGGAACGGTGTTCCGCCCGCAAACCAGCGCTTCATCGAGATCGTCATTCCGGCTGGCACTAGCTACGAGGTCGTAGATGTTGATGCAGTTCCGGGCTGGCATCTGCCCGAAAGCCCTTCGGCGCGCCGGTTCGGGCACGACTGGTATGCGGCATGCCGGAGCGCGATCCTGCTGGTGCCTTCGGTTGTCACACGGATGGAGCGGAACGTCATCATCAACGCCGACCATCCCGAGTTCCCACGGCTTCAAACCGGCCCCGAGATGCCGGTGCGGTGGGATGAGCGCCTGTTCGGGTAGCGGCGTAGCCCGTTACCCCCCTCACAGGTTCAGCCAGTAGTTCACCTTGATCAGGAAGATGTTGTCCGGGCGGATGCGCACGAGTTCGCCGGCGTCGTAGCGGAAATCGAAGTCGCCGATGCCGTCGGACGCGAGCGGGTCCCAGGCGTCCCGCAGCGCGCGGTGGTAGCGGCGCTGCTGCCACACCAGGAACAGCGTTGACCCGGGGCTCCACTCCCAGCGCAGCACCGCGTTGCCGCGCAGGCTGCGCACGTTGAAGTCCCGGTCGCGGATGGTGATCTCGGGGGCCGCGCCGGTGCCGTCGGGATCGATCAGGAAACTGCCGCTTTCCAGCCGGTACATCGTGCCGGCGTCTCCGCCGTAGCGCAGGAAGTCGAAGGTCCCCGGGGTTCGGAACTCCTTCAGGCCTCCGTAATCTCCGCTGGAGATGAGCGGCTGGGCGTAGACCTGGAGCGTCAGCGTGGGCGAGAAGGTGACGTTCAGCCGGGTGTCGAGCGACAGCGTGGTCTGGTCGATGGGCGCGAAGATGTAGCGTCGGCCGAAGGTGGCCGTGGCCAGCGGGTCGTCGCGCGAGGTCACGTACTGGGCCTCGGCGTAGGCGCGCGTGAGCCTGGGGCCGAGATGCAGCTCCAGCTTCTCACCCGACTTGTAGGTGACGTTCAGCGATCCGGTGTGGCTCCAGGATCCGGCCTCGTCGAAGGCCCAGTTGTAGCTGGCCCGTCCGCTCACGGGCTGCCGGGAATCGGAGGAGAGGTTCGCGTTGCCGGCGTAGTATTGAGGATCGCGGGCGAGTGGGCCGCCCCGCGTGAGGCGGTCGTTGTCGGTCGGAGCCCGGATGACCCCGCGCACCGAGCCGCCCCAGTAGTTCAGCCACTGCCAGTTCAGGTTGGCGTTGAACTCCGAGTGCAGACGGTCGCCGGCCGTGTTCCACTTGCCGTCCGGGCCGCCGGACACCGACCAGTTGCGCAGCCAGGTCCCCGGGCGGGGCTGGCGCCAGGTGAGGTGGGTGTCGAGCATGATGCGGTCGGCCTCGGTCTGGAACCCGATGTCGTTGACCTCGTAACCCGGGCTGATGCTCGCCATGGCGATGCGCGCCGTGAACGACCCCGACTGCTTGTTCACGTCGAACATGGCGTAGTGGCCGCCCAGCGAGGTGGCGTCGGGGTCGAGCACGCGGTTGTCGTCGGGGCGCTGAAAGTACCGGGCCGAGGAATGCTGTGTGCGCAGGATGGCCGCCTCGCTGCCGGAGACGAGGCTGCGAGAGAAAGCCCCGTTGATGCGCCAGGAGCGGTCGTCCCACTCGTGGATGAAGTCCAACCCCGCGACGTAAGCCGAGGAGTGCAGGCGGCTGCCCAGGATGCTGCCCGAGAGGTTGCGGTTGACGGCGGTGGCCATGGCGCCCAACTGGGTGAGGCCGTCCCGGAGGTCGCGCCGCAGCCTTCCCGCCAGGTAGTTGGTGGCGGGTTCGAGTTCGGCTTCGCCGCGGATCCCGCCGGCGTCCACGTAGGGGGCCATCTCGCGCCCGGTCACGGCCTCCAGCAGCCCGACCGACCAGCCGTCCCCCACCTTTCCGGTGATCTTGGCGGCCCCGACGATGGTGGTCGCGGTGGGTGCGTCCGAGAAGACCGCATCCGACGCCATCGGCCCCTGCGGCCGTCGACCGATGCGGCGCGAGTACATGACCGTCGGGGGACGCCCGGTACTGCCCCCGGGTCCGCCGCGCGCGAACTGGAAGATCTCCCCGCCCTCCACGAAGAAGGGACGGCGCTCATCGAAGCGGGTCTCGAAGGCCGTGAGGTTGATCACCGCCGGGTCCACCTCGACTTGGCCGAAGTCGGGGTTGACGGAGGCATCGAGGGTGAGGTTGGAGCCCAGCCGGTACTTGAGGTCGGCGCCCGCGCGTCCGAAGTAGTCGGAGCCCGAGCGGAACGGGTTGGTGAAGGTCACGTCGGCCGGCGCCGTCCGGCGAATGTACTCCGCGCTCAGCCCGGCGTAGGGGAGGATCTCCAGCCTGCGTCCAGAAGCGACTCCCTCGATTCCGGCGAGGTGCCCGAATCGCGCCACGCCGCCGGGTTCCAGCTTTGGCGTGAAGGAGAAGACAGCGCGCTCCTGGTTGCGGTTGATGGTGCGCTCGATCTGGAGACCCCACAGCTGATCGTCGGATGTACTGAACCGCAGCTGGCTGAAAGGGATGCGCATCTCCACGAACCAGCCCTCGTCCGTGGCCGAGGTGGCGACGTCCCAGACCGGGTCCCAGGAGCTGTCTCCGCGGCCGTCCCCTCTGCCTCCCCCGAAGATGCCGGAGCCGCCGCTCAGGACTTCGTCGCGCTTCATCCCCGAGGGGTTGGTTGAGAAGCGATAGGCGGTACGGTGATCGTGGTAACTGTCGACGGTCAGGGTGAAGAAGTCCGAATCGGGCACGCCGGCGTCCCGGCGGGCCAGCCGCGTGGTAACCGGGGCCGAGTCCAGCAGCCGCGCGCCCACATAGAGCGCATTGTCGTCGTACAGGAATCGGACTTCGGTGCGTTCGCTGACGGGAAAGCCCTCGTCCGGGTCCATCTGGGTGAACTCCGTCACCGGCGCGGCATCGCTCCAGGGCGCCTCCTCCAGCCGGCCATCGATCTGGATGTCGGTGGGCGTTCGGAGGGCGCGCGCCTCGGGGGCCGAGGCGTGGGGCACGACCGCAAGCGCGGGGACGCCGCCGCCGTCGTTCTGCTGCGCGGCCAGAGACACGGGGACGGGTAGAGGATTGAGGGAGGCGACCAGCAGGAGTGCAGCCATCGACCCGGCCGGACGCACGGCACCCGGCGTGCGCAGACCCGACCGGCTCGAGCGGTTCACCACCTCTGAGGGCGCCTCGGCCTCGCTGGACGCCGCGGCTTCACCTGACGTCGCGGAGGGGAGAGAGTCTCGATGCCGGCGAGCTCGAGGTCGTCCAGATAGCGCACCGACTCGGGGGCGGACACGGACTTGCGCAGCTCGCGGTCGAAGTTGGCCATTGCCCTGGCCGACTCTTCCTCCGGGGTATCCCCGCTCGAATAGACCACGCGTCCGACCGAACGCTTGTCCAGACGGAGCGCGGACCGCACCTCCTCTCCCCCGAGGAGAGACGATCGAATCGAGGGGAAGCGGTAGACGATCTGGCCGGAGTCGGCGGGCTCCACCTCGGCGTCGAACTCGGCGGCGATGCCCTGGAGCTGCTTGCGCACGTCGGCCGCACCGATGTTCGGGTCGACAAGCGCGATGCGCACATCGTCCGTGGCGCGCTCCGCCGAGAGAGGCGCTGCGCCCCCGAGGCTCTGCCGGAAGACCATCCCCAGCAGCACCTTGCGCACGTTGCGCAGGCGTCGGCGGGCGTTCTCGACCCGGTGCCCCACCCATCTGCCGAGCGGCACCGAGAAGAAGAGCGTGCTGAAGACCGCGGGGACCCAGATCAGGCCGATCTCGGCCCCCAGTCCCCCCAGACCCAGCGTGGGAAAGATCAACACCGGGGCGGAGAGCGCCGCCAGCAGGTTGAACCCGTTCAGAGAACCGATGAGCACGTTGGTTCCGGTCTTGTTGCCGGTGAACTCGGCGCCCTTCTCCAGGCGCTGCCACGCCGGCACGGGCTCGCGCGCCTTCACCTTGCCGTGGGCGCTCACCAGCAGTTCGCCGAAGCTGTAGACCAGTTCGCCGCCCCGGGAGACGTGCACATCACCCGCGTAGGCTCCCATCAGCCGACCCATCTCCTCCTCCGCCTCGGGGACCGTCAGCCCGGTGTGGCGTACGAGCTCGGGTACGGTGAGCGTCCCCTTGCGCGCCCGGATGAGGCGGATGACGCCGCGGTCGCGGTCGCGCAGGCTGGGGCGCGGCCGGTCGGGACCGAAGACGAAGGCGAACACCTTCTTGTAGAAAGGCACCTTCTTGCCGCTGCGGTGCTCGAAGCGGTTGCCGTAATACGGCTGGCCGAGGCGCCAGTCCGGGGCCCAGATCCAGAAAAGGAACGGGAAGTTGAAGCCTCCGCCGCGCCGTCCACCGCCCAGGATGGAGCCGCCATTGCGGTCGTTGCCGCGCGAGGCGGCGATCAGGGCCGCGATCAGCAGGGTCACGAAGACGACGAAATAGACCACCAGCATGACCACGATCCAGATCTTGAAAGCGGTCTTGAGCACGCGCGCCGCCGCCGTGCGGAAGCGAGTCCAGAAGGGCGTGTGGTCGCGTCGCAGCAGGCGGCGCTGGAAGGCGTACACGATGTCGCCCTCTTCCCCGACCTCCACATGCCCCTGGTAGGTTTCCAGCAGCCCCTTGAGGCCGGACTCGGCGTCCGCCTGCGCGAGGCCGGTGGCTGCCATGACGTCGCCGACGGTGGCGCGGCCGCCGAGGCCGCGGAGGGTGCGGCGAAGAGGGTCGGCGATCGGGGTGTCGAGACCGGTGGCCGGAAGTGCGGTCGCCATCGTGTCGCGTCCGGGGTTTGGGGGATCGTGGATCGCGGTACCAGCGCGCGCGATTCTTGTCAACGGGGCTACGTACTCTAATCTATTCCGTGTTTCGCCACAGGCGAACGCGCCACGGCGATGCAGGGTATCCGGCCGGGGCGGCGGGCCGGGCGACAGGCTTGACGGGAACGAAACGCGAGGAAGGGCTGGACGGGATGATCGATGGACTGTGGTGCTTCGGGTCGGCCTGGCGCTCAGGTCGCAGACGATTCCTGATCTGCGCGGTCACCCTGGGCAGCGGTGTGGTTGCCGGGTGCGGCGGTGGGGGGGATGCGGGGGAGGTCCGGCTGCTCCCCGGGAGCGAGGAGATCCTGCACCGCGTCCTCGAGACCGAGGACTCCCGTTCACGGGACGACGCCGCGCATTTCACGTTCCTGGAGGGAATCTCCTGGCCCGACCCGGAGGTGCAGCGGATCACCGTGCGCGCGCTGGGGCGCCAGGAAAATCCTGCGGTTCTGGTGGACATCGGGTCCATGTTGGAGAGTTCCTACGCCGACATCAGGGTCGAGGCCATCAACGCCAGCGCGCAGGCAGTTGCCGGTAGTGATCCCCGCCGGGCGATCGCGGCGCTGATCAACTACCTGCCCCGCGAGAGGGATCCCGAGGTGCGCGGCGCGGTCCTGGAGGCGATGGGCCGGCTCTCGTACCGGAATGACGATGAGGTGCGGCAGGCCTACGACGTGCTGCTGGAGAATCTGGTCGACGGGCTCGCGGGAGGCGGAACCGCAGCCCTGCGGCCGGCGCCCCACCCCGTCATCCTTGGCGGGGCTCGCGCGCTGGAAAACCTGGTTCGCACGCAATCGCAGTTCGCGCCTCCCCCGTTCGGGTTGGCGGCACTCACGGAGTTGGCCGGCTACCGCGGGGCGGACGGCGAGGAGGGCGCGCAGGTGCGGCGGCTCGCCTTGGCGGGACTGGTGAGCGCGGGAAGACCCCCCGAAGACGTGATCGCGGCCGCGCTGGCCGACGAGGACGCGCAGGTGCGGCGGCTCGCCGTGCTCGCCATCGGGGAAGGCGCGCTCGATGAGGTGCGGGCACCGCTCGCGCAGGCGCTCGCCGACCCGAGTCATCTGGTGCGGGTAGAGGCCGTGAGAGCCCTGAGCGAACGGGTGGACGGCAGCCAGGCATGCGCGGAGCTGGTGGCGTTGCTGCAGGACCCGAGCGCGCACGTGGCCCTGGAGGCCATCGGCCGCCTCGCCGGTTGTCCGCCGGAGACCGCTCTGGCGCCCCTCGACGGACTGGCCCGGCGGGCCGATTCCGTGTCGGCCGGCGACTGGCACCGGGCGGCGCACAGCCTGGTGACGTTGGCCGTCGTCTCCCCCTTCGCCGCCAACCGCCGGCTGCCGGCATTCTCCGCTCATCCGGTCTGGCAGATGCGCATGTACGCCGCGCGCGCCGCGGCCCGCCTGGAACTCGTGCCCGCGCTCCTGGCGCTGGCCGGTGACGAGCACTGGAACGTGCGTGAGGCGGCCATCGCCGGGCTCGCGCCGCTGGTGGGCCACGACGCCGACTCGGTCTATCTCGACGCTCTGGGCGCGGGCGATCCGCAACTGGTGCTGACGGCGGCCCGGTCGCTGGCCGGAAGCCCGCATCCGGACGTGTTGCCGGCCGTCTTCGCCGCGCTGGAGCGCATGAGCGCCGATCGCAGGGAGACCCACCGGGACGTGCGCCTGGAACTCCTGCAGAGGATACGGGAGCTGGGTTCCCTGGACGACCTCGACCGCGTGCAGCCCTACATGGAGGACTACGATCCGGTCGTTGCCCTGGTCGCCGAATACCTCCGCAACGATTGGACCGGGAGCGACCTTCGCTGGGCTCGTCCCTCGCCCCCGGAGCGCGCGCCGATGCCCACGTTCGAGGAGATGCGCGAGATGGCCGCTTCCCGGGCCGTGATCCGCATGGCCGGGGGCGGCGAGATCGTCCTCGAACTCCTCCCGTTCGAGTCGCCCGCCAACACGGCGCGCTTCGTCCGCCTGGCGCGCGAAGGATACTTCGATGGTCTCACCTTCCACCGGGTGGTCCCCAACTTCGTCATCCAGGGGGGCAGCCCGGGGGCGAACGAGTACCACGGGGACGGGCCCTACACCCGAGACGAGCTGACCTTGCGTTCGCACGTGCGCGGCACCGTCGGCATCTCGACCCGGGGGCGCGACACCGGCGACGGCCAGATCTTCGTGAACCTGGTTGACAACCCCCGTCTCGACCACAACTACACCATCATCGCCCGGGTGGTGGAAGGGATGGAGGTGGTCGACGGCGTCCTCGAAGGGGCCGTCATGGCAGAGGTGAGCGTTCTGGCACCGGCGCCCGAGTAGGCTCCCGTCACCCAACCCCATCCTCCCCACCCGCGAGACCAGCGTCATGCCCCAGCGAAACATCCTCTACCTTTCCCGTGCCCACGTCGAGCAAGCAGGGGTTTCCATGGCGGAGATCATCGACGCGCTCGAGTTCATGTTCCGGGAGAAGGCGGCGGGCCGGGTGGAGATGCCGCCCAAGCCGGGCATCCATCCGCGGCCGGACTCCTTCCTGCACGCGATGCCGGCCTACGTCGAGCGTCAGAATGCCGCCGGGATCAAGTGGATCTCGGCCTATCCGGGCAATCCCGAGCACGGACTGCCCTACATCACCGGACTGATTACGCTGAACGATCCGGAGACGGGGCTGCCGCTCGCGGTGATGGACGCGACCTGGATCACCGCCATGCGCACCGGGGCCGCATCGGCGCTGGCAGCCAGGTACCTCGCCCGTCCGGATGCGGCAAGCGTCGGCATCGTCGCCTGCGGCGTGCAGGGACGCAGCAACCTCGAGGCCCTGTGCACCCTGTTCTCCGTGCAGCGGGTGCACGCGTACGACATCGACCGGAACGCCACGCACGCCTATGCCGAAGAGATGGGCGAGCGCATGGGCGTCGAGGTGCGGCCGGTGGGAGCCGTTGCTGAAGCGGTACGGGGGATGGACATCGTCATCACCAGCGGCCCCATCCTGCTCGATCCCGACCCCGCCATCCCCCCCGGATGGCTCGCGCCCGGCGCCTTCGCCTGCCCCCTGGACTTCGACTCCTACTGGCAGGCGGACGCGTTTCGCGAGGCGGATCTGCTGACCACGGACGACAGCGCGCAGTTTGCCTACTACCGGAGCGGGAGCGGCTATTTCGGCGACACGCCGACGCCCCACGCCGAGCTGAGCGAGGTGATCGCGGGCAAGGTCGCGGGACGGCGGGCGGAGGGCGATCGCATCATCGCCATCCATCTGGGGCTGGCGCTCGAGGACATGGCCACGGCGAGACTCGTTTACGACCGGGCGCGCGCCGCCGGGATCGGCGTCGAGCTGGACATCTAGGTGGCTGAACGGGGCAGGACCGAGATCCGCCGGCGCGACCGGGCCAGGGACGATGCCTGGACCCGGGACTTCATCCGGCAGGCACGCGTCGGGGTCCTGGCCATGACCCGCGGCGAGCAGCCTCTCGTGAACAGCAATCTGTTCGTGTACGATCCCGCCCGCCACGCCGTCTACATCCACACCGCGCGCACCGGGCTGACCCGCGACAGCCTGTCCCGTCGCGTACAGGTGTGTTTCTCGGCCTTCGAGATGGGGCGCCTGCTGCCGGCGGACGAGGCGCTTGAGTTCAGCGTCGAGTTCGCCAGCGTGACGGCGTTCGGGACCGGGAGCGTGGTGGAGGATCCCGCCGAGGCGCGCGAGGCGCTTCAGATGCTCCTCGACAAGTACGCGCCCGAGTTGCGGCCCGGCCGCGACTACCGCGCAATCACGGAGGGCGAGTTGAAGCGCACCGCCGTGTACCGCGTCGACATCGAGGACTGGACCGGGAAGCTCAAGCTGGTGGAGGACGGGTTTCCCGGCGCCTTCCGCGTGCCTCCGCCCGAGATCTTTCCGCGGGCCCGCTGAATTGGAGCCTTAAGCGAGACGGCTCAGGGATCGGCGTCGAGAAACGTGCAAAGGGCGAAGACCTCGACGCCCATCGCCTCAAGGTGCTTGCGCCCGGGGAGTTCGGGCAGATCCACGACGAAGCCGGCGCCTGCAACCTCGCCTCCCATGCCGCGGATCAGCTCGATCGCCGCCGCCGCGCTCCCGCCGGTCGCGACCAGGTCGTCGATGAGCAGGACGCGCATTCCCGCACGGATCGACCCGGTCTGCATCTCCAGGCGCCCGGTGCCGTACTCGAGCGCGTAGTCGACGCCCACCACCTCGCCGGGCAGCTTCCCGGCCTTCCGCACCGGCACGAATCCGACGCCGAGCCGCTGCGCCACCGGGACCCCGAAGATGAAGCCGCGCGCCTCGATGCCGGCCACCGCGTCCGGCGTTTCCGGGGCGAACCGCCGCGCCAGGGCCTCGGTGGCCTGCTCGAAGCCCTCGGCGTTCTCGACCAGTCCCATGACGTCGCGGAAGCGGATGCCGGGGGTGGGGAAGTCCGGGACCAGCCGGATGAGGGACTTGATATGGTGTGTCATGCTTTCCATTCCGCAAGCAGGATGGCGTTGGCGAAGGCGTAGGGACTGCCGTAGCGGCAGCGGACGGCTTCGGATCGGGATACCTGGCGCCAGCGCCGGCGCGGGAACCGCTTGAACCAGGTCGCGCGATCCCACTCCAGCTCGCCGTTGGCGATCATGGCGTCCAGGGCGGGGTTGTAGCCGAGGGGAACGGTGATGGCCAGGAGTCCGCCGGGCGCGAGCAGGCTGCGGCATCGCTTCAGGGCGGTGGCCACCTTGGCGGCGACTGCCGGTGGTGCCGAGGTCGCCCCGGGCTCGTCGAAGCCGATGTGCTCGAAGGTCGAGATCGAGAGGATCAGGTCGAAGCGCTCGGCGGGGGCGAAGTCCACGATGTCGACCTCCAGCGAACCCGGTTCGTACTTGTCCACGACCAGGTGGCCGCCCGGGAAGTAGTGCGGCGTGACGTGACCCACCTCCAGGAGCCGCTCGGGCGGGATGCCCGCCATCACCGCCCGGGCCAGCGCCAGCTCCACGCAGCGCTCATTGGCCCAGGTCACGTTGTGGCGGGCGTACACCAGGGGAAGAGACGCGCCCCGGTATTCGATGGAGCGCGCCCTGAGCATGGGAATGATCAGCGGGGCCATGACCAGGCGTGCCGGCTTCAGGAAAAGCTGTGCGAAGCCGAAGCGTCGAATGAACCAGCGGATGCCGCCCGCGCGCCGCACCCAGCCCGAGACCGACGAGATCGTCGACCGGGGTTGGGCCGGAGTGTTCGCGCGAGTCAAGATCCTGACCGGGGTCGAGGGAAGCGGCCGGGCTACATCAGCCGGAAGATGCTGGCGAGGGCGTTCAGAAAGCGCAACGCCTCCGAAGCCGTGTGCAGGAGGGAGGTGCGCTCCCGCCCCGACGCGTGAGCGAAGAGGCCGGTGATCGTGGTCGTGACGTCTGCGTCTGGCGGGAAGGCGCGTCCCAGCTTGATGGTCTGGGTGTAGGGGAAGAGCTGGTCGGCGGTGCCGTGCACCAGCCGCACCGGAACGTCTACGCGCGGCAGGTACGGCACGGGGTTCAATTCCGGGATGGTAGCCATCACTTCGCCCAGCCCCTCGGCCACGAGCCCGCCGCGCAACGGGTCGGGCAGGGCGCCGGCGGGTGGGGCGAGCGTCTCGAAGAGGGGCTGCTCGCGGGATGCGAGGCTGGCCGCCAGGCGACGCCTCTCGGGCTCGATCGCGGGGTCGGTGGCGAGCACGTTGTTGTCGCCCGTGTAGGCGGCCAGTGCCCGCAATGCCTCCGCAACCCTGCCAGCGGTCCCGTATCCCGGGATGCGGGTCAGGTAGTTCGCGCCAACGACCCAGCGCGCGTAAGGGTCGGGGGCAAGGGACTCCTCGCGGCCATCGAGTTCGTGCGCCCCTGTGAACTGGAAGCGGGAGGACTCCTCCACGGAACAGTAGCCCCCGAACGCGACCACGCAGGCGATGCGGCCGGCGAGCGCCGGGTCGGTCGGGGCGATGATGGCCTGGGGGGCACCGAAGGAGAAGCCCACCAGCCCCACCTGGCGGGAGGCGAGCTCGCGCTGCTCCTCCAGGGCGCTCAGCGAGGCCGAGATGGTGGAGGTGGTGGCCCCGGTGGAGAGCTCGATTCCCCGCCATTCCGGGATTTCCGGCACCATCGCCGCCTGACCGGCGGACGCGACTGCGCGCGCGAACCGCACCAGGTAGGGGTGGTCCCGTCCGGAGCGCGTGATCCCGTGGAGGATCACCCAGACGGGAGTCGGCCGGCGCCGCTCCGCGCGGGCGCGGCGGACCGCCGCGCGAGGCAGGAACAGCGAAGCCGGAAGTCGGCGCCCCCCGCGCTCGATGTTGATCTCGCGCTCCACCACCGGGGCCCAACCCGTCATGAAGCTGCGTGCAAAGCGGATCGCCGGCCCGTATCCCGAGGTCATGGCCACAAGCTAGCTTATTCTCGCGCACACCCCCATCATCCTGCGGCCCGACGCTGCTGCAGGGACCGGCCGGCGCGGGCCGGCACCGACCGAATCTCCGAGACCGAACTCATGGCACAACGCCACCTTCTGTCAGCGTGTTGGCGGCGCGCACCACGGGCAGTCCCGGGCGAACGCGTCCCTGCGACCTGCTCCAGCCCGGCGGATCGGTGATCCGGCTCCCGGTCCGCTCGGAGACCGCCAGGCGCGGCGAGCAGGCGAGGCCCGCCGTCTGGTTCCACACCTTCGGGTGCCGGGCCAACCAGTACGACACCGAGCGCATGCGCCAGGAACTGGAGGTCGGGGGCGCCCGCACCGTCGCTCGGCCCGGCGAGGCGGATGCGCTGGTGGTGAACACCTGCACGGTCACCAACCAGGCGGATGCCGAGGCGCGCCGGCTGGTGCGCCGGCTGAGGCGCGAGAACCCGGGCGCGCGCATCCTGGTGGCGGGCTGTTCGGCCGCCCTGCGCGAGGACGACTACCGGAGCATGCCGGAGGTGGACGGCGTGGTGCCGGGACAGGACGCGCTGGCGCTGGCGAGCCGGCTTGCGACTCTGGACCTGGCCTTCGGTCCGCCGTCGGCCGGGGAAGGCCCCCTGCTGCGCAATGAGAGAGGCACCCGGGCCTGGCTGAAGGTCCAGGACGGGTGCGACCGCAAGTGCTCGTTCTGCGCCACCCGGCTGGCACGCGGCGCGTCCGTCTCGCGCCCGCCCGCCGACGTGGTGCGGGAAGCCCGGGCGCTGGCGCGCGTCCATCCCGAACTCGTGATCACCGGCATCCACATCGGGCACTACGGCAGGGACCTGGAGCCGCGCACCACGCTGGCGGAACTGTGCGCCCTGCTGCTGGACTCCGTGCCGGTTCGCATCCGGCTCTCGTCCATCGAGGCGACCGAAATCGACGACGCGCTGATGGCGTTGCTCGCCGATTCGGGGGGGCGCCTGGCCCCTCATCTGCATGTTCCCCTGCAGAGCGGCTCGGACAAGGTGTTGAGGCTCATGCGGCGCTGGCACACGCGTGCGGCGTACCGCCAGCGGGTCCTCGAGATCGCCGGGAAAATGGGACCGCTGGGGCTCGGCGCCGACATCATCGTCGGCTTCCCCGGCGAGGGCGAGGAAGAGTTCGAGGAGACCCGTGCGCTGGTCGAAGAGCTTCCGTACACCTACCTGCACGTGTTCCCGTTCTCCGTCCGCCCGGGCACCGCGGCCGCCGAGCTCCCGGATCGGGTGCCGGGCGATGTCGCCGCGGCGCGCTCACGCGTGCTCCGGGAGATGGCGCTGGACAAGAAGGAGCGCTACCGGCGCGGCCGTGCCGGAACCGTCGCGGACATCGTGGTGGAGGGCTCGCGTCAGCGGATTGCGGGCGTCACCGGCGACTACCTGCGCACCCGGATCGACGGACGAGCCGCGCCCGGCGATCGCTTCCGTTCCGTCCTTGAGCTTCGCGACGGAGAGCTGGTGGCCGCCGTGAACTGATCTCCCCCACGCCCGCCGGCCGGGGCAACCCTTTTGGCCCGGGGCATCGTCTCCCTCAGCGGGAAGGGCAGCGGAGCCTGAGACGAGGAGGGGGGATGAGGTGGGGGAATGTGATTCCGCAGAGCCTGTCGGACTTTGTGCCGTTCGGCAGGGCGCTGGCTCTGATTGCTGCAAGTCTTGCCTGGGGCACGAGTCCGGCCGCGGCACAGGTCGATCTGGTCGGCACGGTACGGGACTCGGTCAGCAACGAAGTGCTGCCCAACGTGCTGGTGTCCGTGGACGACCACGCCTTCCGGGCGTTCACCAACGAGTTCGGCCGCTTCGTCCTGATCGGCCTGCCCGCCGAGGCGAACCGCGTCCTGCGGGTGGAGCACCTGGGCTACGAGACCCGGGAGATCGCGCTCGATGCCGATAGGGGCCGCGAGCTTTCGGTCCTGCTCGTGCCGCGCGCCATCGAGATCGACGGCGTGACCGTGACCGCGACCACCGCGACCGATATCGTCGCGCAGGGAGAGGCGGCGGGACAGATCGCGCTTTCCCCGCAGCGGCTGGGGACGCTTCCCTCGCTCGGGGAAACCGACGTCTTCCGAGCGCTCCAGCTTCTTCCGGGCGTGAGCGGCACCAACGACGCCACCTCCGGTCTCTTCGTGCGCGGAGGGACGCCCGACGAGAACCTGGTGCTTCTGGACGGCATGACCGTCTACCATGTGGACCACTTCTTCGGGGTATTCAGCGCGTTCAATTCGGATGCCGTCCAGGACGTTCGGCTCTTCAAGGGGGGCTTTCCTGCGCAGTACGGAGGACGGACCTCCAGCGTCGTCGAGATGGTCGGCAAGTCGGGGAACCCGGAGGAATTCCGCATGTCGGGCGGGCTCAACCTGCTGAGCGCCCGCGCCGTGACCGAAGTCCCGCTCGGCGGGAAGGGGTCGTGGCTGGTCTCGGCGCGCCGGTCCTACACCGATCTGATGCGAACCGGCCTGTACAACGAGATCTTCGGGACGCTGGAGGGAGCCGATGATGCGGAGGCAGGCCTGCCCGGGCCGGGTGGGGGCTTCGGAGGCGGTTTCGGCCGCTTCGGCAACTTCCAGCAGCAGACCTTCGAGCCCGACTTTTACTTCTACGACCTGAACTCGAAGCTCACCTTTCTGCCTACCTCCAGCGATGTCCTGACGCTCTCCGTCTACGGCGGCGAGGACCGCCTGGACAAGTCGACGCCGGGGCAGGAGATCGCGACCCCCGCGGGTGACACCCGGCTGACCCCGGACCGGGCGGACCTCTCCAACTGGGGCAACCGCGGTGTGAGCGGTCGCTGGGCCCGGCAGTGGGGCAGCCGGCTGGCGACGGACGCCCTGTTCGCGTACTCGCAGTATTTCTCCGAGGCGACCCTCGACGTGGCCTCCTCGCAGTTCGCGCGCGGGTTCGACGAAGACAACCGCGTCAAGGACCTGACCGCCCGCCTGGACAACACCTGGCGGCCCTTTCCGTCCTCCGAGATCGGGTTCGGGGCCCAGTTCACCCGGAGCGACGTGGGTTACGCCCTGACCCGTCTGCGGGGGGATTCGGCGCAGACGCTCAACCTGGACGGCGAGAGCAACCTCACGGCCGGGTATCTCCAGCATTCCTGGACGCCCTCCGCGCGCGCCGACCTGACCGCAGGGCTTCGGGTAACCAACTACGACGGGACGGGGCAGACCTACTGGGAACCGCGCGCGTCGGCGCGCTATTCCCTGACCGACCAACTCTCCCTGACCGGCGCATGGGGCCGCTACAACCAGTTCGTGAAGCGGGTCGAGAACGAGGACATCCTGGAGGGAAGCCGCGACTTCTGGATCCTCGCCGGCGACAACATCGCGCCGTCTTCCGCCGAACACTGGATCGCGGGCATCGGCTACGAAACCGACGACTACCTGTTCGACGTCGAAGCCTACGTGCGCGACCTGGGAGGCGTCGCACAGTTCTCGACGCGGTCGCGGCGGGCGCCCGGTCAGCAGCTCGCCGAGCTCTTCTTCGAGGGCACGGGCACGGCCCGGGGCATCGAGCTGCTGGCGCAGAAGAAGCGCGGCGCCCTCACCGGCTGGATCGGCTATACCCTCGCGAACGTGGAGCACGAGCTGGCCGGGTTCAACGACGGATTCCCGTTTCCCG
Organism: Gammaproteobacteria bacterium; assembly: GCA_009840525.1. Classification (GTDB taxonomy): domain Bacteria; phylum Gemmatimonadota; class Gemmatimonadetes; order Longimicrobiales; family Gaopeijiaceae; genus BD2-11. Next base: position 19,991 of record VXNP01000047.1, read on the forward strand.
CGAGCCACGACCAGCGCCACGAGGTCAAGGCCGTCGGCAGCTACCAGCTTGGGCGCTGGACGCTGACGGGAGGATGGGTCTACGGCTCGGGCAAGCCGTACACGGTGCCCGAAGCCCAGTATCCAATCACGCTGCTGGACGGGCGCACCCTCAACTACATTCACGTCGGTTCGAAGAACGGCGAGCGCCTGCCCGCCTATCACCGCCTCGATCTGGCCGCAAGCCGACGCTTCGAGGTGCGCGAGTTCTTCTACGAGCTGAACCTGTCCGTCTTCAACGTCTACGGCCGCAACAACGTGTGGTATCGCCAATTCGACCTGACGGACCTGCCGATGCTCGTCACGGACGTCACGACGCTCGGATTCACGCCCAGCATCGGCGTTCGCGCGGGCTTTCGGTAGAGGAGAACCACCATGAGCACAAGAATCGCTTCTTCGTTCATCGCAGCTCTTGCGCTGGGTGCGGCTGCCGCCTGCGACGACGACCTGGCCTTCGCGCCCGAGACCCCGGACACCTTCGTCGTGCAGGCCTTTCTCTTCGCCGGGGAGCCGGTCACCGAGGTCACCGTGACGGGCGTACTCCCCGTCGGCGCTGACTCCACCGCTGTCGCCGCCCCGATCGCGGACGCACGCATCGCGATCTTTCGCGAGGGCGAACGGTACGAGCTGGCCCCCTCCGAGGCTGAGCCGGGCCGGTATCACTATCCCGGTGACGACCTGCTGGTCGAAGTCGGAGATGTCTTCACCCTGGAGGCCTCCCACGGCGGCCGCACTGCAACCGCAGAGACGGCCGTTCCGGTCCCGCCGCAGGGGTTGTCGCTGTCGGCGACCGTCATGGCGCCACCCGAGTTCGGCGTCCGGGGCGGCGGCTTCCAGCCGGGAGCGGACGACGCGCTGGTGGCGCGCTGGGAGAACTCCGCCAGCGCGCTCCACTACGTCGTCGTAGACAACATCGAGGCGGATCCGGCGCCCTTTGCCGAGAGCCCGTTCGGGGGAGGGTTCGCGCGGCGCTTCGTCCAGCGCCCGACCGCGGGTGACAGCGCGCTCGTCAGCGCCCGCTCGCTGTCCTGGTTCGGCCGCCATCGGGTGAAGCTCTACCGGGTCAACGAGGAGTACGCCGACCTCTACGAGGGCCTCAACCAGGATTCCCGGGATCTCAACGAACCCCCGTCGAACGTGCGAGGCGCGTTGGGCGTGTTCTCGGCGTTCAGCGCCGACAGCGCGTTCTTCGAGGTGCGGTGACCACGGCGTGAACGAATCCCGGACCGGGCCGGGGGCAGTTTCGCAGGGGTCCGTCACCGATTGTTGGCGAAGCGCCCAACCTTGTCCCACGCCGTCGGACACGTCCATCATTAGGAATGAGGGGATGGATTCAACGTCGAGGATTGAAGAAGCGCGCAGGCGACGGCGCGACGCCTCGTGACCGGCGATGCGCGCGCCATCCGTCGCTTTTCGGCATCCTGTTGGTGCTCCTGACGTCTGCCGCGTCCACACCCGCGGCGCTTGCGGGCCAGGACGAAGCCGCGATCATCCGCCAGGTTCCGCGCTGGTCCGTGGAGGGCAGCCTGGGCTCGCGTTTGGTGGGCACCCTCTACGACGACTTCGTCACCCGGAAGACCCTCGCCGACCTCCCGAGCCAGACGCGCTGGAAGGAAACCGCCAGCCTTGGGCCGGAGGCACGAGTGGTGCTGCGGCACAACCCCGTCGGGGGTGCGGGCCTCTACCTGACGCTGCTCGCCGGCCACTCGGGAACCATGGCGCGCTATTCGGGTGCGCTCTCCCCCCCCGAAGAGATCTCGCGCAGCACGAACTACTACGGCGTCGGCTTCGGCCTCGGCATGAAGCTGTCGGAGTGGGACCGCGGGCGGGGCCTGCTGGCGTACAACCTGGGAACCGTTGCGCTCACGCAGACTATCGATCTGTCGCCGGGGCATCGCGACGCGTTCGCGCAGATGGATGCGCGACATCCCGGGGAGATCGAGTGGACCTCGCGCACGTCCACGTCGTGGGGACTCGATCTGGGCGCATCGCTGCGCGTCCCCATCGGGGAGAATTCGGCGCTCCGTTTCTCGTTCCGGGACCTGGTGATCCCGGTCAACACGGCCCAGCTCGCGGCCCAGGAGCGCGACGACGTAAAGTCGATCTCCAGCGAACGGGTCGCCTTCAGCCTGGCGCCGTTCACCGCGCACCAGATGAGTCTCAGCGCGGGCTTCGAGTACGTCATATCCTGGGGCCCCCCGCGGAGGGACGTGGTGCGCGTTCTGCCGGAGCGCGTCGATGTCGCGGTAGCCGACCCGGCGGTCGAGGCCGCCCTGGAAACCGCGGCGGCAGGGGATACGGCGCGGGCCGTCGCTTCCCTCCAGCAGCGTGTCGCGCTGGTGCCGCAGGACGGTCTCGCATGGCGCGAACTGGCGCTGCTGCAGGCTCCGCGCGCCGAGTTCGATCCCACGGTCCGCGACCAGACGCTGGCCTATCTCGAACGTGCCCTCAACATGAATCCCGGAGACACGGAACTGTTGCGGGCGTACGGCCGCATCCGCGGCATGGTGCAGCGGGAGGGGCGGGTTCCGGAAGCCGTCGAGGTGCGCAGACTCGAGCTCTCCCGGCTCGTCGTTCAGGGCGCAAGCGACGGAAGCCTGCGGCTGTCCGGGGCCGCGCGAGGGCTCGGGGCCGACCCCCAGGGGACCTACCGATACGCGATAACGGTAGAGGTGTTCGATGCCGATGGCCGGATGATGCGCGTCCGGCCCGGGCTGGACGAGGCCCGGGTGGACCCGGAAGGGCGTCTGGTTGTCGAGGGAGACGGGGATCGGCTTCCCTTGGCGCTCGCCCTGGACCTCTTCCTGGTTCAGCCGGAACCCGGCATCTATTCGCTCCGTCTGAGACTGACCGATCTGGAGTCGGGGGCCACCGTTGAGACCAGCGAAGGCTTCGAGGTGCCGGGGAGCTGACCGCGGATTCCCGGCCCATTGAGATGAACGAGCACCGCCCGCCCTACCTCGCCGCCGTCATCGCCGCCGCGGCGATCTTCCTCCTGTACGTCGTCACGCTGGCTCCCACCACGGCGTTCTGGGACACGAGCGAGTACATCGCGACCGGGTACATCCTCGGGATCCCGCACCCGCCCGGGAACCCGCTCTTCGTGGTGCTGGCGAGGGTGTGGATCGTTCTGCTGTCGCCACTGGGGCTGCCGGTCGCGGTGCGGGTGAACCTGCTGGCCGCGCTCACTTCCGCCGCCGCGAGCGGGTTCTTCTTCCTGGTGGCCCACCGCATCGCATGGGGGCTGCTGGGCGACCACCGCCGGGCGCTGGTGGGGGCGGCGGCGAGCGCGCTGCTGGGCGCCACGGCGTATACCGTGTGGAACCAGTCCGTGGTCAACGAGAAGGTCTACACGGTCAGCGTGCTGGTGATCGCCGCGGTGACCTGGCTGGCGGTGCGCTGGCGCGACCGGCGCGGCGAGCCCGGGAGCGGGCGCCTGCTGCTGGTGGCGGGCTACCTGATGATCCTGGGCTGGTCCAACCACACCATGTCGCTTTTGCCCGTGCCGGCCCTGGGCCTGATGCTGCTCATGACGGCCCCGAGGGTGCTTCTGCGCCGCGACCTGTGGATGCGCGCGCTCCCCCTCGTCGTGGTCGGCCTGTCCTTCAACGTGTTCCTGCCGATTCGGGCCGCCCAGCGCCCGGTGATCAACGAGGGCGACCCGCTTTGCGAGTCCCCCGGCGGGGTCGCGGCCGCCGTTCTTACCGCCGGGAACGCGGGTTGCCCCAGGCTCGCCTCGGTTCTTCAGCGCGACCAGTACGCGCCGCCGCCACTCGGCCAGCGCCAGTCGCCCGTGTCCGCGCAGTTCCAGAACTATTTCCAGTACTTCGACTGGCAGTGGGCGCGCGGGCTGGATCCCTCTCCGGTACCGAGCGGCACGAGGGCTCCCGTCACCGGGGTCTTCCTCGCCCTGGGCCTGTTCGGCCTGCTCGTCATCCGGCGCACCGACAGGCATCTGTTCGCCTACATGGCGACGTTGACGGTGACCGTGACGGTCGCGCTCGTGATCTACCTGAACTTCAAGTACGGCTATTCGCTGGCGCCCGAGATCGCCGACCCGGACCTGCACGAGGTGCGCGAGCGGGACTACTTCTACATCGCCGGGTTCATCGTGTGGGGCGTGCTGGCGGGGATCGGGCTCACCGGCATCTGGCATATGGCCGCGCGTGGGCTGAGGCGGACGAGCCCGGTCACGGGCGGCCGGGTGCGCGTGGCAGGAGCACGGCTGGCGCTGGGGATCGTGACGTTCCTGGCGGCGCTGATCGCGCTGACGCCGCTGGCGGCGAACTGGCGCTGGGCCAGCCGCGCCGGAGACTACGCGGCCCGCGACTGGGCGTACGATCTGCTCCAGAGCGTCGAGCCCTACAGCGTCCTGTTCACCAACGGAGACAACGATACCTTCCCGCTCTGGTATCTGCAGGAAGTGGAGGGCATCCGCCGGGATGTCACCGTCATCGTGGGGCAGTACCTGTTCACGCAATGGTATCCCCGGCAACTGCAGGAGTTGACCCGGCCGGACCGGCAACGGCCCTTCGAGCCCGACGAGCGCGTGGTCGGCCTTTATCCCGCGCGCGAGATGCCCAGTCGCCCCGTGCTCTCGCTCGCGCCCGAGGAGATCGACCGGATCCAGGGGGCCGCCACTCCGCAGGACGCGAACGTTCGCCTCGGACCCGTCGTGGTGCAGTACCCGCGCGGCACCTACCTCGACCGGGGGGACCAGGTGGCGCTGGCGATCATTCGCGACAGCATCGCCGAGCGGCCCATCTACTTCGCGTGGACCGGGGGCATCATCCGCTCGCTGGGCCTGCACGACTTCGGGGTCCGGCAGGGGCTCGCGACCCGGCTCGTTCTGCGGGACATCGAAACGGACGGGCGTTTCGTCAGGACCGACCCCGCCCTGGGCGGGGAATGGGTCGATCTGGAGCGCACGCGGCGGCTCTCCAGCGAGGTGATGATGGCCCGCAGCCTCCGCTATCGGGATGTCTGGGCCGACCGCACCACTCTGAACATTCCGTATTACTACTTCCACTTCAGCCGCGTGCTGTTCGACCGGGGTTCGGCGGCCGGGCTGCCGGCGGACGAACTGGCCCGGTACCGCGCCGACATGGAGGCGTTCGGCGTCACCATGCAGGGCGGATACCGGGTGATTCCCGAAGCGGAGCCCGGAGCCGGATGAGGATGCACGTTTCCGAAGGACAGCGGGGCGGGAACGGTCCCCAGGCGGCGTCAAACCGGCTGTCGCCCCCCGAACTGCTCCGCTACGCCCGGCATCTGGTCCTGCCCGAGGTCGGCCTCGCGGGCCAGCGCAGGCTCAAGTCGGCCCGCGTGCTCGTGGTGGGTGCGGGAGGGCTCGGCTCGCCGGTGGCGCTCTATCTGGCCGCGGCGGGGGTGGGCACGCTCGGCCTCGTGGACTTCGACGAGGTCGACGCGACCAACCTGCAGCGTCAGATCCTGCACGGGGAATCCGATGTGGGCCGGCCCAAGCTCGATTCCGCCCGTGACCGGCTCGCCGAGACCAACCCCCACATCCAGGTCATCGCGCACGACGCCAGGCTGAGCAGCGGAAACGCCCCGTCCGTGCTGGCCGACTACGACGTGGTCGTGGACGGCACCGACAACTTCCCGACCCGCTACCTGGTGAATGACGCCTGCGTGATGCTCGGCAAGCCCAACGTATACGGCTCGGTGCACCGCTGGGAGGGGCAGGTGTCGGTGTTCGCCACCGACGGCGGTCCCTGCTACCGGTGCCTCTTCCGCGAGCCGCCCCCGCCGGGCCTGGTGCCCAATTGCGCCGAGGGCGGAGTCCTGGGGGTCGTCCCGGGAGTGGTGGGTTCCCTCCAGGCGCTCGAAACCGTGAAGCTGATTCTCGGGCAGGGCAATCCGCTTTCGGGGCGGCTGCTCATCTTCGACGGGCTGGAACTGGAGTGGCGCGAGGTCTCCATCCGGCGCGACCCCGCCTGTCCCGTATGCAGCGACAGCCCCTCACAGACCGAACTCATCGACTACGAACTCTTCTGCGGCGTCGAGCCGGAGGCTGAACCCATGACCCATCCCGTGAACGAGGAAGGCCGTGAACCGGCGGGACCCGGAGGCATCGACGTACTGGAGGCCAGCGCCCGTCTGGGGGACGAGGCCCCGCCCTTCCTCCTGGATGTGCGCGAGACCTACGAATGGGACATCTCCAACCTCGCGCCGCAGGGCGCGGTGCTGATTCCCATGGGCGAAGTGAGTGCCCGTCTCGACGAAATCCCGCGCGAGCGCCAGATCATCGTCCACTGTCGCACGGGCGTCCGCAGCGGCGACGTGGCGAATCAGCTCTGGCGGGCGGGGTACCGCGACGTGCTGAACATGGAGGGGGGGATCAACGCCTGGGCCCGGGAGGTCGATCCGGGGCTCCAGATCTACTGAAGTAATCGAGCCGCGCCTCTTCCCCGGATCTTCCTCAGGTCCGCGGACAGGGCCTCAGAATGCGGCCAGCTCCCGGATCGCGGACACTACATCGGGCACCTGGGGGAGGATCACCTCCTCGAGCTGAGGCGCGTACGCGACCCAGCAGTCCCTTGCGGCGATTCGCCGCACCGGCGCGTCCAGCCACTCGAAGAGTTCATCGGCGACCCGGGCCGCGATCTCGGCGCCGTATCCCCAGGAGAGCCCGTCCTCGTAGGCCACCAGCACGCGGTTGGTCTTGCGCACGGACGTGGCGACAGCGTCCATGTCGAAGGGCGACAGGCTGCGCAGGTCCACGATCTCGGCCTCGATGCCGTCCCGTTCCGACGCCACCCGGGCCGCGTCCAGGCTGCGCTTCACCAGCGCCCCGCAGGTCACGATGGTGAGGTCCGAGCCCTCGCGCGCGACGCGCGCCTTCCCGAAGGGGATCATGAAGTCCCTTCCGGGCTCCGCACTCTTGTTGTAGACCTGCCGGTACAGGTGCTTGTGCTCCAGGAAGATGACCGGATCGTCGCACCGGATCGCGGTGCGCAGGAGCCCGCTGGCGTCGAGCGCGTTCGAGGGAAGCACGACCCGCAGCCCCGGCGTGTGCGTGAACAGGGAAGCCCCCGTCTGCGAGTGGTAGATGCCTCCGCCCGTGAGATAGCCGCCGAAGGGGACCCGGATGACCACGGGCGCAGCGAACGCGCTGTTGGAGCGGTAGCGCATCGTGGCCAGCTCGTTGCGGATCTGCATGAACGCCGGCCAGATGTAGTCGAAGAACTGGATCTCGACGACGGGCTTGAGCCCGCGGGCCGCCATCCCGATCGCCCGCCCCACGATATTGGCCTCGGCGAGCGGCGAGTTGAAGACGCGGTCGCTGCCGAACCGCTTCTGGAGTCCGTGGGTCACCTTGAAGACCCCGCCCTTGCCCTGCACCTGCTCGAGGGCTTCCGGGCGCGAAGCGTCGGCTACGTCCTGGCCGAAGACGACGATGCGCGGGTCCCGCTCCATTTCGTCGCCGAGGCAGCGGTTGATGAGGTCGACCATGGTCAGTTGCTTGCTTCCACGGTCGAACTTCGCGGAAGCCTCGGTGTCGAATTCCGGCTTCGTGGGCGGCGCGGTCTCGGAGTAGAGGTTCACCAGCGCCCGTTCCGGCGGAGGCTGGGGACGCTCCAGCGCCCGGGCGGCAGCCTCCCGCACCGCGGCATGTGCCTCTGTCTCGATGCGGTCCAGCTGCTCGCCTGTGGCGACCTTGAGGTCAAGCAGCAGTTGCCGGGTGCGGGTCAGGGGATCCTTTTCCTCTTCGGTGAAGCGCTCTTCCGCCGTTCGGTACGCGCGCTCGTCGTCGGACATCGAGTGCGAGTAGGGCCGGATCGTGAACGCGTGCACGAGCGCCGGTCCCCGGCCCCGCCGGCAGTGGTGCACCGCTGCGCGGCTCGCCTTGTAGCTGTCGATGACATCGGTGCCGTCGCATTTGGCGATGAACAGATCCGGGAAGGACGATGCCAGCGCGGAGATGCTGCCTCCGGCGGTCTGCACCTCCACCGGCACCGAGATCGCGTAGCCGTTGTCCTCGATCAGGAAGAGGACGGGCAGCTTGAGCGTGCAGGCGGTGTTGAGCGCTTCCCAGAACTCGCCTTCGGAGGTGGCGCCCTCTCCCGCCGAGACGAGCACGACTTCGTCGTCCTCCACCTGCCCCACGCGCTTCAGAATTTCCGGCAGCCCGGCGGCCCGGCGGCCGCCCTCGGCGCATCCCACGGCCTGAAGGAACTGCGTTCCTGTCGGAGACGACATGCTCGTGATGTTGAGGCGGGGGTCGCAGAAATGGCACGGCATCTGGCGCCCGCCCGATGCCGGATCGGCCTCGGCGGCCACGGCCTGCAGGAAGTGCTCGTACGGGGTCTGGCCCAGCGCCAGGGAGAGCGACCGGTCGCGGTAGTACAGGTAGAACCAGTCGTGGGCGGGCCTGAGGTGGGCAGCCATGGCCACGCCGATGGCCTCGTGGCCGGCGCTCGAGATCTGGAAGAAGGTCTTGTTCTGGCGCTTGAGCGTGATCTCGCGATCGTCGATGCTCCGCGAGGTCACCATGGTGCGGTAGAACTCGACGAGCTGGGTCGAGGTAAGCGCGAGCCCGTCGCCGGGGACCTTTCTGCGGCCGCCGGCGGGGGCGTCGGGTGGCAGGGTTCGGGTGTCAGGCGTCATACCGGAAGATAGCCGGAGCGGGCAACCGGGTCCAACCACGGGACCGCGCTGCGATCCCGTCGGCGCTCAGCAGGCGTCGAGCTGGTCGGCCAGCGTGCGCGGATCGGAGACCGGCCGCTGACAGGTGTACTCGTGGCACACGTGGGCGCGCGGTGCCCGGTCGCCCTGGTCGTCTGCCGCGAGCCGCCAGGGCGCCCGCGGCGTCCTGCCCGCCTCGTCGCCGGTGACCAGCCGGTCGGGCAGGTAGCGGCGGTGGGCCGCCTGCAGCAGTGCCCGGGTGGCGCGGCCGTCGGGGTCGCCCTCGATGACCACTTCCACGCCGGGCCGGTCGAAGGCGTCGGCCACGGTGAGCAGCCTCCCGTACGCGCTCGGGAAGCGCGCCATCGCAGCCCCCTCGCTGGCCAGGACCCGGGCCGCCAGGATGCGAAAGTCCTCCCGGTCCAGAAGGCGGCCCAGGCGCAGCAGCACCTCGGCCGCGAGGGAGTTGCCGGCCGGGGTGGCGTTGTCGGTGGCGTCGCGGGGGCGCACCACCAGCGCCTGGTCGGCCCGGTGCGTGTCGAAGAGCAAGCCGCTCGCGCGGTCGAAGAATCCCTCTGCGAGGGCTTCGGCAAGCTCCGTGGCGCGGTCGAGCCAGACGGCGCGCAGCGTCGCTTCATGCAGCGCCAGGAAAGCTCCCGCAAGCGACGCGTAGTCCTCCAGAAACCCGCCCACGGGCGAGGGACGTTCCCTGTGGCTGCGCAGCAGGCGGCCGTCGCGCCGCAGTTCGGCGAGGATGAACTCTCCGGCCTGCTCGGCCGCGCGCACGTATTCGCGCCGTCCCAGGGCCGCGCCGGCTTCCGCCAGGACGCGCATCGCAAACCCGTTCCAGGCCACGATGACCTTCTCGTCGCGGAACGGTGGTTCGCGCAGCGCCCGGGCTTCGAGCAGAACGGCCGACGCCCGCGCGAGCACGGCGTCGAGTTCGTCCGGCGCAAGCCCCTCGGCCCGCGCCACCGACTCCGGATCGTGGGGGAGGTGAAGGATGTTGCGGCCCTCGAAGTTGCCGGCCGGGGTGACGTCGTAGCAGCGCCGGAACAGGCGCGCCGTGGAGGGGTCGAGCAGTTCGTCGATCTCCTCGGCCGTCCAGACATAGAACAGCCCTTCCTCTCCTTCCGAATCCGCGTCGCGCGCGGAGTAGAAGCCGCCCTCCGGCGAACGCAGGTCGGTGAGCATGTACGCCAGCGTCTTCTCGGTGACCGCCAGGTATTCGGCGTCCCCCGTATACAGGTGAGCCTGCAGATACGCACTCGCGAGCAGGGCGTTGTCGTAGAGCATCTTCTCGAAGTGCGGCACCAGCCAGCGCGCGTCGACCGTGTAGCGGTGGAACCCCCCGCCCAACTGATCGTGGATGCCGCCGCGCGCCATCTTGCGCAGCGTGTGCGTCGCCATCGACAGCAACTGATCGTCCCCCGAAGCGCGGTGAACCCGCAGCAGCAGCTCCAGCACCATGGGCTGAGGGAACTTGGGCGCCCGCCCGAAGCCTCCGTTGATCGTGTCGTAACCGCGGGCGATGTCGCCGCAGGCGGCGCGCGCCAGCCCGGTTCGCGCCTCGAGGTCTTCGGGTGACGCCCGTCCCGCGTCCGGAGGACTCATGGAGCGCTCCAGCAGCCCGCGCATCCGGCTCGCGGCCTCCCGGACTTCGGCCTTGCGCCCCGTATAGGCCCGGCCGGCGGCCTCGAGCACCTGGCGGAACGACGGCATGCCGTGGCGAGGCTCCGGCGGGAAGTAGGTCCCCCCGTAATAGGGCAGGCCCTGCGGGGTCAGGAAGGCGGTGAGCGGCCACCCCCCCTGCCCGGTGATGCTCTGAACCGCGCGCATGTAGATCGCGTCCAGGTCGGGCCGCTCCTCCCGGTCGACCTTGATGTTGACGAAGAGGTCGTTCATGAGCGCGGCCGTCCCGTCGTCCTCGAACGACTCGCGCTCCATCACGTGGCACCAGTGGCAGGCGGAGTAGCCAATGGAGAGGAGGATGGGCCGGTCTTCGTCGCGCGCGCGGGCCAGCGCTTCGTCGCTCCACGGGTACCAGTCCACCGGGTTTCCGGCGTGCTGCAGCAGGTAGGGGCTGGTCTCGCGCGCCAGCCGGTTGCGCGGGCGCCCGCCGGAAGCCGGGTGACCGCGGCCAGAGGAATCGGGCCGCGCGGATGGTGGCGTGTCGGTCATGGCCGCATCACCTCCAGAACCTGCTCCCGGAAGGCGCGCGCGCGCTCCAGCACTTCCGACTCACTCACCGTGAGCACTTCGCGGTCGCGCACCACCACGCGTCCGTTCACCAGCACCGTGGCTACATCGCTCCCGCGGGTCGCGTACACCAGGTGCGAGTAGACGTTGTAGAGCGGGGTGAGGCCGGCCCGGCGGGTGTCGATAAGCACGACGTCGGCACGCTTCCCCGGCTCGAGCGATCCAATCTCGTCGTGCAGATCGAGCACCCGGGCGCCGCCCATGGTGGCGAGGCGGAACACGGTCTCGGCGGGGAGCGCGGTGGGGTCGGCGGCGGCGAACTTGTGGATCTTGGCGGCGGTGTCCATCTCGTCGAAGAGGTCCAGGTTGTTGTTGCTGACCGGCCCGTCCGTTCCGATTCCGACCGGAATCCCCGCGGCCAGCGCCTCCACGATCGGAGCCGCCCGCGAAATCCCCAGCTTCATGTTGCTCTCGGGGTTGTGGGCGATGCCCGCCCCGCTGGCCGCGATGCGCGCGATGTCCTCCTCGGAGAGATAGATGGAGTGGGCGAGCACCGTCCCCGGCCGCAGGGCGCCGATGGACTCGAGCGCCTCCACCACCCCCATCCCGGTCAGGCCGCTCACGGTGGCGAACTCCCCCGCGTCCTCGGCGGTGTGGATCTGAAAGGGAGCGCCGTAGTCGTTGGCCAGCCGCACCGCGGCCGCCACGTCCTCGAGCGAGGTCGTGTAGAGCGAGTGGGCGGCCACGCCGGGGGTCAGGGTGGGATGGTCGCGGTAGCGCTCCATGAAGTCGGCGGCGTCGGCGAGCGAGGCGGCCGGCGACGCAAAGTCCGGGGTGGGGAAGCCGATCACGTGCGGCCCGAGCACCGCGCGGATGCCGGCGTCGATGGTGGCCCTCGCCCCGTCGTCCCGGAAGTAGTACATGTCCGCGAAGGTGGTCGTCCCGCTCCTCAGCATCTCGATGCAGGAGAGAAGCGTGCCCCAGTACACGAAGTCGGGGCTCACCAGGGCCGCTTCCGCCGGGAAGATGTGCTCCTCCAGCCAGGTCATCAGCGGCAGGTCGTCGGCGAGTCCCCTGAGGAGCGACATCGCCGCGTGCCCATGCGTGTTCACCAGCCCCGGGATCACGAGGTGTCCGGTTGCGTCGAGCACGGCCACATCGGAGGGTCGGGGATCGCCCGGGGCCAGCAGGCCGGCGATGCGTTCTCCCTCCACGAGAACCGCGCCGCCCTCGAGCACGGTGCCGGGATCATCCATGACCACCACCGTGCCGCCGTCGATCAGCAGCCGCTCATTCGCCTGTGGCGCAGAAGAGGCGGTACACGCTGCCGAAGGCACCACGAGCAGCGCCGTCAGGGCGCGAAAGCCGGGCCACCGGCTCCAGCGTTCAGGGGTGACCGTCATTTTGCATTCCATCCTGTACATGTTCTTGTTGTCGCGTTTACGCGATTGCGTATTGCGGTCCTCCGATTCCCGCCTGCCATCATCAGAACCTAAGATATCCGGCAACGCCTCTCTCTGGACAACCACGCCGCCCGCTTCCTTCACCCGGATACCCGGCCTTCACTTCGACGATGACCTCTCCCATCTGGAAACCGACGCGGGAACGGCGCGACGCCGCGAACCTCACCGACTTCCGCGCGTTTCTGGCCCGGCGCGGACACGATCCCGGCGCGGGCTACGAAGCCCTGTGGCGATGGTCGCTGGCGGACCAGGCGGCCTTCTGGGACGCGTTCTGGGACTGGAGCGGGGTAGTGGGCGACAAGGGCGATGCGATTTTGGAGACGGGACCGGGACCGATGGACGCCCGGTATTTCCCCGGCGCGCGCCTCAACTTCGCCGAGAACCTGCTGCAGCGGACCGATGCCGCCCCCGCCGTCATTGCGTACTCGGAGGCTGGGCCGGGGCCGACCCTTTCCTGGAGGGAACTCCGGGATCTGGTGTCGCGCGTGGTCCAGGGGATGCAGGCCGCCGGCGTCCGCCGAGGCGACCGGGTGGCGCTGCTGCTCCCCAACGTGCCGGAGGCGATTGCGGCGGTGCTCGCGGCGGCGAGCCTGGGCGCGGTCACCGCCAGCGCATCGCCCGACTTCGGAGTGGACGGCGTGGTGGACCGCTTCGGCCAGATCGCGCCACGCCTGCTGATCGGGGTCGACGGCTACCAGTATGGGGGAAAGTGGCATTCCACCCTGAGCAGGCTCGCGGAAGTCACGGCCAGGCTTCCATCGGTGGAGCGCGTGGTGGTTGTGCGTGCCCGCCGCGCGGAAGGGGCCGCGCACCCGGACCGCGGTCCGCTCGCCGACCTTACCGGCGCGGTCGATTTTCCGGACTTCATCGAGCCCTTCGAGCCTCGCGAGATCCCCTTCGCCCGTCTCCCCTTCGAGCACCCGCTCTACATCCTGTTCTCCTCGGGGACCACGGGGCCGCCCAAGTGCATCGTCCACAGCGCCGGCGGCGTGCTGCTGCAGCATCTGAAGGAGCAGCGCCTGCACGCCGACGTGAAGGCGGGCGACCGGGTGTTCTACTTCACGACCCTGGGATGGATGATGTGGAACTGGCTCGTTTCCATCCTGGGATCGCGCGCGACGGTGCTCCTGTACGACGGTTCGCCTTCGTTTCCCGGCCACGGCGTCCTGTTCGACTTCGCCGACTGGTCCCGGATGACGCACTTCGGGACCTCCGCGCGCTTCATCACCACGCTGCGCACCGCGGCGGGGCGCCCCCGCGCGAGCCACGCGCTGGACTCGCTTCGCACCGTGCTGTCCACCGGCTCGCCCCTCGATGCGGCGGGCTTTCGCTACGTCCACGAGCACGTGAAGCGGGACGTGCATCTGGCTTCGGTGTCGGGCGGGACGGACCTGTGCGCCTGCTTCGTCGGGGGGCTGCCGACCCGACCCGTCTTCGCCGGGGAAATCCAGGGGCCCGCGATGGGGATGGCGGTGGAGGTGTACGACGACGGCGGCCGTTCGCTGGACCGGGGCAAGGGGGAGCTCGTATGCACCCGGCCCTTCCCCTCCATGCCCGTGGGCTTCTGGGGCGACGAAGGCGGCGAGCGCTACCGCGACACCTATTTCCGGCGCTTCCCGGGCGTCTGGCACCACGGCGACTTCATCGAGAGGACCGCCAGCGGGGGGTATGTGATTCACGGCCGCTCCGATGCGACCCTGATCGTTGCCGGCGTGCGCATCGGGACCGCGGAGGTGTACCGGGTCGTGGAGGCCTTGCCCGAGGTGCGCGAGGCCATCGCCATCGGCCAGCGCCGCGCGGAGGGCACGCGCATGGTCCTCTTCGTCCGCCTGCGCGCGGGGCACGCGCTCGACGAGGGGCTTCGCGACCGGATTCGGGCCCGGCTGCGCAAGCGCGCGAGCCCGCGCCACGTTCCGGCGGCGATCCTGCAGGTACCCGACATCCCGCGCACGCGGAGCGGCAAGATCGTGGAACTGGCCGTCAGAGCCGTGGTCCACGGCGAGGCGGTCCGCAATCGCCAGGCGCTGGCGAACCCGGAGGCGCTGGAGCATTTCAGGGACCGGCCCGAGCTCACCGGCTGATTCCGGGACGCGCCCCGCGCCTGCGCCATCTGCGGCCCATCGTCACGGGGGCGCGGTGATCGACTAGATTGGAGTTCGTACCCCGACCAACCCACCCGCGGAGAAGCGATACGCCTTGGGGATCTACCGGAGTTTCGTCATGCTGGCGCTGCGCCGTCCCTCCGTGATTCCCGCGCTTCTGGGAGCCGGCTGGGCCTTTCGGCGCCGCGGGTGGTATCGGAAGCCCCCGTTTCTCCCGCTTCCCTCGGCGTCCTTCCTGCGCTGGAGGCTGGATACGGCCTACGGCGATCCCGGGGCCCGTCCCCCGGCGGACGAGGCCGAGCGGTTCCTGCGCTGGGCGGCGGGCATGCGGCGAGGCCGGTGAAGGCAGGCGAGCAGGATTCCCGGGCATGACCAGGCGCACGCGCATCCTCATCGCCGCGGCAACCGTGCTGATCGCGGTGGCTCTGGTGTCCTCCACCGTCGGACGGGCCATCTATGCCGGCCGCACCCCCGGGCTGGGCTCCTTCGCCACCGTGCACTTCGCCGGGTATCTTTTCTTCCTGCTGATGCCGGTCGAGGCGCTCGTCCCCTACTATCAGACGGAGGGGCACCCGGGGAATGTGCTCGTCCTGCTGGCGGTCACGACCGCGCTCGCGGCCCAGGCCATCGACTACGGCATCGGCCGCGCCGTCGGGACCGGGATCCTCGAAGATCTCCTGGGACGCAAGCGCTATGCGAAGTTCAGCGGCCTCATCGCCCGATGGGGAAGCTGGGCGATTCTCACCTTCAACCTGTTTCCGCTCTCGTCTCCCAACATGCTCCTGGTTGCCGGCATGTCGCGCTTCGGCGCGGTCCGCGCGCTCGCTCTGAGCGCCGCCGGGCTCATCACCAAGTACGTCGCCATCGTCTACCTGTTCGATGCCCTGGGGGGAGGAGCCGGGTGATGGAGGTCGCCGCCGCCAGCTGCGCGAGCGCGCATGCCCGCACCTGTCCACACCCGTCCACTGTCCCGAGCGCCGACGGGGGCCTGCTCCGACCCGAAGGGCGTCCGTGCTGAGCGTCGCGGTCACCGGAAACATCGCGTCCGGAAAGTCCTCCCTGCTGCGGGTCTGGGCGCGGGCGGGCGTGCCGGTGATCAGCGCGGACGATCTGGCGCGCGCGGTGGTGGAGCCGGGGACGGCCGGGCTGCGGGAGGTCGTGCGCGTTTTCGGAGACGAGGTGCTGGAGCCGGACGGACAGCTCGACCGGGGCCGGCTGCGGGACCTGGTGTTTCGGGATGACGATGCCCGGCGCAGGCTGGAATCGATCCTGCATCCCCGGATTCGGGATCTGCGCGAGGCATGGCTGCGCGAACAGGGGCGGCGCGGCGTGGAACTGGTGGCGGCCGAGATCCCGCTGCTCTTCGAGACGGGTTATGCTCGTCGGGTGGACGTGACGATTGTAGTCGACGCCCCGCCGGCCGTTCGCCTCGAGCGCTTGGTGCGCCTGCGGGGGCTCGACGGTGAGGAGGCAGCCAGAATCATGAGCACCCAGGCGAACGCGGGAGACACACGCGCGTTGGCGGATCACGTGATCCCCAACGACGGCACCCCGGCCGAGTTCGAACAGCGTGCGTTGGAACTCCTGGCCCGGCTGAGGGCGCGGATTCGCCGGGAGCGCGGTTAGCAATGCCGGTGAACGGCCTCCTTCGCATCGACATGCACCTGCACACGCACGCGTCCTGGGACTGCCTGAGCGACCCGGAGAAGGTGCTCGAGAAGGCTCTCGCCAGAGGCCTGGATCGCATCGCCATCACCGACCACGACCGAATCTGGGCCGCGCGCGAGATGGCGCGCCGCTATCCGGACCGGGTCATCCCCGGCGAAGAGGTGAAGACCGCGGAGGGCATCGATGTGATCGGTCTCTATCTCAAGGAGGAGATCCCCGGGGGGACACCGGCCAGCGAGGTGTGCGCGCGCGTCCGCGAGCAGGGCGGGCTCGTGTATCTGCCCCACCCGTACGCGCGCGGCAAGGGCGGCTCGGGGCGCTACGCGGAGGAACTGGCCGACCACGCCGACATCATTGAGGTCTTCAACGCACGGCTGCACGACCCGGCGCTCAATCAGGCCGCGGCCGACCTGGCGCATCGCCGCGGGCTGCCCGGTGGAGCCGGATCGGACGCCCACACCTTGTGGGAGGTGGGCAGAGCCCGCGTCGAACTCCCGGCCCATCCCAACCGGCCCGACGCCTTCCTGGAGGCGCTGGGTTCGGCCCGCGTCTCCGGGGTCGCCTCCCCGCACGCGGTGCACCTGGCGTCTACCTTCGCCAAGGTTGCCAGGCGGGTGGCAAGACCCGCGAGACCCGATTCGAGCGCCCGCGCCGACTGACAGGCTTCAGCAAAGAGTTCCCTGACCCGGCATGCGATACCACACCCCTTCCCATCGGCAGGAACCGGCCAGGCGAATGGCGGCCCGCCTGGCCGGCGCGAACAGCCTTGTGCTCACAACCCACATGAACCCGGATGCCGACGGAGCCGGATCGGCAGTCGCGCTGCTCGCGTGGTTGCGCGACCGGGGCGCCGAAAGCTGGTTCGTGCCGCCCACGCCGCTTCCGGAGCGCTACCGATTCCTGCTTCCGGAGGAATCCTGGCACCTCCCCGCGAGGTCCACCGCCGCCGCCCGGGCGTGTGCGGCTGCGGACCTGGTCGTGGTGGTGGACGCCGGAGACCTGCGCCGCCTGGGCCGGGTGAAGCCGATGGTCGAAGGGCGGCCCACGGTGGTGATCGACCACCATACCCCCCCCGTCCGCCCCATCCCCGGCGACCGCCTGGTCGACACCGCAGCATGCGCGACCGCGGAACTGGTGTGCGACATCCTGATGGCCGCGCGAGCACGCTGGACCTCCGTCATCGACAACGCGCTCTACACCGCCATCGTCGACGACACGGGGTCCTTTGCCTACAGCAACGTCACCCCCGACACCCATCTCCTGGCGGCCGAACTGGTGCAGCGGGGCGTCGACGTGGTCGGGATCCACCGGCAGCTCTTCGAGTCGATGGATGTGCGGCGGCTCAAGCTGCTGCGGGAGTGCCTGGGAGAGCTGCGGGCCGAGGATGGCCTGTCCTGGATCACGGTGCCCGACCAGGCCTATCGTGACCTGAAGGCCACAGGGGACGACCTGGAAGGGCTCGTGAACTATCCCCGGGCCATCAAGGGGGTGGAAGTCGCGATGTTGTTCCGCACCACCAACGACGGTGCGACGAAGGTGTCGTTCCGTTCCAACGGGGCGGTCGACGTGGACGGGATCGCGCGCAGCTTCGGGGGCGGCGGCCACGCCAAGGCGGCGGGGGCGCTGGTGTCGCGTCCCCTGGAGGAAGTGCGCGCCGACGTCGTGAACGCCGCCCGCGCCCTGGTGCGGGAATGAGCGACCCGGGGGTCCCCGAAGGGCTGGCCACGACCCTCGCCCTGGTGCGCAGCCGCCTCGGCGCGGACTCCATCGATCGTCTCTGGATCTTCCCCCCGATGACCCGCGGGCGGCGCGAGCGCGGGCTGGTTGCGATAAGTTGCTTTGCGGAAGAGGAGCGTCGCCGATTGTTCACGGCCGCCTACCAGGCCAGGAGGAGTGGCCTCGACCTCGGTGTGGACCCCGAGCTCGTCGAGCAGGGCCTGGCTCCCGTCGACTCGCTTGCGCGTGTGATGGCCGGGGTCGTCCGGCGCGAATCGCTCCGGCTCGGAGATCCGCGCGAGATCGTTATCGGGGGCGACGCTGCGGCGCTGGACGGTCTTGTGGCTGAACTTGAGGAGCGCGTCAGGGTCCAAGGATTATGAAGACGACGGCAGCCCACCCCTTCGTTCGCCTGTTTGGCCGCTATCTGCGCGATCAGGGGTTCCCCATGACCCAGCAGCGCGCGTCCGTCGCCGACGCTGTGTTCGGTTCCGACGAGCACCTCTCGGTGGAGGAGATCGAAGGCCATCTGCGTGCCCGGGGCGAGCGCATCGGCAAGGCCACCATCTATCGTACGCTCGATCTGCTGGTGCGCTCCAAGCTGGTCGACGAGCACGACTTCGGGGAAGGTTTCAAGCGCTACGAACATCGCCTGTCACGCCAGCCGGTGCACGAGCATCTCATCTGCCTCTCGTGCGGCAAGGTCACCGAGTTCCACTCTAGCGAGATCGTGCGGCTGGAGGCGCGGGTGGCGCGCGAGCACGGCTTTCGGCCCTCCCGCCACAAGCTGGAGATCTACGGCCTGTGCGCCGACTGCCGGCAGTCGGGAGCGAGGCTCGAGGATAAAGGGTTGACCTGCCCCATCGAGACCATCTGAGCGGGCACCGTACGATGCCGAATCTGAGGTCGCCGGGCACGGGCCGGGGCACAGTCGTCGACGAAGCCGCGACCGGGTCCCTTCCTCAAGCCCTGACTGGACTGAGCTGGGGGCTTCCGCGCACGTTTCTCGGTCTCGACGAGGCGACCTGCGCGTTCGCGTCCGCGCGCGCTCTGATCCTTCCCGTTCCCTACGAAGCCACGACCTCTTGGGGCACGGGAACGCGCTACGGGCCGCGCGCCATCCTGGATGCTTCCCAGTACGTCGAACTCTACGACAACGAGCTGGATGCCGAGCCGAGCCGTGCCGGCATCCACACGCTGCCCGCCCTGGAGCTGACCCGCGATGGGCCCGCCGCCGCCCTGGCGGAGCTGGAGGAGGCCTGGGGAGCCGTCTTCGATGCAGCCGACGGCCGCTTCCTGACCATGCTGGGCGGCGAGCATTCCATCTCCTCCGCGGCTATTCGCGCGGCCGCGGCACGGCATTCGGAACAGCTCTCCGTGCTTCAGCTCGACGCCCACGCCGACCTGCGCGCCTCCCACGACGGGTCTCCCTTCTCGCACGCGTGCGCGATGACCCGGGTCGTGGACCGGGCCGATATCGTCGCGGTCGGGCTGCGTGGGGTCAGCCTGGAGGAGGTGGAGGCCGCGCGCCGCGAGCCCGGCGTCACGTTCATCTTCGCGGACGAAATGGAGCGGGACGAGGCCTGGATGGACCGCGCCCTCGATGCGCTCGGGCCGCTGGTGTACCTCACCTTCGACATCGACTACTTCGACCCGTCGCTGGTTCCGAGCACGGGAGCGCCCGAGCCCGGCGGCGGTGCCTGGTACCCGACGCTGCGCTTCCTGCGCCGGGTGTTCGCCGAGCGCCGGGTGGTGGCCGCCGATGTTGTGGAGCTGGCGCCCATCCCGGGCCTGCGGGCGCCGGACTTCCTGGTGGCCCGGCTGGTCTACAAGCTGATCGCGTACGCCACCGCGGACGGCGCATCGTGAGCGCCTCCGCCCGCCCTCAACCCGTCGAAACGCCGGGCGCCGTACAGTCCGCAGACCGGCCGCGCCCCCCGGCCGGCGCCGCAGACCTCGGCCTCGCGCGCGCACCGCAGCGGACATCCACGCTGTCGTTCGGCCTGGAAGTCACGCCCTACGACGTTCTGGCGAAGGCCATGGATCGCTCCGCGGGCGCCTCGCGCATCGACGACAACGAAATCCGGCTGAACTTCGATGGACCGCACACCTTCGAAAGGTGGATCGACGCCATCGAGAGCGCCCGCCGCTTCGTCCATTTCGAGAACTATGTCGTGCGCGACGACAGAACCGGCCGCACGTTCCGCGACATCCTCGTGACGAAGGCGGAGCAGGGCGTGGAGGTACGGGTCCTCTACGACTGGGTGGGGTGCTGGGCGACCCCCGCCCGCTACTGGAAGCCGTTCCGCGAGAAGGGCGTCCAGGTGCGCGCCTTCAACCGGCCCGCGCTGCGCGATCCGTTCGGGGTGTTTCAGCGCGACCACCGCAAGCTGGTCTGCGTCGACGGCGAAGTGGCCTTCGTCGGGGGGTTCTGCATCGGCGACGAGTGGGCGGGCACCGAGGATCGCGCGCCCTGGCGCGACACAGGAGCCGAACTGCGGGGCCCGGCGGCGCTGGCGGCGGCGCGCGCGTTCGGACGGCTGTGGGACGAGATCGGCGACCCCGTGCCCGCGGAACTGCTGGACGGGGTCGTGCCGGAGGCGGCGGGCCAGACCCCGGTGTGGGTCATCGAGGGCAGACCCTGGAGGGCCCGGGTCTACCGGGTGACCCAGCTGGCCGCCGCCAGCGTGCGCCGGCGACTCTGGATCACCGATCCCTACTTCATCGCGCCTCGCCCGGTCGCCGAAGCGCTGGCGGCCGCCGCCCGGGACGGAGTAGATGTGCGCATCCTGGTGCCCGCCCACAACAACTGGCCTTTGGTGGGAAGCCTGGCACGGGGGGGGTACCGCGACCTCCTGAAGGCGGGCGTGCGGCTGTTCGAGTGGCAGGGGCCCATGATCCACGCGAAGACGGCGGTCGCCGACGGGGTCTGGAGCCGCATCGGATCGAGCAACCTCAACGCGGCCAGCCTGCTCGGCAACTGGGAGATCGACATCGGCGTGCTCGACCGCAAGCTGGCCCGGCAGCTGGAAGGCCTCTTCCTGGCCGACCTGGCCTCGTCGATCGAGATCGTCCTGCCCTCCGGACGGCACGGACCACCGGCGCGACCTCCCGCCAGGGAGCCCGAACAGCGCCCCATCGAGCCTCCGGAACGCCTCCTTGAACGGCTGGAGCACTGGCGCCAGTCCCCCGACCGCGGCGGCTGGCGCATCAGCGACCTGGTGCGCGCGGGCTCGACCCTGGGCGACGCCATCGCCGGCCGCCGCCTGCTGGAACGGGAGGCGCGCACCGTGCTGGGCACCACGGCCGGCATACTCATCGGGCTCGCGCTGCTGTCCGCCTTCTTCCCCCGAACCGTGGCCTGGACCTTCGCGGCCATTCTGGGGTGGCTGGGGGTCACGGCCGGTGCCCGCGCCTGGGCGGAGGCCAGACGCGCCCGCTCGGGCCCGGCATCCGAGGAAACCGCGCAACCCGACATCCGGCCGCCCTCGACCTCCGCAGCTCGTCCTCAGCCCCGGAAAAGCAATCCGTGACCGACTCGATACCCTTGGCGGGCGTGTTCCTGGCAGGAACGATTTCCTTCCTGTCCCCCTGCGTGCTTCCCCTGGTGCCCGGCTACCTCTCGTTCATCACGGGCATGAGCCTGGAGGACCTGCAGGCAGGCGTGGACCGGCGCGCCGCGCTGACCCATTCCCTGCTGTTCGTCTCCGGGTTCACGCTGATCTTCGTGCTGATGGGCGCGTCGGCCTCCTTCCTGGGCCAGTTCTTCCGCGCCTACAACCTGTGGATCGCGCGCATCGGCGGTGTGATCATCATCGTCCTGGGGCTGTACCTGGCCGGCGTTCTGCGGCTGACCCCGCTGGACCGGGAACGGCGCGTGCATCTGAACGACAAGCCCGTCGGGCATCTGGGGACCCTGGGGGTGGGGGCAGCCTTCGCGGCGGGATGGACGCCGTGCATCGGGCCCATGCTGGGGACGGCGCTCACCCTGGCCGCAACGGCCGAATACATGTGGGCGGGCGTGGGATACCTCTTCGTCTACTCGATGGGGCTGGCGGTGCCGTTTCTTCTGTCCACGCTCGCGGTGGGTGCCTTCCTGCGCGGCTTTCAGCGTTTCCGGCACCTGCTTCCCGCGCTTCAGGTCACGGCGGGCGTTCTCCTGATCGTCGTCGGGGTGATGCTGGTCAGCGGGACGTTCACCCTTCTCAGCACGTACCTGATCCGCTTCACGCCGGACTTCATCCTGGAGATGCTCTGAGCCCGAGCCGCGCGACGCGCTGACTACCGCTCTCCGACCTCCGCCTCGGCTTCGATCTCCACCCGGTAGCCCTCCCCGACCAGACCTGTCCGGATGAGGGTGTTGGCGGGCAGCACTTCCCGGAAGCGGTGGCCGTGCGCGCGCGCCACCGCCTCCCAGTCGGCGGCGTCGCGGATGTAGAGCCGGGTGCGCACGACGTCGGCGAGCCCGGCGCCCAGCGAGTTCAGCGCGCCCTCCACCTTGTCGATGGCGAAGTGGGTCTGGGCGCCGGCGTCGTCGCCCCCGATCAGGCGGGTGCCGTGGGTCGCGGTCGTGCCCGCCACCCAGATGCGGTTGCCGGACCTCACGGCGCGGCTGAAGCCGGCCACGTCCTCCCACATGGTCCCGGACGAGACCCGCGCGCGTCCGTCGCTCCCGTGTCGCACCGGATACGGGGAAGGGAAGCGGGTTACGTGATGGCGCAGATCCCCGGCCGCGGTCAGATAGGGCGGGCGCCGGTACTCGTCACCGCAGTCCCCGGGTATGGGATCCAGGCGGGCCGCCGCCCCATCCAGCTCCGCAATCGCTTCGTCGTCCAGCGAGAAGTCGAAGAGCCGCAGGTTGTCTGCGAGGTAGCTCCGCCCGCCCGGCCGCGCGCCCACGATCACCCCGGCCACCCCGGGCTGCTCGAGCACGTAGCGTCCGGCGACGTTGGCCACCGACACGCCCAGCCGGTCCGCGACCCGCCGCGCCACCCGCAGCACCTCCTGGAAGCGGTCCCACCCGCCCGCCTGGTCCACGAAGCGTCGGTACTTCATCTGCGACCAGGTAAGCGCGTCGTCGATCGGCGGCGCCGGCCTGCCCAGCCAGCGGTCGCTCAGCAGTCCCCCGGCGAGGGTCCCGTAGGCCAGCAACTGTACGCCGTGGGTCCGGCACACCTCGGCCATGGTGTTGGCCGGGCGCCGGTCCAGGAGCGAGTAGCACACCTGGTTGCAGACGATGGGGATGCCGCTGTGCAGCGCCATGTCCAGATGCACCGCGTCCAGGTTGGTCACCCCCAGGTGCAGGATCTTCCCCTCGGCCTTCAGGTCGGCCAAGTGGAACAGGCAGTCCAGCCAGCTCGGGTCGGCGTAGTTCCACGCGTGGAACTGGAGCAGATCGATGTGCTCCACCCCGATCCTCCGGAGCGAACGGTCGACCGCAGTCTCCACCTCGGCCCGCGACGACGCGCCCGGGGACGGCACCCACTTGGTGAGCACGCGAACCCCTTCCCGACGTCGGGCCAGGGTTCCCGCGATGATCTCGGCGGATCCGTAGTGATCGGCGGCGTCAAAGGTGTCGAACCCCGCCGCCACATGGGCCTCCAGCGCGCGCGCCGCCGCCTCCGGGTCGAGCTCGGTTCCGTCCCGTTCCGCGTCCGCGACCTGCCAGAGCCCGTTCAGCACCCGGGACACGCGCAGTCCCTGAGCCAGCAGCCGGCGCTCTACGCTCATTCAGGCGGGAGTTCGCGGAAGATGCGCTCCACATCCGCGCCGGAGGTCCTGAGCGCGGCCATCTCGCGCCAGTAGACGCCGGAGGCGACGGCCATCACCAGCAGCCACACCCACGTGGGATGGAAGTACCACGCCGCAACTTCACTGGTGAGGTCCCGCATCACCTGCACCACCAGGAAGGTTCCCAGCACGACCACGCCCGCGCCGCCCACCAGAGTCCGCGCCGTGCGCCCGGTGAGCACGGCTACGCCCGCCGCCAGGTCGGGGTTGCGCCGCGGCAGCGTGAGCAGCGCCAGGCACATGAGTCCGAAGTTCACCAGCATCGAGATGACGAGGATGTCGATACCCAGGAAGAAGTCGCCTGCGAGATGACTTCCTACGATCCCCACCGAAGCCATGACGCCGCTGGCGATGATGGCAATGTGGGGCGTGCGCCGGCGCGGGTGCACGGCGGCGACCCTCTTCGGGAAGATGCCGTCCTCCGCCCACGCGAACATCATGCGCGAGACCGCCAGCAACATCGCGGGAAGGTCGTTGATGAGCGCCACCGCGGCCCCGCCGACGATGACCACCGTCCATCCCGCGGGGAGCAGATACCCGAGCAGTCCGGGCGCGGTGAGGTCCCGCACCTGTGCCTCGGCGGCGATGAAGCTCCAGGGAACCGCGTTGTACACTGCCGCCGTGAACAGGAAGTAGAAGCCACCGACGATCGTGATCGCGAGCCCGATCGCGAGCGGCAGGTTGCGCCCCGGGTTCTTCGCCTCGCCCCCGGCCTGGGCGATGGAGTCGAAGCCGATGAAGGTGGCGAAGAGCAACACGGATGCCGCCAGCAGGGTGCGAGGTTCGAGCGCCGGCGCGGCCACTTCCGGGACGGACCGGCCCTCCGACGCCGAGAGCGCGGCCGCGAAGTCCCCGTGGTCGAAGGCGAACCCGGCCACGATCACCACCGCGCCCAGCGCGAACATCAGGAACATCATCGGCACCAGGGTGCGCTCGTAGAGCTCGAGCCCGCGCACGTTCACCAGCACGAAGGTCCACAGGAAGGCCAGCGCCAACCCCACCCGCACCGCACCGGTGTCGAGGGCGCCCGCGATTGCGACCCATTCCAGAGCGCCCGCGATGTCGCGCAGGAATGGAATCAGGATATACGAGACGACCCCGATCGCGATGGACAGCCCGAACCACTGCGAGAAGCTGGCCACGAAGCCCCAGTACGGACTCAGCGCCCGGCTCGCGTAGATGTAGCTGCCCCCGGCCCGCGGCATCGCCGAGCCCAGGCTGGCGTACGCGAGAGCGGCCAGAACGGCGGGAACTGCCGCGAAGAGGTACGCGGGCAGCACCCAGGGCCCGATCCCGGGCACGCTGCGCTGGATCATGAACGGCATCACGTTGATGGCGGCGCCGAGCATCGCACAGATGCCGGTCGCCACCAGCCCCATGAGTCCGAGTTCGCGGGCGAGCCCGGCTGCGGGCCGGGATCCGGCGGACGCCTCTCGATCGCTCATCGGTTTGCGCTGTCCTCCTTCGCTGGCAGTGCGGAGCAAGTTCGTAATCGCGGGCCGTCAGAACCAGCGCCGCATCAGCCGTGGCTCGATGTCGACGACTTGACCCTTCACCGTGTCCAGCACCACCCGGACCCAGCCTATGTCCGGGGATCCCCAGGTCTCGAGACGCGTGAAGTTGGCGAGTCCGCGTCCCTTCCCGTCGGTCAGGGGCTGATCCATCCGGACGGTGTGCGTGTCCCCGTGGATGAAGAGGACATCCCCGGGAAAGGCGGCCACATGATCCCGCAGAGCGGCGACCAGGGGTCCGTAGCCGTCCCCGCCCCCGCTCTCGAGGCGGACGTTGGCGTGCGCCGCGAGCACGATCGCGGAAGCTTCGATGGCCCGCGCTTCCTGGAAGACCGCCTCCACCCAGGCGAGTGCCGCCTCGTTCCGCCGGGCCACCTCCTGGTCATGGCGGTGATCGCGGCCCGGAAACTGCGCCGTCGCGTCGAACGACCCGACCACGTGCAGGGTGGCGAAGACGAAGCCGCCCCGGGTCCAGCGCACGTTCTCGGGAAACTCGGAGAACCCGGCATCCTTCGCCTGCGATGTGACGCGCATCGGGACTGCGCCGAGGCTGGATGAGGGATCGTCGAAGTAGATCTCCCGCAGCCGTTCCAGCCGCTCGAGCGGATCGTACCCGCCCGCATTTGGCGCATGGCAATCCGCCCACTCGTTGTCCCCCGGAGTGTACACGACCGGAAGCGGCACCTCGTCCAGCCGCGCGCGTATGTCGTGCAACTGCTCATCCGCGCACGATCCGCCCAGGATATCACCGATGTGGATGAGGAAGTCCACCCCCGCCGACTCGGCGTCCGCCAGCAGTCGCTGGGCGCGTAGCTCCTCCCATGGGTAGTAGGGCCCGTCCCCGTAGACGCCGAAGGCGATGGCGCCGGGCGGGGGAGGATCGGCGGGAGGTGGGTCGGAGCAACCGACGAGAATCAGGGCCGAAGCCAGCAGCGTGGTCGCGAGAAGCCCCCGGCCCGCGTGCATGGGCGGGTAAGGCGTGGGCAACGCCTGACCGGCCTCGCCCGCAACTCGGACCCGCCCGCCGCGTTCTGGCTCCGTTTCCATGGAACTCCCCCTGGCATGGCCGCGGCGGGCGTACGCTCTGTCCGCCCCGGGTTTTGCCGCCCGTGCCGATCGGGCGCCGGAGAGCGGACAGGCGTCACGCCTCGATGGGAGGGGAACCGGAGCCGCGTTTTCCGGGGCGCGAAGATTAGCGCGCAAACGCTTGCCGTGCCAGATGTTTCCCAAACCCTGACGTTACGTAAGGGTTGGCGGGGAGGGGTGCAGAGCGAGAGTCCCGACCCTCCGTCACCGCCGCAAACGCACAGCCTCCCCGAGGCCGCGGGTCACGCTCACCTCCAGGTCGGGCTCGCCACGGAGGATGTCCGGCAGCGCGCCGTCCCAGTCCCGCAGAATCGCGCGCAGGCGTCCCGTCCCCGGCTCGGTGACCACGGTGACTCGCTGCTCGTCGTTCTGGTCCAGGTATGCCTGGCCTTCCGGCCCCGTCAGGGTGATGCGTTCGAGCGCCTTCTCCCAATCGGCCTCGATCGGCACCGTGAAGAAGAAGTGCTTGCCGCCGTATTCGTCCTCGGTGGGTGTGAAGTCCAGCGAGAACAGCGGCTGCCCGTCGGACCCGGTGCCCCGAACGCGGTACGGACCCCATCCGTCAGGCAGTCTCGGCGCCGCCCTCATCGACACCACCGGCTCGATCCACAGTTCGTCCTCCACCGCTCCGCCCCGGAGCACGAGCATGTCGGAGGGCGGACCTGATGCGGCCAGGACGGTGGCCGCCGGGCCCGCGGCCAACTCGGCGCGATGGTCGATCACCTTTTCGAAGTAGAAATCGCTGAGCCAGGGGAACGACCGGCAGTAGCTCATGAGGTCCCGGCCGCCGTCGGGAGGTACCACCGATCCGTTGCGGAAGTCGTATCCCCACACGCCGACGTTTCCGTCCGCGTAGGGGAACGCCGGATCGGGGCCGAAGGCGCCCCCGCAGGGCGCGTGCCTGAGCGAGAGGTTGTGTCCTACTTCGTGCGCCAGCGTGAATGAACTCATGATCCCGATGCTCAACCAACCGGGCAGCTGTCCCCGACCACGGATGGACCCCAGGTCGGCGGCGACCCCATAGTAGTGACCCACACCGCCTTCCGATGCTCGCAGCATCGCCAGCTCTCCGAAGAGCGCCGACTGCCCCATTGCAGTGGTGAGATCCAGAGACGTGACATAGGCGGCGTGCTGCCTGACGCTGAACCCGGCAAACGGGAAAGCGTGCTTCAGCAACGCTACCTCAGGGCCGTCGGCAGAGATGCCGCGGACCCACTCGACAGCCGATGAGTCGGGCTCCTCAACCTCCAGGATCGGCACCAGATTAAGCAGCGCCGGGGGCACGTCCACGACGTTCAGCAGCCGGGAGCCCGCGTGCGGGAAACGGGTTACGCTCGCGGCCGTGAGCGGCAGGGTGCCGCCGGGGTCCACCTCCACGACCATCTCGATGCCCGGGACGATGATGTCGGAGGGAATCACGGCGTTGTAGGACGTGGCCAGATCGCCCTCATCGGCCACCGCGGGGATCTGGTTGCCATCGCGCGTCATGACCACGCGGTGAACTTCGTCCCCTGCCGGGTCCGTGAATACCGCGACGACCTCGGGCTCGAAGAACCCTCTCGGTTCATCAGCCGTGACGAATGCCCTCAGCAGCGCCTCCCGGTTGGCGACCAGGCGCACGGTCCCGGACGGGGTCTGGACCGACTGGGTGAGGTAGACCATGGGTAGGGCCACCGTCACCTGATCCGGGTTGTCGCAGATCGTGCCCGCCGTCTGCTCGATCCCGGTGTACCAGATCTGATAGTCCGGCGCAGGGGACGCGCACAGGCCGGTGTCGTCGTGGAGCAGCGTGCGAACCCGCTCCAACCGCCTCAGGGTGAAAGGCAGCGCCCCCTCCAATCCCGGATTCCGGCCGAGGCGCAGCTCGGCAAGTTCCCGCAAACCGCCGATGGCGCCCGGGACCGCACCGGACAGGTCGTTTCCGGTCAGGTCGACTACCGTGAGCTCGGTGAGGTTCGCAATCTCCGCGGGGAACCCACCGGACAGGTCGTTGGCGGGCAGCGCCAACTCCGCGACGCGTCCCTCCGCGGTGGCAACCCCATGCCAGGCCTCCAGCGGGGCATCCGTCGTCCACGCCCCGCGATTCGCCCAGGACGGGCCGTTGGTCATGTCGTGGAAGCTGATGAGCGCCAGTCGTTCGACCCGCGCGACATCACAATCGGTCCTTTCGCCATCCGGAATCGCGCGCAGCCACTCCTGGAAC
Organism: Gammaproteobacteria bacterium; assembly: GCA_009840525.1. GTDB lineage: Bacteria > Gemmatimonadota > Gemmatimonadetes > Longimicrobiales > Gaopeijiaceae > BD2-11. The sequence continues at coordinate 48,416 of VXNP01000047.1, forward strand.
TCCTCGTCGACTTGAGCGCACAGTCCGGTTCCAGCGTACGACAAACCCTGCAGGGATTTCAGGTCGAGCATGCTCCGCGGGAGCAGGCCGGAAAGGTCATGGTTCCCCTCCAGCCACAGCCTGTTCAACGAGCGCATCGCTCCGATTTCGGACGGGAGCCGCCCGCCCAGGGCGTTGCCCTGAAGCTCGAGCCCCGCCAGGGTCCGGAGTTTGCCCAGACTGCCGGGCAACTCGCCGCTCAACCCGTTGTTTGCCGCACGCAGGTCGTGTAGCGCCGCAAGGTTGCCGAGTTCCGCGGGCAGAGCTCCGGAGAGTTCGTTTTGATGAATCCAGAGCGTCTCCAGGTTCGACAGATTCCCCAGCGAGGCGGGGATTTCACCGGTGAGCTGGTTCTCGTACAGATACAGCCCTTTCAGTGCGGCCAGGTTTCCCAGTTCGGCCGGAATCGCACCGGTGAGGTTGTTCCGCGATGCCGACAGGATCTGAATCGCCCACAGGTTCCCCATTTCCGGCGGAACTAGATACTCTGTGTCCCTTGCAGTCCAGTAAGGTACACCATGTCATCCATAACACGTTATTAGACAGATATTTCCAAGCGCACTCCTGAGTTGTATCGTCCCTTGCCGTCCGTTGATGTTTCATGTATTCTTCTCCCTGAAGTGATTTGGAATGTGATATACAACCACGGAAGGAACCCGCATGACGAAGCGACCCAGGACGCTCACCGCCGCCTTCGTTCGGACGGTCGGCCGACCCGGTGTGTACGGCGACGGACGAGGCGGGCGGGGGCTGAGCCTCCGGGTGTACCGGACGGCCAACGGCCGGATCACCAAGACGTGGCGGCAGCGCGTCAGGATCGACGGGCGGCTCACCTCGATCGGACTTGGTCCGTATCCCGAGGTCACGCTGGCCGATGCCCGGGAGAAGGCGATGGACAACAGCCGGAGGGTGCTCCGGGGACGGGACCCGCGCGGGCGCGGCGTTCCGACCTTCGCCGAAGCCGCGCGGCGGACCATCGAACTGCACCGCGACTCGTGGAAGGCTGGGAGCCCGCTTCCTCAACAGTGGGAGTCCACGTTCCGGCTACACGCCGCCCCGCTCCTCGACACGCAGGTGGACCGGATCACGAGCGCGGACGTGCTGGCGTGCCTTGGCCCGATCTGGAACTCGATGCCCACCGCCGCTCGGAAGGCCAAACACCGGATCGCCGCCGTGTTCCGATGGAGCATCGGGCGCAACTACCGCCGGGACAACCCGGTGGACAGGGCGGTTGCGGCGTTGCCTAAGCCGAACGGCGGCGCGGCGAGCCATCACCGGGCCCTGCCGCATGGCGAGATTGCGGCGGCGCTCCGGTCCATCCGCCGCGTGGGAGGCGGAAGTCCGGCCGGGCTGTGTGCTGAACTGATAGTCCTCACCGCCGTGCGTCCCGGCGAAGCCCGGGGCGCGCTTTGGGATGAGATCGACATGGACGCGGCGACATGGACGATCCCGGCCGAGAGGATGAAGGCGGGCCGCGAGTTCGCGGTCCCGCTCAGCACCGGCGCTTTGGACGTGCTTGGCAATGCGCGTAAGCTGTCGGACAAGTCGCCACTGGTGTTCCCGTCGCGGACCGGCAGGGCGCTTGCGCCAAAGACGGTGTCGCGAGTGCTCCAGATCGCCGGGGTGGGCTCGACGCTGCACGGATTCCGGTCGAGTGCTCGGTCGTGGATGGCCGAGACCGGAGTTCCGGCGGAGGTTGCCGAGGCTTGCTTGGCGCACGTCCCGAGAAGCCGGGTCGTTCAGGCGTATCAGCGGTCCGACCTGCTGGAGCGCCGCGCCGAAGTCGTGCAGGCGTGGAGCGATTACCTTACATCGTGCGATACGATGCCTTAAGGGTTATTTGGGAGACCGTCCGTACTTGCCGTGTCAGGTTAAGAAGGAGTCCTGGGCACGCTCGGCACACCCCAGCTAACGGCCCGTCGGCCTGCAACCCATGGAATCACCGATGACGGCCCAACAGAATAAGCTCCACCGCCTGAGGCATGGTCAGGCCTTAGCCCTTCAGTACGCGGTTCAACTCTTGATCAACTCAGCGCGTGAGCCCGAGATCGTCCGCCGCGCGTTGTCAGATGCGCAGACGACCGCCGCGAACGCGGTCAGCACGGCGGTTCTCGGTTGCGATTACGCCACCCGCTTCATGTTGCCGTTCGTCGTCGAACTCGCCCTGAAGGCGCTGATCGGCAAGCACAACGACGACCAAGGTGCGTGGGGGCATCACCTGTCCGAGTTGTACGACAGATTACCCGCGGACGTGCAGGCCGAGTTGGAGCGCGATTTCGCACACATCAAGGGCGCAGAGATGCCCGCTGAAACGAGGACGGCGCGGAAGATTCTAGCGGACCACGACAACGACTTTCCGGAGTGGCGCTACCTCGATGATCCGAGTAAGCTGACGGGCGGCCCGGTCGATACTCTGCAGTACGTCGCATGCGCCATCCTCAACGTCTACAACTCAACGTGAGGCTGCCGACGGCTCCCGCTGCTTGACTGGGTTCGCGCCACCACCCTGCGTGGCCTACAGCCTTCTGGAGGCCCAGACGGCGCGTCCGACGATGCGGATCTCCTCGGCTAGGCGTTCGTAGCTGTCGTACTCCGGGTTGAAGGACTTGAGCACGACCCTGGGCGGATCGGAATGGGGAACGTGCTCGATCCGCTTGGCGACGAGCCCCATGCCGTCCCAGATCACGAAGATGCCGGGCGGGACCGGCACCTGGCGGCTCACGTCGATGAGGACGCGGTCGCCGCTTGAGAGCACCGGCTCCATCGAGTCGCCGTCCACGGTGATCATTTGCAGATCCTCCGGCTTGGCCCGGAACTCGTGGCGGATGAGCGGATCGGCGAAGATCCACATGTCGCTCGTCTGCTCGAACTCCTCGTTCCACGCCCCCGGACCCGCCGAGGCGCGCACGTCGATCTCCGGCACCGCGCTGTAGCCCCTCGGGGCCGCGTAGGGGCTCGCGCGCGCAGGCGTTGGTTTCGGGTTGGGCCGTGCCCGGCGCCCGAAACCCCGGCCGTGTTTGAGCAGGTCGGAGCTGCACCCCAGATGCTCGGCAAGGGCCTCGCGGTCGTCTTCGGCCAGCACCTTGGGCGTGCCCCGGTGGACGAACTGGTGCAGATACGCGGCGTTGCGCTCGATGGCGAGCGAGGCGGTGCGCAGGTTCGTGTCGCTGTCGGCCACCATCCTGAGCAGCCTCCGGCGCACCGGATCCAGTTGACCGGTTTCCTTCTTTGTTCGTCCCATAAGTCGGAAATTACCTACTAACTGCCGCGAATGCAACGGGACTCCTCACCCGGAGCTTCGTCGGGCGGCAGTAACCGTTCGATTCCGACGCTCCCAACGCCCTCGCCCCAGTCGATCCCGAACGCCTTGTTTTCGAGCTTGCCGAGGGGCGATGCGCGGACGTTTTCCGCCCTGCTGGCGGCGAGCGCCGAAATCCCGATTCCGTAACTCGTTGAACGTCAACGAGGTGGGAAGTATCCGATTTCCTACCATCTTGCACTGTTTGACAATATCCTATTTCGTGGTCGCGCAATGGAGAACCCGACGAGGTGGTTCGAGCGGCGGATTTCGGCGTTCCTTCGGGACACGGGGATGTCGCCTTCGGAACTCGGGAAGCGCGCGGTTGGCGACCCGAGCTTCTGGGGCGACTTGAGGCGGGGCCGGTCGCCGAGACTGGTGACGGTCGAACGGATTCTGGCGTTCATGGCGGCTTGGGACCGGGATCGCGGATCTGGTGATTCCGGGGAGTGATCATTGAGAGAAGGAGGTAGGAAGCGATGACGAAGGTGATCGAACTGGAAGGGTCGGTGCGCGTGCGCATCCTGCGTCTGCCGGAGGTGCAGCGGCGCACCGGGCTGTCCCGCAGCACCATCTACGTGCGGCTGGAGCAGGGGCGCTTTCCGAAGCCGGTGTCGCTGGGTGCTCGCGCCGTGGGTTGGATCGAGTCCGAGGTGGACGAGTGGATCCGCGAACGGATCGCAGAGAGCCGGGACGGCGCGGCGTGAGACAGGCTTCCGGCAGCCGTTGCCCAAGGCGTCGGGGGTGCCGCTGGCGGAGGCCGATACGGCTCCGGGACGGCGTTGGACCCCTTGGGAAACCGCCTCGATTCGGGCGGTTGACACGATCGGAATCGAGCTTCTCCGTGTATGGTATGGAGACTCCGCCGACCCGAGATTCCCGCCGGCGCAGGCTGACTGACGCGCTTCCCCAAGGGCTGGCTGACGGCCTTAATGTCCGTAAGCCAGCCGACTCCGTGTTGAACACGGAGGCTGGCGAGGGGAGCGATCCGCCCCCCTGCGACCCCCTGGCATTTTGCGCCGCTCGCGGAGCGGCGGCCGCACGGGAGCGACGCCCCCGAACCCCGCTTCCGGTGCGCTGATGGCGGAGCATCGCTCCGCGATTGCATGATCCAGCGTGGTCCCGAGAAACCCGATAAGGCAA